>VGBN01000016.1 GCA_016870455.1 Actinomycetota bacterium | reverse complement strand
ATCAGGAGCAGCCGGAGGTGTTGCCACATCCTTCACAGACAAAGCAGGAGCCAGCCATTCTCATTTTGACGCCGCAGGTCATGCAAAGTGGTGCATCTGATTTAACCCCAGCCATCTTCTCAAACAACTCCATTGATGAACCAACGGATGAGTTATCAACTGGTGCTTTTTCAATCTTCACCTCTTGCTTTTTGCTCTCTACTTTTTTAGCAGGAGCAGAGATTGCTGCTGGTTTTTCATCAGCTGTGTACTCACCACTTTCAAGTGCGCGAGCGCGCTCTGCCGCTGAGTAGATACCAAGGGAAGATCGTGACTCAAATGGTAGGTAATCAAGGGCAAGTCGGCGGAAGATGTAATCCATTACCGATTGCGCCATTCTGATATCAGCATCATCTGTCATACCAGCTGGTTCAAATCTTTGGTTAGCAAACTTCTCCACAAAGCTCTCCAGTGGAACGCCGTATTGCAATCCAATTGATACTGCAATTGAGAAGGCATCCATAACACCAGCAAGTGTTGAGCCCTGCTTGCCAAGCTTTAGAAATACTTCAGCAAGAGCACCATCAGCGTAGGCACCGCTGGTCATATAACCCTCAGCACCTCCTACTGAAAATGATGTGGTTTGGGCTGGACGAGATTTTGGCAATCTCTTTCTAACTGCAGTGTGAGCAGCCTCAGTTGCTACCGCCTCATCCTTTTTACCCTTTGAATCAGATAAAGGTTGTCCAACCTTGCAATTATCACGGTAGACCGCCAACGCTTTAAGACCTAACTTCCAACCTTGGTAGTAAACCTCTTCGATCTCCTCCACCGTGGCATCGGCTGGCAGGTTAACTGTCTTTGAGATCGCACCAGATAGGAATGGCTGACATGCTGCCATCATATGAACATGGCCCATTGCGGTAATTGATCTAACACCCATGGCGCAATCAAAGACTGAGTAATGCTCACTCTTTAATCCAGGAGCATCAATTATATTTCCATGCTCTGCGATGTACTCAACAATTGCTTCAATTGTCTCATCGGTGTAGCCAAGTTTCTTAAGTGCAAGTGGCACAGTTTGGTTGACAATCTGCATTGATCCACCGCCGACCATCTTCTTAAACTTAACAAGGGCTAGATCTGGCTCAATACCGGTGGTGTCGCAATCCATCATCAAACCGATGGTGCCAGTTGGTGCTAATACCGATGCTTGCGCGTTGCGCCAGCCATTTTTTTCACCAATTGTGTTGCCAGTAGACCATTGCTTAATCGCCTCACTCCAAACATCCTTATCCAAGGTTGAGACTGATTTAGCTGACTCAGTTGCATTTTGGTGTTTGCGCATTACCTTGGTGTGAGCGGCAGCATTTCTGGCATAACCATTGTATGGACCAACAATGCCAGCAAGCTCTGCACTTCGTCGGTATGAGACACCGGTAAGTAATGAGGTGATCGCACCAGCCAGGGCCCGGCCTCCATCTGAGTCATAGGCAAGACCTGAGGCCATAAGCAGTGCGCCAAGATTTGCATAACCAATTCCTAATTGGCGGAAATCTCTAGTGGTCTGACTAATTGCCGGGGTTGGAAAATCTGCAAAGCAGATTGAGATATCCATTGAGGTAATTACCATCTCAGTTACCTTGACAAAGTTTTTAACATCAAAGGAGCCATCTGCTTTTAAGAACTTCATTAAGTTCAAAGATGCCAAGTTACATGATGAGTTATCTAGAGACATGTACTCAGAGCATGGATTGGAGGCATTGATCCGGCCAGTCTCTGGGTTGGTGTGCCACTCATTGATCGTGTCATCATATTGAATGCCAGGATCAGCACATGCCCAAGCAGCTTGTGCCATCTTTCTAAACAATTGTTTAGCATCAACGCTCTCCACAACCTCACCAGTTGAACGAGCGGTTAATCCAAATGAATCTCCTGCTTCATAAGCTCTCATAAAGGCATCAGAGACTCTTACTGAGTTATTAGCATTTTGATATTGAACTGAGACAATATCTTTGCCACCTAAATCCATATCAAAGCCAGCATCCCGCAGGGCGCGGATCTTGTCCTCTTCGCGCACCTTGGTCTCAATAAACTCTTCGATATCTGGATGATCAACATCTAGCACCACCATCTTGGCTGCTCTTCTAGTTGCTCCCCCTGATTTGATTGTGCCAGCGGAAGAGTCGGCGCCTCTCATAAATGAGACTGGGCCAGAGGCTGTTCCACCTGATTTTAAAAGCTCCTTGGATGAGCGAATTCTTGAAAGATTAAGGCCAGCACCTGAGCCACCTTTGAAGATAAAGCCCTCTTCTTTATACCAATTAAGAATTGACTCCATTGTGTCATCTACGGAGAGGATGAAACAGGCTGAGACCTGTTGTGGTGCTGCTGTTCCTACGTTAAACCAAACTGGTGAGTTGTAGGAAAATATTTGGTGCATCAACATATGGGTTAACTCATGTTCAAAAATTTCAGCATCGGCTGGGGTGGCAAAGTAGCCATTTTCCTTTCCAGCTTTTGTATAGGTTAAAACTACGCGATCAATTACCTGCTTTAGTGACCACTCACGATTTTCTGCTCCTAGTGCACCACGGAAGTATTTAGTAGTAACAATAGTTGAGGCATTTACCGACCAAAACTCTGGGTACTCAACACCTTTTTGTTCAAAGATAACCTCACCAGATTTCCAGTTGGTCTGAACAACATCACGCCTTTCCCACTTAACGGTGTCATACGGGTGAACTCCAGCGGTGGTGTAGATACGTTCAATGGTAAGACCTTTTCCAGTTCCGGTCTTAACCGCGGCTGGCTTATTCACTATCGACATTTACTTATCCCCTTAACTAGTTTGTTTAATTTCTTTTTCTTCTTTTAAAACTTTTTTGCGACTTTACTTTTTAAACTACTTATCTCTACTTCTTATCTACTTAAAGGGGCCAACTAATTAACACGTGCTGGTTGGGAAATTTTTAAAGCTTTTGAATTTCTAGAAGGCTCAGCACGAAGCAGTGCGATCTCGCCTTCAAAATCTTCTAGGGAGGAAAAACTACGGTATACCGAGGCATATCGTAGGTAGGCGACCTCATCGAGTTCTCGGAGTGGCGCAAGAACTGCCATTCCAACCTCTTGGGCCTCGACCTCTGCCACACCATCTGAGCGAAGGGACTCCTCAACTCGTTGGGCAAGCAGTGCTAAATCATCATCATTGACTGGTCTGCCCTGGCATGCCTTGCGCACACCACTGATTACCTTCTCTCTTGAGAATGGCTCAGTAGCACCTGATCTTTTGATGACTAGAAGAATGGAGCTCTCTGCGGTGTTAAACCTCTTGCCACAGCTGGTGCACTCACGCCTTCTGCGAATCTGGTTTCCCTCATCGGTTGGGCGTGAATCAATCACTCTGGAGTCTTCAAACCGGCAGAATGGACAGATCACGAGGGGCTTACTCCTTCTTTTTCTAGCTAAGCGGGGGAAGAGCACATTAGCGGAAAACCACTACTTATGGAAGCCATAAGCGTAATCGCCCCTATATGTTGGGTGAACCATAGACCCACGGTTTAGGGTTTAAAAGCACCTGTATCGGCGTGTTTTGAGAAATCTTTTCCCTTCAGCCTGAAATCACTTAATCGCTCGCTTGAGCAACTTACCCAATTGGGGCAAATCGATCTCACCAGCTGCTACCCCAATCACCATCTCATAAGCTCGATCCTGATTCATCCGGAT
Organism: Actinomycetota bacterium; assembly: GCA_016870455.1. Lineage (GTDB taxonomy): Bacteria > Actinomycetota > Actinomycetes > Nanopelagicales > Nanopelagicaceae > Nanopelagicus. The sequence continues at coordinate 19,478 of VGBN01000016.1, read as the reverse complement.
ATCACAATCATTCATCAAGCAAAACAATCGCCCCGCTGCCCAAGCCAATCTCTTGTTGCCATCAATCAAAGCGTGGTTACGGGCGATTGAGTGCATTAGGGAGGCAACCTTTTCGGCGAAGGTGGGATAGGCATCCTCACCAAAGACTGAGGTTTTTGGTCGAGCGACAGCAGATTCCAATAAGCCAATATCTCGGATTCGAAAATCTGAAATGATCTCTTTGCCTAATTTTAGGATGTCAGCCAGCTCTAAGTAATCAATCTCCTTGGCCACTTAAATCTTACTAACGCTACTTAGATAACCGCTCAAGTAATTGCGCATCCTCACTCTTTATTCGAGCAATACTCTCATTTAACTTATCGGCTCGATGAGAGATGTACTCATCAATAGCCTTTAATGCCGCCTCCTGCATGGAGATTCCCTTTTGAGCAGCCACCTTTTTCAGCGCTTTATTTTGAGTTGGAGAAAGCCTTAAATTCATAGCCATGTTGAAATGGTACCACAGTGGTACCAGTTTGTGTCAACCGGGATAAAGCTGTGGAAAGGTTATTTAGATGGCACCAAGATCTTCATACCCGCCAGCAAATCAGCACTGGCCAACTTATTTACCTCAACAATATCTGCCACCACCGCATTGATCTGACCTGGGGCGGCCACCATTGAGGCGATTGACCAAAGGCTCTCCCCCGGTGTGACGGTGATCTGTTGGTAGGCACTTGGGCTGTTAGCAGCTACTGAGGTATCACTAGCTGATGAGATGGTGGAAAAGCCTGCGCCAATTACCACCAGTAAGGATATGGATAGGGTTGTTCTTGCTAGCTGCTTTGCCGATCTTGCCTTCATCTTCTGCTCCTTGATAACCAGTCTTCGAGGGGATTCGAACACCTGTTCTACAGAGTATTAAACACCACCCCACTGACAATGTCTACTTAAAATCGAACAAATGTTTGATTTTTTCCAAATCTTCATATACCCTTTACCTATGGCTAAAAAGAGCATCTCAGAGCTTCCCGATGGGCCAGCCGATGACAATGGGCTAACCCCACGGCAGGTAAAGATCTTGTCTGTGATTAAGCGTGCAGTTGAAAACCAGGGGTATCCACCCTCTATGCGTGAGATCGGTAAGGCCGCAGGTCTTGCCTCCACCGCATCCGTCACCTATCAACTGCAAATTCTTGAAGAGAAGGGTTGGATCCGCAGGGATGCTGCCCGCGGAAGAGCTATTGAGATCACCCTGCCTGGTGAGGATGGGGGGGCTGCCCCACAGGATAAGACCCGGCTTATTCCATTGGTTGGAAAGATCGCAGCTGGAAATCCAATTTTGGCAGAGCAGGTAGTTGAAGAGGTACTACCTCTTCCAGAATCAATTGTTGGCAAAGGTGATCTATTTTTACTGCAGGTCAAAGGTGATTCCATGATTGATCTTGCAATCTGTGATGGTGATTTTGTTGTGATCCGCTCCCAAAAAACTGCGGAAAAGGGTGAGATTGTCGCTGCCATGATTGATGGTGAGGCAACTGTTAAAACCTGGTCGAAAAAAGATGGTCACTTCTGGCTCTTGCCAGCAAATGATGATTTCACACCTATCCCAGCAGATGATGCACAGATTCTTGGTAAGGTTACCGCTGTTATGCGCTCCGTTTAATTTACCCTCTTGGTTTAAATTCCTCTTGGGTAATTGAGTTTTTAATAAACACTCTTCCTTGAGCTAATGATTTAATCAATCCAACAGATTGCATCTGCACCATAATACTCCCAAGCACTGTTGCCTCAGAGGGTCCAGCATAAACAGGCAAACCTGTAGTATCTGCGGTTAATTGATTTAATAATCGATTAGCACTGCCACCACCAACAATATTAATTGCATTTATCTTTACCCCGGCTGCGCTTTGTAATTGCGCTAATACCTTCGCATAGGCATCTGCTAATGAATCAAATATACATCTGGCATATCCGGCGGTAGATTGAGGAGTTTGCTGATTACTTTTATCACAGAGCATTGCAATTCGCTCTGGCATAGCACCTGGCTTTTCAAAGATTGGATCATTGGCATCAATGACTGCTCCCCTTGGTAGCTCAGCTGCCGCCTTTGCTAACTCCGCTGCGGTGTAATGCTCACCCTTACTTGCCCAGTAATCCAAAGACTCCTCTAATAGCCACATTCCTGCAACATTTTTAATAAATCTAATCCGATCATCAACACCCATCTCATTGGTGATATTGAACTCCATCGCTTTTTTATCAGTAACTGGTTTTGTTAATTCCAGCCCAACTAAGGACCAGGTGCCACTTGAGATATATGCACTTAAACCATCCTCACCAAGTGGGGCGCCAGCTACCGCACTTGCTGTGTCATGGGAGCCAACTGAGATCACCTTGATTGCATCTAATTTTCCATGTCCTTTAATCTCACCCACCTGCACACCAGGCTTATTAATCTTGGCAAATAAGCCTTTTTTTATGCCCAGTTTCTCAATCAACTCCCAATCCCAATCCTGGGTGTGAACATTAAGTAATTGGGTGGTGGAGGCGTTGGTGATCTCAGTGCTAATTGAGCCACAAAGTAGGTAGTTAATCAGATCTGGCACCATTAAAAACTTATCCGCACGGCCATATATTGATGAGTTTTTCTCCACAAATAATTGATACATCGTGTTGAAGAAGATAAATTGAATTCCAGTTTTTCCGTAGATGTAATCAACACCTAACTCATTTTTAAGATGTGCCATTACCCCATCGGTTCGACCATCTCGGTAGCAATGAGGTGGGGCCAAGAGAGCACCATTCGCATCAATTAATCCGTAATCAACCGCCCAACTGTCCACACCAACTGTTGCCACCTGCCCTAGCTCCACCGCCTTGTTTAGTCCGATTTTTATCTGCTCTAAGATAAATTGCCAATCCCAAAATAAGCCATCGTTGTTTTGAATTGGCTCATGTTTAAAACGGTGCAGCTCAGTCAAAACTATTTTTTGATCAACTAACTCACCCACGGTTACCCGACCTGATGAGCCACCTAAATCAATTGCTGCATGTAGCAAGGGTTTTCCTAACGAAGGAAGGCTGCGGCCACACCACCATCTACTGGTATGTGAAGTCCAGTAGTCAGGGTTAAATCCCCACCTAAAATTACAAAGACAGCTGCAGCAATATGTTCCGGCAAAACCTCTTTTTTCAAGATTGTTCGCTGCGCATAAAACTCACCTAATTTAGATTCCTCAACCCCATACTGCTGAGCGCGGTTTGCGCCCCACCCACCAGCAAATATGCCAGAGCCCTTAACCACGCCATCTGGATTGATGCCATTAACTCGAATACCAAACTCACCTAACTCAACCGCTAACAATCTCACCTGATGTGATTGCGCAGCCTTAGTCGCGCCATATGCAACATTGTTAGCACCGGCAAAGACTGAGTTTTTGGATGATATATAAATAATATCTCCGCCCATGCCCTGTGCCTTTAATACTTTGGCAGCCTCCCGAGATACTAAAAATGAACCCCTTGCCATAATATCTAATTGCAAATCCCAATCAGCAACTGATGTTTCAGTAATTGGTTTAGCAATTGAAATACCTGCGTTATTAATAACAATATCAATACCGCCAAAGGCAAGCATGGTGGTAGCCATTGCATCTGCAATCGCCTGCTCACTAGTTACATCCATCGCAACTGCGATTGCCTTGTCTTTGCCGCCTAACTCGGTAGCAAGCTTGTTAGCACCCTCAAGATCTCGATCGGCAACTACAACACAGGCACCCTCTACAACTAAGCGCTCAGCGGTTGCCTTACCTAAGCCAGAGGCTGCCCCGGTTACCAATGCGATCTTGCCCGCTAATGGTTTTGGCTTTGGCATTCGTTTTAACTTTGCCTCCTCTAAATCCCAGTACTCAATCCGGAATTTTTCAGACTCGGTAATTGGTGCATAGATTGAAAGAGCCTCTGCTCCACGCATTACATTGATTGCGTTAATATAAAACTCGCCAGCCACCCGGGCGGTTTGCTTATCTTTGCCATAAGAGAACATACCAACACCTGGAACTAAAATAATTAATGGATCAGCACCACGCATAGCAGGTGAATCTTTCTTAGCATGGCGGTTGTAGTAGGTGGCGTAATTTTTACGGTATGACTCATGCAACTCATTTGCTCGCTTAATTACCTCATCCAACGGTGCATCAGGTTTGGTATCTAATACCATTGGTGAGATCTTGGTGCGCAAGAAATGATCAGGACATGATGTGCCCAGGGCTGCTAACTCCATTAATTTAGAGCCTTGCAGGAAATCTAAAACCACAGCATTATCGGTGAAGCTGCCCAGCATTCTTGCATCCTTAGATGCAATACCGCGAAGGTATGGGGCAAGCGCTGCTGCTCGCTCTTTACGTTTTGCACTTTCTAAAGGTGCGTACTTTGACTCCTTCTTACCAAATGGATCTGCCTTGCCCTTTGCCTTGATGAACTCCTCCGCTTTTGTAATTGCCCAAATAGATCGCTCTTCACACTCTTTACTTGTTGCACCCCATGTTGTTAAGCCATGGCCACCTAATACACAACCTTTTGCCTTTGGATTATCTTTTGCTATCTTGGCCATATCTAGTCCTAATTGAAAACCAGGTCGTCGCCAATCCACCCACAAGATCTCATCGCCAAAACACTCAGCAGTTAACCTCTTGCCATCCTTTGCGGTCGCTAACGCAATAATTGAATCAGGATGTAGATGATCAACATGATCAAACTCAACTAAGCCATGCATAGAGGTGTCAATCGATGGAGCTGCCCCGCCCTTACCAAATGCACAGTAATCAAAAAGTGCGACCATCTCATCTTCGCGCTCAACACCTGGATATACATTTACTAAATCTTTAAATTTTTCTAGATCAAGGGCAGCAAGTCCCGCCTCCTTCAATGTGCCAAGATCTCCACCTGAACCTTTTACCCACAACACTGTTGTGTCTTTACCATTTGCTGGATTTACAACCACACCTTTTGCTGAAGTATTACCACCAGCGTAATTAGTAAAACGGGGCTCTGCTCCCAACTTATTACTGCGAGATAATAATTCAGAAACAACTTTAGGTGTCGACATTAAGCTCCCCATCCAGCTTGCGCGCCACCGACTCGTTCAGCAGCAATTTTTTCAGCATATCCACTCTTTGCATAAGCAATCTTTGGATCTGGTGCTAATCCTTGTTCACTTCGTAACTCACCCAGCAAATCACGTACATCGGTGTTGTAGGCATCCATCAATAAATCATTAGCACCTAAAACATCACCAGCCAATTGGGCTTGTTTTAATGCCTCAGCATCAACTAATAACGCCTTAGCAACCGCCTCCTGCACATTAGTAATAGATCTAATCTGTGCTGGAATCTTTGGCTCAATATTGTGGCATTGATCTAATACATAGGAGACCGTTGTTCCCTTATCAAAGCCGCCACCTTGATTAACCTCATGCATAATTCTAAATAATTGGAATGGATCAGCAGCCCCTACAATTAGATCATCATCGGCGTAAAATCTAGAGTTAAAGTCAAAAGCGCCAAGTCGTTTTCTGCGAAGTAAAAAGGCGACGATATACTCAATATTTGTTCCCGGTGCGTGGTGACCGGTATCAACACAAACACTTGCCTTAGGACCAAGTTCTGTGCAATGCACATATGATGTGCCCCAATCTGGCACATCTGTTGAATAAAATGCTGGTTCAAAGAATTTATACTCAAGTAGCATCCGCTGGTTATCGCCAAGGCGGGCATAAACCTTTTGCAAGCTTTCAAATAAGCGATCTTGTCTGCCAGCTAAATCATCTTGGCCTGGATAATTTGTACCATCAGCAAACCAAAGCTTTAGATCTTGGGCGCCGGTAATGTTCATAATCTCAATGCACTCAAATAGGTGATCAACCGCCTTTTGGCGAATCTTCTTATCAAAGTGGCAGACTGAGCCAAATTTGTAATCATCGTCTTGGAAAGTATTTGAATTTACCGTGCCAAGTCTTACTCCAAGCTCGTTGGCATGTTTGGCAAGCTTTGCGTAATCATCGACCTTATCCCAGGGAATATGCATGGCAACAGATGGGGCAGCAGCTGTGTACTTATGCACCTGGGCAGCATCTGCAATTTTTTCATATGGATCTCGCGGCACACCAGGTTGAGAAAAGACTTTAAACCTTGTGCCAGAGTTTCCATACGCCCAAGAAGGAGTCTCAATCCAAAAACGCTTAAGTATTCCCTTAGCCTCTTGCTTCGATGACATATGCGTTGCTCCTATTCTGTTAGGTTTAACTTTTTATTATTTAAGATAAAAAACTTCCTCTAATTGTAAAAATCCTTCATCTGGTCGCTTGCCATCTAAGGCAACAAAAAATGGCGCCATATCTGCCTGCCACTTTGCGTTGATCTCTCTCTTTTCCATGCCAGCTTTAGCTTCTGCTAATGATGGGGTTTCAAAGTAGCCAATTAATGTACCATCGGAGCGATCCAAATGAAGTGAGTAATTGTGCCAACCTGTTTCAGATAGCGCCGTTAACATCTCTGGCCATACTTGCCCATGACGGCGAGCATACTCATCCATCATCTCTTTTTTAACCTGTAATCTAAAACAGACTCTCTGCATTTAATTAATACCTCGCCTTCATATAATCCAGTGATTTCTTAGCTAAATCATCTGAATCACTCCAAAGGTTTCGCCAAACACACAAGGTATTAGAAAGAGCCGGATCTACAACAGCTGAGGAAAAAGATTCAAAGGTAATTGGACCTTGGTATTTAACCTCTTTTAATGCGGCAAAGAAGGTATCAAAATCAACATTGCCAGTTCCAAGATATCCGCGGTGGCTCTCACCAATATGAACGAAGCCCAAACGATCACCGGCTTCGATCACAGATTTGCGCATACCATCCTCTTCAATATTCATGTGATAGGTATCAAGGTGGACAAAGGCGTTTTCCCGATTTACCTCCTCTAAAAACTTTAACCCCTCAGCGCCAGTATTAATAATGTTTGTCTCATATCGATTTACAACCTCAAGATTTATATTAATGCCCTTATCGGCGGCGTAATCTGCAAGTCGTTGCATCGCACCAACTGAGTTAGCCCGATTCTCTTTACTTGCCGGATGTGGATACTTAGCTAATGATGAGTAAATAACACCACAAAGTTCACTCCCGCCTAGCGCATGTAATACGTCGGTTGCTTGGCGTAGTAACTCATCCCCTTTTTTCACAATTGATTGATCAAGACTTGTCACATCGGTTTTAGCGGATAGACCTAGGGAGGCGTGCGCCCTTAAATTATTTTGTTGTAGTAAATCCTTTGTCATCGCAATATCCACATTCCATGGATCTAATAATGCAATCTCTATGTAGTCATAACCAGCACGGGCAGCCCCACTTATCGCAGTGGCAGCACCTTTTGCACTCCAATCCCCTGCCCAAACAAGTGCGTGACCACCATACTCAAGTCTTTTTGCTGCTGGCACTTTCGAAAAACTCCCTTACTAACTTTGGAGTGGATGGATAACTTATATCCTTCCACTCTTTAAAGGAAGTGTCCAACTTTTCACTTTCCTATATCAAAATCTAAACAAAATGTGAATAAAAAGAAGATAGGGCAGCCTCTTTATCGAGGCTGCCCTATCAGCAGATTAATAACTTCTAAATTTAATTAGAAGTCGTATTCATCTACGTTATCCTTTGTGAAAACAGTTGCTGGGCCAAGGATAATTTCATTTCCTACAGCTCCTGCGGTAACTGTACGCTCTGCGTCACCCTTGTCGCCAGGGCCTGATGGCACCTTAGCTCCAACAGCAACATCGCCACCGCCACGTACATGCTTAGCTACGTAAACGGATACATATCCAAAGTTTTCAACATCCCATAGTGAAGCTTGGGCATTTGAACCATCTTTGATGTATGTCTTCATGTCATTTGGAAGACCAAGACCAGTAACGGCAACCTTGCCCTTTGAAGCTGAGCCAGAAACATACTTAGCAGCAGCAACAATACCTACAGATGTAGGAGCAACAATTGCCTTGATCTTTGGATACTTCTGGATAAGACCTTGAGTCTCAGTTGTTGACTCTTCTGGCTTATCTAGACCGTAAGCAGTTGCAACTACCTTAATATTTGGATAATTAGCTGCAAGCTCCTTCTTCATGAAGTCAATCCATACATTCTGGTTTGTTGCATCTGGAGTTGTTGAAAGAATTGCAATATCTCCAGCGCCACCTGCTAGATCAGAAGCAGACTTAGCAAGAGCTTGTCCGATACCCTCTGATGAAGCTTGGTTTACGAATACTGAACGACCATCTTGTGCAACATCTGAATCGTAGGTAACAACTGTTACACCCTTGGCCATTGCATCCTTCAGAGCAGGAACTAGAGCATCCTTGTCGTTAGCTGCAACGATCAATACGTTGTAACCAGCTTGTACAGCTGCTTGAATTTCTTTTACCTGTGCGGCTGCTGTGATTTCAGTTGGGCCCTTGTAGGCACACTCTGCACCAAGCTCGGCACATGCACGTTGAACACCCTTATCAGCTGCTTGGAAGTAGCCGATTGTTCCTAATTTAGGAATGTGAGCGATCTTTAGTGCCTCACCTGAATCACCGTCAGATGATGAACTGCAGCCAGCAAGAAGAACTGCTGCTGCAAGTACGGAGAGAACTTTTTTCAAAGTATTTCCTTTCGTTGACAGTTACAAAATTATTTAACTTTGCAACACGAGCCTAGGAAAGTAGCTACGACTCCTAGGTGCGTTGGGTAAACTTAGTATTTCCTGGGAAGTACTGGCAAGTTGAATTTATAACTTTTCAGTTGCAATCACCCACTCCCCGATCAAAGGCAGCAAAAGCCCTATCTGGCCTGGGAGAGCCAAGGTGATATTCAAACCAGATGCTAAATCAGAAAAAGTGCGGGGTTGAGGAAAAAATTATCCGCTCTTTTTCAAGGCCATTCGCTCGCGTCGGGCCTTACTCTTTTGCACCAACACCGGAGCTGCAACTGAGATTAATAATAATATTCCAGTAACAATGGTGCGCCATTTAGCTTCAATCTCTTGCAAGGTCAACCAAGATTCAACTGAGCCAGCAAGTAAAACACCAGCTACTACTCCCCAAATGGTGCCAATACCACCAAATATAGAGACTCCGCCCAGCAAAATTGCGGAGATAACTAATAATTCTAAACCTACACCATTATCTGCCTGCGCAGTTGAAAATCGGAACGTGTAAACCATGCCAGCAACACCGGACATAAATCCAGTAAAGGTGAAGACAATTAATTTATGTTTTACTACATCCACACCAGCAAACTTTGCCGCCTCGGGACTTTGACCAATCGCTAAGGTTCGTCTTCCAAATGGCGTGCGATGCAGCAGCAGTGCAAAGAAAATTCCAAAGAGTAAAATTAGCGGCAATGTTCTTGGCATAAATGTTGAGCCAATTGACTTTAAACCAAAATCAGTTGCGGCAGATGGAAACTCATTAACCGTATTTTCACCTAGCAAACCATTGGCAATACCTCGATATAAGGCCAAGGCCCCAATTGTTACTGCCAGTGAGCCCAGTCCTAATTTGGTAACCAAATAACCGTTGATAAAACCACATATGGTTCCTGTTGCTAAACAAATTAATATGGCACCCCAAATCGGAACACCTCTGACATAACTGTATCCCAACATTGAGCTACTCAAGGCCAGGATCGATGCCACCGATAGATCAATCTCACCTAAGATAATTAAAAACGTCATAGCAAAAGCAATGATCATGATTTCGCTAGTGTTAGAGAAGATGTAAAAAATATTGGTTGAGGTTAAAAAAGTACCCGTAGTGGCAGAGGCAAAGATTAAAACCAATGCCAATAGCAAGATAATTGCAGTATCCCAACTTCTTCTAATGGATGAGAGTTTTAAGTTGGCAAACATATTTACACCCGCTCTCTAATTCGTTGCGCCAGTAAACGTTTCTCGCTACTTACTGCAATTCTTCGATCTGCAAAGATTGCAATAATTAAGAGCAAACCATTAATCGCTGGTTTCCAAAATGCATCCACGCCTAGGGCAGCAAGTCCGCCTTGAATTGTCTGCACCAGAAGTGCGCCAATTACGGCGCCGACAACAGTTCCAGATCCACCCATAATTGTTACGCCACCTATTACCACCGCAGCCACTACGGCTAACTCCTGGCCATAAAAAGCGGTGGAGTCAACCTGGGCAAAACGCATTAAATAAAATACCCCCGCCACACCAGCCATAAAACCAGAGAAGACAAAAGCTAAAAATGTGCGACGGAAAACCTTTAATCCAACTAAATCAGCAGCTGGTGGATTTGATCCAATTGCATATGCATCCCGACCTGATTTTGTGTACTTCATAAAAAATGCCGTCGCCAGCACTGCAATAATTACCAGTAAAAATGTAAAGGGCAAAATACCAAAGTAAACTTTCTGGCCAAGTGCTAACAAACTTGGTGGCATCTCCTGCGCGTTGTAATCAATTGAGTTTGAAACTACATAAACTGCGCCACGAACAATGTATAAAGTTCCCAGCGTTACCACTAAGGATGGCAAGCGCAGGCCAGCAACTAATAAACCATTTAGTACGCCAACTGCCAGCCCGATAATTGCTCCAATTACAAAGCATTGCCACCAAATGAAATCTGGATTCTTTTTACAGAAATCTGCGATCACCCACGCTGATAAACCAACGGTGGAGGCGATTGAGATATCAATATGACGCATCACCACAATTGGGGTAATTCCAATTGCCAATATCGCAACTACTGAGGTAGAGGTAAGCAAATCTTTGGTGCCATCACCAGTTAAAAATCTTGGATTTATTAAACCAGTTACTCCAATAGTGATAAACAAAATCACAGCAAGTGAGGCCTCGCGGCTAGAAATTTTTAGTTTGCTAAATAAATTCATCTTAAGCACCTCGCTTTCCAGTAGTTGCAGCGGCAATGATTTTCTCCTGAGTTGCTTCTTCTCGGCTTAACTCAGCCACCTGTCTACCCTCTCGCATCACAATTATTCGATCGGCCATGCCAAGGACCTCTGGAAGTTCAGATGAGATCATTAATACTGCCTTGCCCTCACTGGCTGCTTGATTTACTAATCGATGCACCTCAGCTTTGGTAGCCACATCAATGCCACGGGTCGGTTCATCCACAATTAATAAATCTGGATCGGTAGCAAGCCACTTAGCTAAAACTGTTTTTTGTTGATTACCACCAGATAAGCGATCTACTGGATCTGCTTGGTTGGCAAATTTAATACTTAACTTATCCCGCCAAGTATTAGTCAAAGCTCGCTCTCGTTTAAAGTTAATCAAGCCACGGTCTACTAATTTATTAAATGACTCCATGGAGATATTTCGATTAACACCTGCGATCATAAATAAACCTTGTTGGCGACGATCCTCTGGCACCAATGCGATCTTTCTCGCCATCGCATCCTCTGGTGAACCCTTTGGCAAGTCTTTGCCATTTAAGGTGACCGAACCACTTTCATATTTATCAACTCCAAAAATTGCTCTGGCAACCTCTGATCGGCCCGAGCCAACTAAGCCAGCCAGTGCGACAATCTCACCCTTTTTCACCGTAAATGAGATGTTTCTAAAATAGGCAGGATTGGTTAGATCATGAACATCTAGCACCACCTCGCCAACTTTATTTTTAGTTTTTGGGAACATTTCATTTAACTCTCGTCCCACCATCTCTTTAATTACTTTTTGAAGATTAGTTTTTTCAACTGGGTTTTCACTTACTGTTGCACCATCTCGCATCACGGTAATGAAATCTGAGATTGCAAAGACCTCATCTAAACGATGGCTAACAAAGATAACTGCCTTATTGGCAGATTTAAGTGATCTCATAACAGTCATCAAGCGCGAAACTTCAGAAGCTGAAAGAGCTGCAGTTGGCTCATCCATCAAAATAATATTTGCATTCATGGAGAGTGCTTTAGCAATCTCAACTACTTGTTGATCTGCAATGGATAACCCACGGGCTTGTCGCTTTGGATCTAACTCCACACCTAACTCTTTAAATAATTTTGCCGCCTCACTTTGGGCAAACTTCCAATCAATCACCACACCTTTTTTAGGTTGGCGACCGATAAAAACATTTTCAGCTAAAGATAGATCCAGAAAAAGGGAAGGCTCCTGATAGATAACTGCCACACCTTGATCAATAGATGCTTCTGGGGATCCGGTAACAAAATCCTTGCCACCTAATTTGATGCTGCCACCATCATTTGCATGCACACCAGCTAATATCTTTAACATGGTGGATTTACCCGCACCATTCTCACCAAGGAGTGCGTGAATCTCACCCGCCCTAATCTTTAGCCCTGTTCCACGTAATGCAACTGCGCCTCCAAAGCGCTTTTGTACCCCACTCATCTCAAGAAGCAAATCACCCTTAGCAGCCACCGAGTTACCCTATCTCTAATAAATTAAAAATCTTTAGCACTTAAGCAAATTCTGACGCTGACCCTACCCGCACTTTCCTATTACGGCTAGGTAGGAAAGGTAGGCGCAGATAACAGAAAGGTAACGGGTGGCTTTGATCTTAAAAACTGGTATTACCCCACCCTTTTTTTGATATACATATCCATCTAGCTCGCTTAACAGCCAGGTTGAAGTTAGGTGGTTAGTTAGGCAAGAGTTCAGGGTATGCACCAATACCTCGCCTTGGATATGGGGGCTGAATCTGGCCGCTTAATGGCGGTAAGTATTGGCAACCAAATCACAACTGATGAGCTCTATCGTTTTCCAACCCCAGTTGCTACCGATCGACATGGCAGAAGGTGTTGGGATCTTCCCAAAATAATTGATGAGATCACAACAGCATTAAGTAAGGCGGCAAATACTGGCACCTACCTTGGTTTTGCAGTTGATACCTGGGGATTAGATTTTGGATTAATCGATCAAGATGGCAAGGTAATTGATCTACCAGTTTCCCACCGTGATCATCGAACCGATGGGATGTTAGAAAAAGCATTTTCCTTAGTTGGTAGAGAGCGGCTACACAATGAGAGTGGTTGCCAATTACTTGAGGTTAACTCCATCTATCAATTACTAGCGATTGCAAATCAAACACCGGAGGAGTTTAAAAAAGCAAAGCAAATACTTTTTATGCCAGATCTAGTTTTATATGCGCTAACTGGCGTGATTGGTACTGAGTACACAATTGCCACCACCTCTGGTTTATATGATGTGGTTAATGATCAATGGGCAGTTAATCTTGCAAAGGATTTAGATATTCCCTCCCACATATTTGGACAGGTGCAAAATCCTGGAAGTATTAGAGGAGTATTAAGTAAGGAGCTGCAAGATAAAACAGGTATTGGTCCAATTACCTGTATTGCAACTGCAAGCCATGACACCGCGGCTGCTGTCTTTGCCACACCACTTTCATCCCCAGGGAGCGCTTACATTTCAAGTGGTACCTGGTCTTTAATGGGAGTTGAGTTAGAAAATCCTATTGTTAACAAAACAACCCTGGAGGGGCGATTGACAAATGAGGGTGGTTACAACCGCTCCATTAGATTACTTAGAAACATTATGGGGCTTTGGTTAATTCAAGAGGTTAGGCGTGATCTAAAAGATTCTGGGATTGATTTAACCTACGCACAGTTAGTAGAACAAGCACAACAGGTTGCAGATCCATTTGCATCCTTGATTTATGTTGATGCCTCAATCTTTATTCATGCAGGTGGGATGATTGAGCGAATTCAAAGATTTTGCAAAGCAACAAATCAAAGTATTCCAACTACACCAGGTGAGTTAGCTCAAACAGTATTTGCCTCCCTCGCCTTGCAATACACAAAAACCTGCGATGATTTAGCAGCATGTTCAAAACTTCAAATGCCAGCAATTCATATTGTTGGTGGTGGCTCACAAAATCATCACCTATGCCAATTAACCGCTGATATCTCCGGCAAAGAGGTTATTGCCGGTCCCGTTGAGGCAACTGCCATGGGAAATGCAATGGTGCAAGCGATTGCACTTGGCAAGGATGCCAACTTAACTGATACAAAATCTGCAAGAGCGCTGATTTTGGCATCAGATTTGGGCTTGCGAAGTTTTAGACCCACCCAAGACCAAGATCACAATACAATTGTGCAAATCCGCACTCGTTATCAAAAGCTAACTTTGGAGGATATGCGTTGAGTGATTTAGTATCCCAATTAACTTCACTTGCCATCGCAGCGGGAGATCCATCAGCTGATTTAACAATTGTGGCAGAGGGCAATGCTGCGGTCTTTGAGCCCGCCACAAATCGCTTTTTAGTTAAGGCAAGTGGTGTTGTGATGGGAAAAGCAACTGTTGAAGATTGGGTCTATCTTGATTTAGCAAAGTGTGTTCAAATTTTAGTTGATGCTAATAAACAAGGTGTAAGTAAGAAGTTAGATAAAGCATTTGATGAGCTCTTAAAGCAATCTAAGACACCAAACGGTGTTACCAAAAAAGCATCAATTGAAACTATGGTGCATGTTGTTGCCTTTGATTTAATGAGTGCTACCTGGTCACTTCACACCCACCCAACACCTGTGGTAGCCCTTGCTGCAAGTAAGGATGGCGCTAAACATTACAAAGCAACGGTCTTTCCAGATGAGGCGGTTGTCTGTGGACCAGTTCCATTATTTCTTCCCTATGCCGATCCTGGTCTTTCTCTTGGCTTAGGTGTTTATCAAGGCGTACTTAAGTATCAAAAAAAGCATGAACGATCTCCTGGTCAGATTATTTTAGGAAACCATGGTCTTTGCGCCTTTGGCACAGCAAGCGCTGAAGCACTCTCCACAACTCAGATTGCAGTTAAAGCAGCCAGAGTTAGGTTAGGCGCATTGAGCGCTGGCGGCATTAAATTTGTTAGTGAGAAGCAAGCTGCAGCGATTGCATATCGGCCAGATGAGATATTGCGGCGCAAGATGTTGTCGCAGGGTAAGTAAAAAGAGTTAATGAAAGTTAAAGCTGCTACCTTTGATATTGGCGGAGTTTTATACTCCGATGATGCTTTCAAGCGGGCAATATTTTCCGCCCTTAATCAATTAACTACCGTTTCAAAAAGTGATTTTGATCAGGTCTATCTCTCACATTTAAAATCACAATCCGGCTCACTTAGATCTAAGTTATGTGAGGCTTTTTTAGGCTCATTAGATAAGAAGGGTGAGTTAATGAAGTTAACCAATATCAGATGGTTATTCAACGATAATGACCAATACCAAGATGGCAGAGAATGCTTAATAAAGTTAAAGCAGGCTGGTTTTAGGATTGGTATTGTGGCAAATCAACCTAAATCATCAGCTGATCGCTTAAAACAAGATGATCTTATGAAATATATAGATTTTCTAGGCATTTCCGCCATTGTTGGCTTTGAAAAACCAGATCCAGCTTTTTTTAAGTTAGCAATTGAAGAGTTAGCACTTGCTGCCGAGGAAATAATCCATATTGGTAATCGAATCGATACCGATGTTAGACCAGCTAAAGCTTTGGGGATGAAAACAGTTTGGGTAAGAAGAGGGGAGGCAAATCCTGAGCCGTCAAAGGATGAATTAGCAGCAGCTGACATAACGGTGAGTGATTTAAAATCCCTACCTGAGTTAATAAGTTCATTATGAGTAAAGAGGTATTTATTGGCATTGATATTGCCACCTCAAATATAAGAGCGGTCGCTATTGATCAAAGTGGATCCCCACTTGCTAGAGCAAATGCTCCTCTTGCCCATGTGAAAAAAGGGGGGGATAAATCTGCTACCCAAGATAGCAAAAGTTGGATTACCGGGACTGACAATGTTTTAACTAAACTATGTAAACAATTAGGTGAGAAAGGGCTTATCCCCCAATCACTTTTAATCTCAGCTACCAGTGGCACCTTCGTGCTCTGTAATAAATATGGGGCACCTATTGCAGATGCGATTATGTATAACGATGGCAGAGCAGCAGACCCCCTAGGAAGAGCTGCCAAGGTAATAAAAGCTTCAAAACAAAGTGGGTCTATTTACTTTGCAAATACCCCAGAGTTTGTAATCGCCCACTTATCACAGCAACCACTACCTGAAATTCCAACCGATAGTAGCCATGCGTTGAAGATGGGTATTGACCTAGCAAGTAGAGAATACCTATCTACTACTAAAGAGAGCGCTAACTCATTAAATATAACTCTTCCAAAAGTCGTACTGCCAGGAACAAAGATTGCGGAAATAAGTAATCAGATTGCAGCAAATTTGGGTATTCCTGCTATTCCAATTTATGCCGGTATGACAGATGGCTGCACCGCACAGATTGCGGCAGGGGGTGCAACCGGCTCTGTTACCTCCCTTGGCACAACCATGGTGATCAAAGTTGTAGCAGATTCAAATATCACAGGAGATGGCTTTTACTCTCACCTTTTGCCAAGTAACCGGTATTTATTAGGCGGTGCAAGCAATATTGGTGGTATTAGTTATCAAAAGTATGAGGCAGATCTTGAAGAAATAAATAAAAAAGCAGCTGAGATTAATGCTGCAAACTTTATTACTTACCCATTAACTGTGACTGGTGAGAGGTTTCCAATTAAATCATCATCAATTACAAATCTAGTATCAGCAAAGCCAGAAAGTGATGTTATGGAGTTTCGAGGCATATTAGAGGGCATTGCTTTTACCGAACGGTATGCATATGATCTTTTGCAAAAAGCGGGGGCAAAAATATCGCAAAGTATTTACACCACCGGCGGTGGCAGTAAATCAAAACTCTTATCACAAATTAGAGCAAATATATTAAATAAGCCAGTTGCAATTACCAACACTACTGGCTCTGATATGGGAGCAGCTTTTCTTTCCTTAGCAAGCCACACAAAATCAAGGGAAGACTTAACTAAGGGATTAGCTGCAATAAATATCTCAATCGTTGAGATCTTCCAACCAAAGCCAGATGAAGCGCTAGGTAGTAATTACCAAAAATACCTAACGCTGATCTCCCCCTACATTTAGTAGTAGCCTTATCGATATGCGCAAGGTATTAGTTTTAAACCCAACAGATAACATTGCAATTTGCTTAGCTGATATGGATGCAGGAACTGTGATTGATCAAGATAATTTAAAGTTAACTATCACCCAAAAAATACCAAGAGGCCACAAGGTGGCATCTAAGGCGGTTAAGAAGGGTGAGGGGATTATTAAGTATGGCGAGCGCATGGGACACGCCACCAAAGATATTTCCGTAGGCGAGCATGTTCACACCCACAATGTTTTGGGAGATCGACTCTCCACTGAGGTGAGTCAATAATGAGTATTACCGGCTTTGCCCATAAGGGTCGTGGGGTTGGCATAAGAGATCATCAATTGATCCTGCCATCTGTTGTTTGCTCAACCCATGTCAGTCGAAAGATTGCCAATGAGGTTGGCGCATTAACCTTTGCCCATCAAAATGGTTGCGGAATTATTGGTATTGATGTGCCAGGAGTGGATAACTTCTTCATTGAGTTAGCAAATCATCCAAATGTGCAATCAGTCTTGGTGGTATCCCTAGGTTGTGAAACTATTCAAGGACCGGAGTTGTTACCAAAGATTAACCAAGAGTTATCTAGATTGTTAGTGATTCAAGAATCAGGGGGCGCCACCGGCACATATGAAGCAGGTGTGGTGCAAGCAAAGCAATTACGAGATAACTTTAAGAGTGAGCCAAAAGAGGTGGAGAGGTTAGTTGTTGGTTTAGATCTTGCCCGTAATGTTGAAAATCTAGCTGAAATCAAAAGCGCACTTACTGCATCTGGATTTGCAGTTGAGATTGAGGATAAAAAGGGGGTAAGTGAACATAATCTTGCTAAATTAATGAGCAAGAAGGTTCATATTATTTTCTCCTTCGCAGATGAAAATCAACCACCCTCTGGCTTTCCATTAATACCAGTTATCAATATTGCATCCACCTCCCCACTTCACGCAGCCCTTTCTGCTGAGTTTGATCTTTTATCAGATGTAAAGATAAGTGAAATGATTGAGCTTCTTACCAAGGTTTGTCAGGGTGAGAAAACAAAGAGTGAAGTATCTGGCATTGGTGAGATTGTTGCACCCCGCGCGGTAAGGAGTGTGTGATGAGCCTTACCGGTTATAAACGAAGTGATGGCAGATGGGGTTTTAGAAACCATGTTTTGATCCTGCCACTTCATCAGATTTTATCGGCTGCAGCAAGAGATATTGAAGAGCAATCAAATGGCGCGGTTGCAGTAAGCCATGATTGGTCGCAGATGGTTGAAAAAGATCACGAGCGGCTCATTCATTCATTGGCTGGGAATGCGACAAATCCAAATCTCTACGCCACCATCTTGTTACGCCTTGGCACACCAATTGAGGATGAGGTAATTACTAGGGCAAAAAGCTATGGCAAAACAAAACTGGTTGAAATTTCCCTCTCTGATTTTAAATCCTTAGATAAATTAACCCAAGCAGGTGTTACTGAGGCTAATAAATTACTTACAGAAGCAAACAATGAGCAAAGAGTTGCAGCTCCCTTTTCAGCAATTGTGTTAGGGCTTGAGTGTGGTGGGTCGGATGCCTACTCTGGTATTACAGCTAACCCAGCGCTGGGGGTGGCAAGTGACAAATTGGTAGCACAAGGTGCCACATCAATACTTGGTGAGACGATGGAGATCTTGGGGGCAGAGCATCTATTAGCAAAACGTGCAATTACCAAAGAAGTAGGGCAACAAATAATTGATGTGGTGGCAAGGTATGAAGCAAGTATTAATTATGAAGGAATTGATATCAGAGGCGCTCAACCATCAAGAGGAAATATTGAGGGCGGACTTTCCACATTGGAAGAGAAATCTTTAGGAGCTGCTAAGAAGGCAGGTAATGCCCAATTTACCGGTGTGCTGGAGTATGCAATTGCGCCAACAAAAGCTGGTCTTTACTTCATGGACACACCAGGTCATGACATTGAACAGTTAACAGGTTTTGGCGCAGCGGGTGTAAATATCACCGTCTTCACAACCGGTAGAGGTACTCCAACAGGCAGTGCGGTAATGCCAACAATTAAAGTTGCAACTAATACTGAGATGGCAACTGCAATCCCAGATATCATCGATCTAAACTCCGGCACCATTGCCGATGGCACCCAAACTTTGGAAGAAAATGGAGAGGAGATCTATAACTTAATTTTGGATGTGGCCAATGGTCAATTAACAAAGGCAGAACTCGGAGGCCACCATGAGTTTAATCTCTCTCGTCTTTATGGCTCCTCGGATAAACTTATCTCTTATGCGCGCTCTATTCATCGAACATGATCATGTCTCCTTAGGTGGGCCAATCTGGCGCTCCCTGGAAAAGCATGGGTATGAGATTGAGCGATTTTTAATAGTGCCTGAGGAGAAGTATGACTCTCCAAATATCACAGTTAATTTTCCTAACTTTAATGATTATGACCTACTAGTTCCGATGGGTGCTCCCTATGGGGCGTATGAGGATGATCGGATTGGTAATTGGTTACTACCTGAGT
>VGBN01000015.1 GCA_016870455.1 Actinomycetota bacterium | reverse complement strand
ATTGCAGATGAACCAACCACAGCATTAGATGTAACAGTCCAAGCTGAAATTTTAGATTTAATGCGCGGACTTCGCACCAAATTAAACTCTGCAATTTTGCTGATCACCCACGATATGGGCGTGGTAGCGGATATGGCTGATGAAATATTGGTTATGAAGGATGGTTTAACAGTTGAGCATGGAACTGCAGATCAAATCTTCAATAAACCAACCCATCCTTACACACAATCACTCCTTAAATCCGTACCAAAATTAGGTACGGTAAAGCAGCGCGCAGAAATTGATAGCAAGAAGCAGCCAGTAGTTAAGTTAACTGATGTAACAATTGCTTACCCAAAGCGGGGAAGAATTCCAGAGTTTGTTGCTGTGAAAAATTTTGATTTGGAGATATATCCAGGTGAGATTGTTGGCTTAGTGGGTGAATCAGGCTCTGGTAAAACTACGGTAGGTAGAGCTGCAATTGGATTAATTCCAATAAAATCTGGAAAACTTGAGATTGTTGGAAAGGATATTTCAAAGGCGACTCAGAAAGAGCTGTTCCCAATCCGCCGTCATACTGGAATTGTCTTCCAAGACCCAGCATCATCTCTTAACCCACGTTTGCCAATAGGTGAATCAATTGGTGAGCCAATTCTTCTTGCTGGACTTGCAAAGGGAGCTGAGTTAAATCATCGAGTCGAAGAGTTACTACAACAGGTTGAACTTCCAAGATCATATCGAAATCGTTTCCCGCATGAGTTATCCGGCGGGCAACGTCAACGGGTTGGAATCGCAAGAGCACTAGCCCTAACACCAGATCTACTTATTGCAGATGAGCCAACATCAGCTCTTGATGTTTCAGTGCAAGCAAGATTTTTAGAGTTACTACTTGAGTTACAAGATAAGTTGAAGTTTGCCTGTTTGTTTATCAGCCATGATTTAGCTGTTGTGGACATACTTGCTCACCGAATTGCAGTTATGCAGGAGGGGCGTTTAGTTGAAGATGGCGATCGAGATTCCATCTTAAAAAATGCTAAAAATGAGTACACCCGTCGGTTGATTGCGGCTGTTCCGGTACCAGATCCTGCTGAGCAAAAAAAGCGCCGAGAGGCACGGTTGGCTGCGAAATGATCACTACTGTGGATGCAGATTTTTTAGCACTCCCACTTGATAACTGTGCAGATGCTGCAATTACAACTGGGAAATCTGCTGGTGCATTGCATGTGGATGTAAGAATTGAAAGAACTAGAACTGGCCTGTTATCACTTCGTGATGCTAAACCTGAGACTCAAACAGATGAGACAAATTTTGGAATTGGTGTTCGAGTAATCGTAAATGGTGCCTGGGGATTTGCTGCCGCACCTGGATTAAGTGTTGAGTTAGCAAAGCAGCTGGCTCTTTCAGCGGTAGAGATGGCAAAGACTTCAAAACCTTTATCTACTGATTTTGTCTCACTTGCTGCTGAGCCGGTATACCCAAACAAAATGTGGGTATCTGCTTATGAGATTGATCCCTTCTGCGTATCTGATAGTGAAAAGAAGGATCGCCTTGCTTCGCTAAGTAATAAATTGCTAAGTAGTAAATCAGTTAATCACACCAGTGCGCACACTCATTTCGTAAAGGAACAGAAGTACTACGCAGATATTTATGGCACATCAACCACACAACAGCGAGTAAGAGTTCAAACACAGATTGAAGCGATCTCAATTGGCTCCCATGGCTTTGAATCAATGCGTACTTTGGCTCAACCTGCCGGATATGGCTGGGAGTGGATGGGTAACTCAATCTGGAATTGGGATAGTGAGATTGATCAGCTGCCAACATTATTAGCAGAAAAGGTTGCCGCCCCATCTGTTGAGCCAGGAAGGTATGACTTATTAATCCATCCATCAAATCTTTGGCTGACTATCCATGAATCTATTGGACATGCAACTGAGTTGGATCGAGCCATTGGATATGAGGCTAATTACGCCGGCACCTCTTTTGCAACCCCAGATAAATTAGGAAAACTCAAGTACGGCTCTGAGTTAATGAATGTAACGGGGGATCGAATAACAGAGCATGGTTTGAGCACAGTTGGCTTTGATGATGAGGGAGTAGCTGCGCAAAAGTGGCAGATTGTTAAAGATGGGGTGTTAGTTGGTTATCAAACCGATCGAAGAATCTCTGCGGTAGTAAACCAAGAGCGCAGTAATGGTTGTGCCTACGCCGACTCACCAGGACATGTGCCGATTCAACGGATGCCAAATGTTTCCCTGCAGCCAAATCCAACTGGACCGACTCTAGAAAAACTAATTGAATCGGTAGATGATGGTATTTATATTTTGGGTGATAAATCCTGGTCGATTGATATGCAGCGATATAACTTCCAATTTACCGGACAGCAGTTTCATCGAATCAAAAATGGCAAGTTAGTAGGACAATTAAAGGATGTTGCCTACCAGGCAACCACCACTGATTTTTGGGGTGCGATGAAAGCTGTTGGTGGACCATCAACCTATGTATTAGGTGGTGCCTTTAACTGCGGCAAGGCTCAACCTGGACAGGTAGCAGCGGTAAGCCATGGTTGCCCAGCTGCAGTATTTAGCAAGATCAATGTTCTTAACACAGTTGCTGAGGTTGGAAAATGATTACAGCCCAAGACCTAGTTGAAAAGATTTTGGCTCGCACCACAACTGATGAGTGCATTGTTATTGTTACCGATCGCACCCAAGCAAATCTAAGGTGGGCAAGCAGCACATTAACTACCAATGGTGTCTTGCAACAGCGAAGTGTGACTGTTATTGCATTTATCAACACTGGAAACTCGATGGCATCTGGCGCAGTTACCCGCACCAATGTTGAAGAGAGTGATATCGATTCACTATTGCAACAGGCAACAGCTGCAGCAAAAGCAGCTGGAGCAGCTGAGGATTACGCACCGATTGCAAAGGATTTAAGCCTAGGTAATTGGCAAGCGCCACATCAGCCAACTGGAGCTGAGGTATTTAAAAAGTTTGCCCCAGATTTAGGTCAGATGATGAGTAAATCAGTTTCCGATGCAATTGAGTTATTTGGATTTGCCGAGCACACCCATGAGTCAGTTTGGGTTGGCTCTAAAGGTGGATTGCGATTGCGAAGTGATAAGCCAGTTGGTCGCGTTGAGATGACTGCTAAATCTCATGGTAGAACTCGCTCCACCTGGTTTGGTGTTGAGACCCATGATTTCTCTGATGTATCAGTTGCCAGCATTGATAAGGATATAAGGCAGCGACTTACCTGGCAGGAGCGCAAGGTTGAGTTGCCTGCCGGCCGCTATGACACACTCCTTCCATCAGGCTCTGTAGCTGACTTTTACGTTTACATGATGTGGATGGCCGGGGCTAGGGATGCATTTGAAGGTCAAAGTGTATTTTCTAAAAAAGGTGGCGGCACCCGGGTTGGTGAAAAGTTATCCAATGTTGGCTTGCAATTAT
The DNA here is from genome assembly GCA_016870455.1 of Actinomycetota bacterium. GTDB lineage: Bacteria > Actinomycetota > Actinomycetes > Nanopelagicales > Nanopelagicaceae > Nanopelagicus. Next base: position 21,129 of record VGBN01000015.1, on the reverse strand, counting down.
TTAGCGATCCAAACCACTCACAACTAAAAGGTGCGCAGTTTGTTTATGCTGCCGCTAGCTCACCTTTTACCTCCGTATTTGATAATGGCCAACTACAAAAGCGATCTGATTGGATCAAAGATGGTGTTTTGCAGGCATTATTACAAACAAGAGCAACCTCAAAATTGACCTCACTTGCTTACACGCCAATGGGTGAGAACTTAATTATGAGTGTTAATGATGGTACTGGTTCAACTATGGATTTGGTTAAACAGGTAGATCATGGATTATTGGTTACTACCCTTTGGTATATCAGAATGGTAGATCCAAATACCTTGCTGCTTACTGGCTTAACTAGAGATGGTGTTTACTATGTTAAAAATGGTGAGGTGCAGGGGGTAACAAACAACTTCCGTTGGAATGATTCACCAGTTAGCGCACTTTCTAGAATTAATGCTGCAGGGGCAACTGAGTGGACTCAACCAAGAGAGTGGGCAGGTGATGTGACCAGTATGGCTGTTCCAGCACTGGTGATTAAGGATTTCAATATGTCAACGGTAAGTCCAGGTAATTAATTTTTAATTTTGGGTGATTTTTCCACCTTGCGCACCAGCAAGCTGGAGGCAACAATTGAGATCACAACAGCTAATAACAACCCGGTGTATTGGGATGAGGTAATAGCTTTTTGGGCAAAGGCGATGCTTCCTAGCACGAAGGAGAACTCGCCAATCTGGCTGATTCCAACTCCAAATTTAACCTTCTGCACATTTAGCTTTCCAATCTTTACTAAAAAAATAGTTGGAATTGTTTTTGAGGTTACTACTAGTAACAAAACTAAGGCAGCAAATGGCCAAGCCTTCTCTAATTGAGCTGGCTGAATTAAGGTTCCGATCACCACGAAAAATAGAACTGCAAACAAATCTCGAAATGGCAAGATTGCTTTGCGAACCTCGTCGGTATCCTGATTTTGATTTATGGCAAGACCTGCAATAAATGCAGCTAGCGCCATTGGTATGCCAAATACCACTGTGCCGATTGCAGCTAATACTAAGCCAATTGAGACTGAGTAAATCAAAAATAGATCTCTCTCCCATCTGACCATTTTTAGTAATTTTGGTAAGAGTTTCGAGCCTGCGTAGGCAAGCAAAACAAAGCCAAATAATCCGCCAAAAGCTACTGGTAGAGATTTCTCACTTTCGCCAAATGCAGTCAAGATAATTACTGCAACTGCTACTCCCACAATATCTTGCACAATTGCCCAACCCAACATGGCAGATTCAGTTGAAGTATTAGTGGTTCGTCTTGGACTTCGTGTTATGTTAACAATTACTACGCTTGAAGAAATTGCAATTGATAAGGCAAGCAAAAGTGCACCGAAGATCGGAATCTCAAGCCAAAGGAATACTGGTGTGCCAATCAAAACTCCGATCAAAATCTGCGCCGGTGCACCCCAAAGTATCGATCGATTTTCCCTACTCATCCGTTTTAAATCGATCTCAATTCCAACCTCAAACAAAAGTAAAACCACGCCAATATCTGCTAAAAGCGATAATTGATTGTTATCTGCTACAAAGCCGGGGGTAAAGGGAGAAACAAGTAATCCTGTGAAGATATAACCAAAGACTGCTGGTAAGCCAAATTTTCGGGCAACAAAGCCCATGGTGGCGGCAGCAAGTAGCACTACACCTACATTGAGAACTAATGGTGCGGTCTCAACAATTGTGGCTGCCATAAAACCTCATTTACTCCTTATCAAATATGATCTAACTCTACTTAAAGAGTAGAAGGTGTGGAAGATAGTTTTACTTAACTGAGGCTTGGTAGATTCCCTCAATCGCAGCACCTAATTTGGCATCAAACTCAGCCTCACTTTGTTGAGCAGTTAGCCCTTCGGTCAAGGCACGGGAGAAGCTAGCAATTAATCTTGGATTTTTTGCCAACATTTCATTTGCATGATCTCGGCTATATCCTCCAGAGAGTGCGACAACTCTTACTACCCGTGGGTGATCAGCAAGCTTTGAGTACAGCCCTGCCTTATCTGGCAAAGTCAACTTCAACATCACATTTTCAGAAGAACCTAAAGCATCTAATTGTTTTGTTAGAGCAGTGAGCAGTAAATCTTCAGCAGCTGCCTTATCTGGACATTTGATATCAACCTCAGGCTCAATTATCGGCACCAAACCCTTGGCACATATTTGCTTACCAATCTCAAATTGTTGATTAACAACAGCATTAACACCAACTTGGTTTGCTTGTTTGATGACAGATCTCATCTTGGTTCCAAAGACTCCATGAGATATTGCACTACTTAATCTTTTCTCTAACTCAGGAATAGGCTTCATTACCTGAGCGCCATCTTTTTCATCAGCTAAGCCATTATCAACCTTTAGAAATGGCACAATCTGCTTTTTTTGCCACAAATACTCAGCACTTCCCATGCCATCAATCTTTCGATCCATAGTCATCTCAAAGAGGATCACACCAATTACTCGCTCTGAAGTGAAGGAGGCAGATTTAATGATTCGAGTTCGCATTTGGTGTACTAAATCAAACATCGCCTCATCACCTGAGTAGGTGCCAGGCTGGATGCCATACAGAGAGAGTGCTTTTGGGGTGGAACCTCCACTTTGATCAAGAGCTGCAATAAAGCCCTTACCACTCTTCATTTGTGCAAATTGTGCTGAATTCATTTTTTTTACCTCAACTTTTTAATAAGCAGAAAAATTGAACTTGACCCCAATGTCAGAGCGTAAGGATAACACTTACACCCTGGCAGATTTTGCTCTTGCTAGCCCACCCTTTAGCCTTAAACAATGGGTCGGGTAAAAACATTTATACCAATCATATTTGTCTTGCTGTGGAGCACCGGTTTTATTGGGGCTAAATACATACTTCCTTACGCTGAGCCTTTTGTTTTCTTAACCATCAGATATTTCTTTGCCACCCTTATTTTGGTCTCAATTGCCAAAGCAATTGGTGAATCCCTTCGGATAAGTTGGCCCCAGGTAAAGCAATCAGTACTAGTAAGTGTTTTCTTACATGTTATCTACATCGGTGGGGTCTTTTATGCGATTTTTATTGATATTCCAGCGGGAATTACTGCGGTAATTGTAAGTTTGCAGCCAATTTTAGTTTCAGCGATTGCAATGCCATTACTAAATGAAAGGCTAGGTTATCGCCAAATCTTTGGATTACTACTGGGCTTTATTGGAGTAGTTTTTCTCTTGGTACCAAAGTTATTTCAAGGAGATCTATCAATCGGGTTTTCTGCATTTGGAATTACAGCCTGTCTTTTAGCCTTGCTGGGCACAACCGCTGGTTATCTGATTCAAAAAAAGGGTGGAGCTGATATTCCATTTTTAGCTGGCACCGCAGTTCAATTTACCGCTGCCACCATCATCTTTGCCATCGCCTCTGTGATATTTGAACCATTAAAGGTGGAGGTAAGTTTGGAGTTTGTCTTAGCTCTTATCTGGATAGTGGTGGCTCTTTCTATTGGCTCAATATTTCTACTCTTTTACCTTCTACGCAAAGGCAGTGCCTCATCAGTTTCTAGCTTGTATTACCTAGTTCCACCACTTACTGCCATTCAAGCATTTTTATTTTTTGGTGAAAAAATTAATACCTTAGGTTTGTTTGGGATGGGCTTAGCGGCAATTGGCACCTTGTTAGTTACAAAAGAGAGTAAAGACAATAAAAGTTAAGTGCTGCTTATTGATTTAGGGCGATTCGGTACTGAACTCGATTACAGATTGCCACTTTGTCATAAAGTTTTCTAGCAGCCTCATTATCAGGTGCGGTACTCCAATAAAGACGTTTTGAACCCTTAGCAATTGCAATCTCCTCCACCGCTTTGATTAAAGCTCTGCCAACCCCACCGCCTCTAACCTTTGGATCTACATACAAATCCTCTAAGTAGCAAAAATCCTCAACCTCCCAGGTTGAAGGTCTGAATATGTAATGGGTAAGACCAACCACCTGGTGATCTTTTTCAGCAAGTAAGCCATTGATATTAAAAGGGGAGTGAAGCCGATTCCAGGTTAGCTCATACTGTTGATCAGATAAATTGGATTTGTAAAAAACTATGTACTCTTTAAATAGTTCAAGCCATCGAGGCTTATCAGCTGGGGTGATTGGACGAATTTTGATACTCATAGCAAAAGCCTATCCTACTTAGATTTAGGATAGTAATCTTAGATCAGAGCCGATCAGGTGTATTGTTTCATCATCTAAATTAATAATTAATAGATCTCTCGGGAGTAGTTTAAATGTGTGATCAAGTAAGCTGTCGAAAATGTAACAAACCAACCTGGGCTGGTTGCGGACAACATATTGAACAAGTGCTTGCAAATGTGGCTAAGGCAGATCGCTGCCAAGGTCATCCAAAAGAGCCAAAAAAATCTAATTTTCTCTCTCGCCTAATTAAAGGTTAATTATTTAAGTGCAGATTAAAGTAACTCAAAGTAGTAAGTCAGAGGCAGAGCGGCTTCGGAGTTTACGTCTTGCTGCGCTAAAGGATGCCCCTTACGCCTATGGCGCCGTTTATGAGGAGGATAAAGAAAAACCAATCACCTTTTGGCAAGAGTGGTTGGCTGGCTCTAATTGGTTTTTTACCTCAGCAGCTGAGGGTGATATTGGATTAATTGGCGTGGAGAAAGCTGGCGCTGATCGGGGCAGTGATTGCTGGATCTTTGGTTGGTGGATTGCCCCCACATACCGTGGCAAAGGTGTAGCTGCTTTGATGTTAGCTGCGATTGATAAGTTTTGTATTGAAAACAACTGGCTTCGCCAGGGATTAGGTGTATGGCCAGAGAATCAACGTGCAATTAATGCCTACCTAAAGTTAGGTTTTATCGATGGGGGAAAACCAATCCCTAGTAGATCAAAACCTAACCAGCTTTACCTTCCGATGTATCGAAATCTAAGTATTTAACCGATTAAGTAAATAGGATATCGACATGTCCAAGAAAGATGTCGATGCTTATATCTCTGCCCAATCAGAGCCAGAGCGCACATTGTTAAAGCAAATGCGAAAAATTATCTTAGAGGTTGAACCCTCCTTAAAGCAGGTGATCTCATATGGATTTCCGGCCTTTAAATTAGAGTCTGATGTAATTTGTGGAATTGCTGCCAGAAAATCTGGCTGCTCCTTTTATCCATTTAGTGGTTCAGTCTTGCCGGCCCTAAAAAGTGATTTAGTTAAATATAAGCAAACAAAGAGTGCGCTGCACTTTGATACACCATTACCAAAGACCTTAGTTCAAAAATTAATGACACAGCGAATGGTGCAAGTAATGGTCAAAAAGAAGCGCAGGTAGCGTTGTAGAATTACCTTATGGGTCAAAATCGCCAAAACTCTAATTCAAATTGTGATATCTCCCAAAGTGAGCTAGATAGGTATGAAAAGCTAGATCGAGAGTGGCGAGAGTATGGGATTGCTGCCCCGGCAAGAAGAGCTTTAGTAGATGCTAAGTTGTATAAAGTCTCAGATCTTAGAAAGATCTCACAAAGTGAGTTAGAGGATCTACATGGCATGGGCAAGAGCGCAATTGCCAGGCTTAAAGTTTTGATGAATGCTAAAAAAATTAAGTTTCGCCCGTGAAGAGTTTTTTAATCTGGGTTGTCAAGCTTTTTACTAATCGTAGAACCTGGGTCAGGCAGATTGTTGTTGCATCCCTGGCCTCCACCACCGCCTGGCTAATAGGTGATGCATTAGTTTTTAAAGGTGGTTTAGTAGCTGCAATTGTTTGTGCCTTAAGTATCCGGATCTCACTTTATAAATCGGTAAGAGAAGGATTAGGACAGATTGTTGGTACGGCAATTGGTGCCGGGGTTGCTTTACTTACAGTTTACTACTTCTCCTTTGGTCCAATTGCAATTGGTATGACAGTTTTGCTCTGCTCAGTTGTTGCTAGGGGACTTCGTCTTGGCGAGGTGGCATCGGTAAATGTGCCGGTTACGGCATTAATTGTGATTGGTCCTGGCATCTCAGGCTCAACTGCAGAACATAGATTGGTCTCAACCTTAATTGGCGCAGCTGTGGCAATAGTTTTTTCCTACTTCTCCCATGCCAATACCCCAGCCGGGCGAACTGTTAATCAAATTTCAAGATTGGGCAAACGTGGTGCTGAGTTGATTAGTGAGATGGCAGAGGGGGTAGCAGCAGGTACCACCCAAAAGCAGGCCGGATCATGGTTAGCCAAAGCAAGATTATTAGTGGATGAGATTCCCACCTTACGCTCGCAAGCCATTGAAGCTAGAAGGTATGCCAAGTGGTCACCACTTGCCGAGGTTGATCAGGCAGAGTCTTTGTATATTCAAGGTGTTGCAATTGAGCATATGGTGGTGCAGATACGAGGAATAGCCAGAACCTTATTTGACTCTACCTTGGATAAAGATAGAAAAAATAGCATCGATCGACAAATTGCATTTGCTCTTTCTGCAACAAGTAATGCAATTACGGAAAAGTTAGAGTTAATTGAGAGTAAAAGCCGAGATAAGCAGATTGATAATATTGCAAAGGATTTACGTCTTGCCGCTGATAACTTTACTGAGGAGATAATTGGTATGGCAGAGCAGTTACCAAGAAATCAGTTTGTCAGGTGTATCTCCCTAGTCTCCCAGATGAAGATAATTGCAAACTCATTAGATGAGAGTGCACCTGCTCTATTTTCAGTTGCTACCCCAGGTGAGCCAGTTAGTGTTAAGGTTATTGGCACTTCCCCAATTAGTAGATTAAACAAGGCAGGCCAGAGGGTTTATAGATCTCTACGTGCCTTTTTACGCAGATAGGATAAATCTATGAGCCAGGCAGATTTAAAGGCACTAGCAAGTGATTACCAAGCAGCTACAGAGGTTTTTCTAGCAGCTTACGCCAAGTTAGATCCGGCTGATTTAGATAAGCCAAAAAGTGATGGGTGGAATCCACGGCAGGTAATTCACCACTTGGCAGATAGTGAGTCACAATCCTGCGCTCGCTTAAAGAGATTAATCGCAGAGCCTGGCACCATCATCCAGGGTTATGATGAAAACAAATGGGCGCAAAATCCCACGCTGGGATACCTAGTACTACCAGTTGAGGCATCCCTGGCATTGTTTAAGGCCGCTCGAGCGGCATCTCTTGAAATTATAAAGCGATTAGAGCTTTCAGATCTTTCAAAATCAGGCACCCACACCGAAAGTGGTGCATATGATCTGCGAAAGTGGTTTAAAAGTTATATCAACCACCCAAAGGATCATGCCAATCAGTTATTAGCCAATTAACTCCGCGTTGGTGTATTTGCGCTGAGGGTGTTTGCAAATATCATCATTTAAAGTTTTAGCACAATTTGCGCAGAGTAAATTTAATGAGTTACATGGTGGTTGCGGGCAATCGTAAAAGCGATTTGCTGGCGCATTACATTTTTCACAATTAGCAATTGATTTTGTCTTATCACTAAACTCAATCGACATTCGATTATCAAAGGTATATAGCGCGCCTTCCCAAAGCCCATCATCACCATACTCTTTGCCGTAGGTGAAGATGCCACCATCTATTTGATAAACCTCTTTAAACCCCCGAGTCTTCATTACTGAAGATAAGACTTCACATCTAATTCCACCGGTGCAGTAGGTAACTACCGGCTTATCTTTAAGGTGGTCATACTTGCCACTTTCAATCTCTGCTACAAAATCTCTGCTAGTTGAGGTATTTGGTACTACTGCATTTTTAAATCTACCAACCTGTGCTTCAAAGGCATTTCGACCATCAAAAAAAACAACATCATCACCACGTTTTGCCACTAACTCTTCCACTTGGGCAGGCTTTAGGTGCTTTCCACCACCTACCACACCGTTTTTATCAACCTTAATCTCATTAGGATTTCCGAAGGCAACTAACTCAGCTCTAACTTTGACACTTAATTTTGGAAAATCATTTCCCGTTCCATCTGACCATTTAAATTTCATCTTGGCAAAACCTTCATATGATCTTGTTTGCCTGATGTATTTTTTTAGATCATTCATATCTCCACCCAAGGTGCCATTTATGCCATGGGGTGAAACTATTATTCGACCCTTTAAATTTAAACCGTCACAAAGGTTTTTCTGCCAGATCTTTATGGCAGCAGGGTCAAAGAGGGGAGTAAAGATGTAATAGAGAATCACCTTGGCAAGCTTCACTTAATTATTTTACCTAACTAATATTAAATCTTTAAAGCCGGTCGCAGTGGCAGTTGTGCAGCCAGGTAACCATTATCAATCAAGGTTGATTGGGCTAGGGCATCCTTTGCATCGGTTTTAACTGGTTTACCAAGATCGACCGCATCGGCAAAGGCTAGAAGTTGGTAGGTGTAGGTTGAGATAGATGGCAGATGCTCAACTCGCCTTTGCCCACCTGACTCCACAACCACCCTTGGATCAACTCCTGCGATTACAAAATTTGGTAGGTAAACACTTCCCTTACTTCCAGTAACTGTAAGTGGTGCTTGCATGCTTTTGGTTTCAAAATCACCCTTAGCCAATGCCGCAACACCATTTGGGTACTTAAGTTGGATATATAACTTAGTATCAATCTTGCCATCTGCAGCATTTGCCTCCGCCTTAACTACCGCTGGCTCACCAGCGGCAACTAATTGACTAATCATTCGCTGACTATGAATTGCATAGCAACCCACATCCATAAGTGAGCCCCCTGCTAAATCAAATTGCAAACGCAGATCACCTTGTTTTGGCATTGGAATTAACAGCGCAGATTCAACCTTAATTACCTCACCGATCTCACCAGATTTTAAAATTGCAAGTAACCTTTGAAAAACTGGGTGGTAGTAGTAGTGAAACCCCTCCATAAAGATTTTTCCAGATTTACTTACCGCAGCTAGGACCTCCTTTGCCTCGGCCGCATTACTTGCAGATGGCTTCTCACTTAATACATGTTTTCCAGCGGCTAAAGCTTTGATATTCCATGGGGCGTGTGCGCCATTATGTAGTGCGTTATAAATGACATCTATCTCAGGATCATCTAATACCTCTTGATATGAACCATAGGATTTTTGTATCTGATATTGCTTAGCAAACTCAGCAGCGCGTGTTTTATCTCTGGCACCAACAGCTACTAATTGATGTCCAGTTGCTTGAGCTGGATAAACAATTGCACCTGGTGCAATCCTGGCCGCCCCTAATATGCCAATTCGAAGTGGTTTGCGAGCCTCATTCATATATCTAATCTACCGTCAAACTACTTTTTGTAGTACCTAGCCATAAATTGGTCTTTAAATTCAAAAAATGTGCCATCCTCAATACCTTTTCGCATTTGATCCACCAAGCCAACAATAAAGTGCTGATTGTGGATGGTGGCCAAAGTGGCAGCGAGCATCTCCTTTGATCTAAATAAATGGCACAGGTACGCCCGGGTGTAATTTCGACAGGTGTAACAGGTGCAATCTTTTTCAATTGGAAAAAACTCATTTTTATGTGGGGCATTTGAGATATTTACCCGACCATCCTTGGTAAAAACTGAGCTAGTTCTTGCTTGCCTAGATGGTGCTACACAATCAAAGGTATCTGCGCCATTTTCTACCCCAACAAATAAATCATCTGGTTCACCAATTCCTAAAAAGTGGCGTGGTTTATCCGCTGGTAGCTCTTCATTTACCCACCTTAAAATATCTCCTAACGTTTGTTTATCAAGTGCTCCACCAACGCCAAAGCCATCAAAGCCCACCCCATGCACCTTCATCTTTGATAAATCCTGCGCCGCCTTGCGTCTTAAATCCTCATACTGCGCACCTTGCAACACCCCAAAGAGTGCTTGGTATGGCTTATCAGCTCGATCTTTGGTCAATCGATCATGCTCTGCTAAGCATCTAATCGCCCATAACCGGGTGCGCTCTAAAGCCTGCTCTTGATAACCTCTACTGTTATGCAAGGTGGTGCACTCATCAAAGGCAAAGATTATGTCTGCCCCGATTTGATGTTGCACCTGCATCGAAACCTCAGGTGTGAAGCGGTGAAGTGAGCCATCTACATGAGATTTAAAGGTAACCCCATCATCATCAACATGGGCTAGCCGCTCTTTATCATCGGCGATTACATCATCTGCTTGAAAGGTGTTTTCATCCATGGCGATAACCTTTTTAAAGCCAACCCCAAGGGATAAGACTTGAAAGCCACCTGAGTCGGTAAAGGTTGGCCCTTGCCAATTCATAAAGTTTGCTAAACCACCTGCTTGATCGATGATCTCTGCTCCTGGTTGCAGATAAAGATGGTAGGCATTTGCTAAGACAGCTTGGGCACCTAAATCTGTAATTGATTCAGGGAGAACTGATTTTAAGGTGGCTTTAGTACCAACTGGAATAAAGGCTGGGGTTTTAATCTGCCCATGGGGGGTGGTAATTACCCCACTTCGGCCTAATCGACCAGGAAGTTGTTTTTGAACTGAGAAGTTAAACCCCATCAAATTTAATCCCTGCTCTTAATCTGGCTAAGAAAGTGGTAGTAATTACGCTACCAAATCCGCACTCGCTCATTGTGCGGCATAAAATGCCGATCTTTCTCACCCACATTAAAGGCCTGATAGAACTCATCTAAATTTGAGGCAATTTGGTTGCATCTAAACTCAGCTGGTGAGTGGGGATCGATTGCAATCCTTCGTTTTGCCTCCTCACTTCGATACTTACTACGCCAAACCTGGGCCCAGCCCATAAAAAATCTCTGCCAGCCGGTATAGCCATCTGCCACTGGTGGCTGCTTACCAGCTAGTGATATCTGATAAGCCTTATAAGCGATGGTTAATCCACCCAGATCGCCAATATTTTCACCCACTGTTAACGCCCCATTGACCTTAACATCCGGGGCAACCTCAGGTGATAATTGATTGTATTGATCAATTAATTTCTTAGTTCGTTTTTCAAACTCACCGCGGTCATCATCTGACCACCAATTTACTAAGTTGCCATCCCCATCATATTTAGAGCCTTGATCATCAAAGCCATGGCCAATCTCATGGCCAATCACCGCACCAATCCCACCATAATTTGCCGCATAATCATCGGCGGTAACATCAAAAAATGGGGGCTGCAAAATAGCAGCAGGAAAGACAATCTCATTCATCCCTGGGTTGTAGTAGGCGTTAACAGTTTGTGGGGTCATAAACCACTCACTTTTATCAACTGGCTTGCCAATCTTGGCAAACTCATAATCTTGAGAGAATTTTGCAATCTGCGCTAAGTTGCCAATCAAATCATCGGGTGAAATTGAAAGTTTTGAGTAATCTCGCCACTTATCTGGATAACCAATCTTTGGTGTGAACTTTTCAAGCTTCACATATGCCCGCTCCTTTGTCTCCTGGCTCATCCAAGAGAGTCCTTCAATACTTACCCGATATGCCTTAATTAAATTGGCAACAAGTTCAACCATCTTGGTTTTGGCATTCTCACCAAAGTGGCGTTGCACATAGATCTGGCCCACCGCCTCACCAAGGGAGCCCTCAACTAAACCAACCCCACGTTTCCAGCGATCCTTTAACTTTGGAATTCCAGAGAGGGTGGTGCCGTAAAAGGCGAAGTTCTCATCAACAAATTTGCTACTTAAATATGGGCTAGCGCCAGAGATCAGATGCCAGGTGAGCCAACTTCGCCACCTTGGTAGATCAAAGGATGCTAATAACTTAGATAAACCTTCAAAGTAGGAGGGCTGTCTTACCACCACCTGCTCTAGCACCCCACTTGGTGTCTGGGAGGAGGTGATCCAAAGTTGCCAATCAAAATCTGGAGCTAGGGCGGTCAGCTCAGCAAAGCTCCTCTTGTTATAGGTCAACTCCGCATCTCGATCCTTAACCTGATCCCAATGACAGGCTGCAATCAAGGTTTCAATCTCTAGCACCTGCTTTGCCTGGGCCTGAGCATTTTCAATATCTGCTAACTCAAAGATCTTTTGCACATGAAGCAAAAAGGTATCTCTAATCCCTTGGTACTCACCCTCCCGGTAGTACGCCTCATCCGGCAGTGAGAGTCCTGATTGACCTAGGTAGACGATGTTTTTAGTGGAGTCTTTATTGTCAGTTGAGACGTAGGTGTAAAAAAGACCAGATAAACCACGGGCTTCAAACTCACCTAATCTTTGCAGGAACTCACCCCGAGAGGTGATGGCTTGCGCAGCTGCTAAATCCTTCTCTATTGGCGTGATGCCTAATTGTTCAATTCTCACCTCATCCATAAATGAGTTGTATAGATCGCCAATTTTTTGAGCATTACTTCCAGGTGCTGCCTTAGCGGCTGCCTGATCCAAAATGATTTGTTTGACCTGTTTTTCAGCCTGCTCATATAGCCAATAAAAGGCCCCATCACTTGCCCGATCCTCCGGGATTGCAGATTCAGTTAGCCATTTGCCATTCATGAATCTAAAGAGATCATCTTGTGGCCGAACAGTTGGGTCAATATGGGATAGATCTAAGCCGCTTTTCATTAGGGGGTTAGCCTATCTTTCTTAAATTGCTTTCGGGCAATAAAAAATCCCGCCATTTGATTGGCGGGATTTTTTACTTAATAACTTACTGTTAAGCCTTCTTACGACGACGACGACGCTTTGGGGCAGCCTTTGCTGCCTTCTTACGACGACGACGCTTTGGAGCAGCCTTTGCCGCCTTCTTACGACGACGACGCTTTGGTGCAGCTTTTGCTGCTTTCTTACGACGCTTTGCAGCCACGTATATCTCCTATCAAAGTGGTTCGATCCGTCACCGAACCTGTTTCATGGATAAGCGTGGCATTAAATAGGAAAACTTTCCACTTATTTGGCAAAAATATTGGTGCGTGTCGCAACTTTATTTATTAAGTTTTTTATCCATTTTTTTACCAAAGTTGGGTAATTTTCTTGCCAAAATTGGTAAAAAACTACTGGTGAGTTAATTATTTGGGAGAGTTTTTCGTTTTTTTGCCTCCGAAAGAGCAAATTTATTGGTTTTACTGTCATATTTTCGAAAATCTGGCAGTAAAGCGGTAAATAAAGTGACAAAACCTATGCAAAGAAGGCCACCTGAGACCACAGAGGTGCGCAGTGAGGTGCGTTCGGCGGTAAAGCCTGCTCTAGTTTGGCCACCCAATGGTCCAACGGAGTAGGAGATTAACTCCACTCCAGCTAATCTGCCCCGAAACTCATCTGGAATGGATTGATTCCACAACACAGATCGGAAAAGTGCCGAGACCATATCGGAGGCCCCGGCCAATATTAGAAATAGCAAAATCAATGCCACATGATTTACCAAGCCAGCAATAGTTATTGCTGCCCCCCAACCTAGCGCGGCTAAAAATATTGCCCGGCCATGTTTGGTGTAGCTCTTAACCCAGCCACTAGTTAATGTCACCAGGATGGAGCCAATGGTGCCTGCGGCATAAAAAATTCCAAGCGCCCATGGCGCACCTGCTTGATCTGCCCAAAATGGATAAAGCGCAGTTGGCATTGCAAAAAACATCGCCGAAAGATCTACTAAATATGTACCCATTAAATCTTTGCGACTAGTTGCATACTTAACCCCTGCCACCAGGCTGGAAAAGGTGGGTTTTTCATTGATTTCTATCGGAGGAACACTTTTAACTCTCAGCAAAATTGCCAGGGATAAAAAGTAGGTGAGGATATCCAAAATAAATCCAGCTGGAACTCCATAGATAGAGATTAAAACTCCAGCAATGGATGGGCCGGCAATCATGCCAATCTGCCAGCGCATACTCATTAACGCACTAGCAGCTGGCAGATCTTTGTGCTCTACCAATCTAGGCAAAATTGCATCAGAGCTTGGCCGTTGTAGGCCATCTACTGCAGCAAATACTGCTGCTACTACATAGATCAAAATCAAACTAGGTGAGGGCAGAAGTGCATTAATTAGTAAGGTGGCGGATAAAAATAAGGAGGCAAACTCAGTTGCCCAGATCATCTTTTTGCGATCCATATGATCGGCTAGCACCCCACCGTAGAGACCAAAGATCACCAATGGAATGATCTCAACCAAACCAATTAAGCCAACTGCCAAAAATGAACCGGTCAACTCCTTAACTTGAAAGGGCAGCGCCACATAGGTGAACATCGAACCGAAGTAGGAGATCAGGCCAGCTGCCCAAAGCCTTCTAAAATCTGGATATTTTCGCAGCGGTGAAAAATCAATAGCCAGATTTGCCAACGTTACGCCCCTTCTGGGCAGAGTTAGATTAGGAAAAGCTTTGCTCTGCCGTAGGAAATCTACCTGCTGCTACATCTTGTGCAAACTCAGTGGCAGCATCTGCCATCTCCTTGCGAAGATTTCGATAAGCCTTGGCCAGTTTTGGAATCTTTGCGCTTAATCCCATTAAATCAGTCCAAACTAAAACCTGGGCATCACAATCGCCACCTGCGCCAATACCAATTGTTGGGATGGTCAATTGCGCAGTTATCTTTGCCGCCAGCTCAGCTGGCACCGCCTCTAAAACAATGGCAAAGACACCAGCAGCTTCAAGTGCTTTGGCATCTTTAATTATTTGATCTGCATCATCACCTCGCCCCTGCACCTTAAAGCCACCTAGGGCGTGAACTGATTGGGGGGTTAAGCCCAGATGTCCCATTACTGGAATGCCGGCTGCAATTAACTTGCCTATCTGCGGCACCACCTTTGCACCACCCTCTAGCTTTACCGCACCAACCTTTGCCTCTTTAAAAAATCTCACTCCAGTTTCAAGTGCTTGTTCGGCAGATGATTCATAGGAGCCAAAGGGAAAATCTGCCACCACCATCGCCTGCTTACTTGCCCCCACCACCGCCTGCGCCATTGGTATTAGTTGATCAACAGTTACTGGAATAGTGTTTTCAAAACCGAGGAAGTTGTTACCAGCGGAGTCACCAACTAATAGGACTGGAATACCGGCTTGGTCAAAGATCTCAGCTGTGATCTGTTCATAGCAGGTGAGCATCGCCCATTTTTGCTGCGCCTTTTTTTTGGCAGCTAAATCGGCAATTGAGATCCGACCAGATTGAGCATTGCTCATTACTTACTCCTTATAGATCAAGGCCAAATTAGGTCCCTGTCTTTTCTAGGTAGTACTACTTTAACTTAACTCCCACCAGGTGCGCTACCTGAGGTACTCTTGAAAAGTGAGTGATACCGGTCAGATTCGAATTGCCTTAGCCCAGATCAATCCAACAGTTGGTGATCTGCGTAAAAACTCTGACCTAGTATCTAAGTACGCTTTTGATGCAGCCAATGCTGGCGCGGTAGTTGTGGTTTATCCAGAGATGATTTTGACTGGATATCCAGTTGAGGATTTGGCAAACCGAGCATCATTTAGAAAATCCTCAATTGCAGCTGTATCAGAGCTGGCGCAACGGATTAACAATGAGGGCAATGGTGACTTAACCCTGCTGGTTGGTTACTTAGGTGAGAGTGATACCGGCAGACCACAAAATTGTGTGGCGGTGATTTATCGTGGTGAAGTAGTTGCCACATATATAAAGCATCACCTGCCAAATTATGGTGTCTTTGATGAGTATCGCACCTTCGCCCCTGGTAATCACTCTCTGGTAATTAGAGTTTGTGGGGTTGATATTGGAATCGCAATTTGTGAGGACATCTGGCAATCAGGTGGGCCGGTTGCAGAGTTGGCCAAGCGAAATATTGGATTGCTGCTGGTACCAAATGGCTCACCATTTGAGTTAAATAAAGATGATGCCAGATTAGCTTTGGTGCAAAAGCGCTCTATTGAGATTGGCGCACCCCTGGCTTATGTAAATATGACTGGTGGTCAAGATGATTTAGTTTTTGATGGCGACACCATTGTTACCTCCCAAAGTGGTGAAATTATTGCTCGGGCTCCGCAATTTCAGGATGGCTTAATGGTGATTGATCTTGATGTAAAGCTTGCTTCAAGTGATCCAGATTTAATAATTTCAAATCCGCCAATTTTAAAGTACAAAAAGATAACCGCCGGGGTGGCACGAAGGTTGGGGGAGCCAGAGCAGATCTGGCAGGGATTGGTAATTGGTCTTAGAGATTATGTGGAGAAAAACAATTTTAAATCTGTGGTTTTGGGATTATCTGGCGGCATAGATTCAGCATTAGTAGCCGCCTTAGCTGCTGATGCAATTGGAGCTAATCGAGTTTATGGAATCGCTATGCCCAGCAAGTTCTCATCTGAACACTCACTATCTGATGCAAAGGCGTTAGCGATCAATATTGGATTAAATTATCGAATCATTGATATTCAGCCGATGGTTTCAAATTTGATTGAAAATTTACATTTAGCTGGGGTGGCGGAGGAGAATTTGCAGGCCCGGGTGCGCGGTCTTACTTTGATGGGATTATCAAATCAAGAAGGCCACCTAGTTCTTGCCACCGGCAATAAATCAGAGTTAGCGGTTGGCTACTCCACTTTGTATGGGGATGCAGTTGGAGGTTTTGCACCAATTAAAGATCTATATAAAACTCAAGTTTGGCAATTAGCCAAGTGGCGTAATGATTTAGCAATCTTGCAAGGGCAGGTGCCGCCAATTCCAGAGAACTCAATTTTTAAAGAGCCAAGTGCTGAGCTGCGCCCTGGCCAGAAGGACTCTGACTCACTTCCAGATTACAAAGTATTGGATCAGATACTGCAGATTTACATTGACCAAGATGGTGGCCGCCCGGCAGCGCTTTCGGCAGGGTTTAACTCAGATCTAGTAGATAAGGTGGTTGGTTTAGTAGATCGGGCGGAGTACAAACGCCGGCAGTATCCACCTGGAACTAAGATCTCAAATCGAGCCTTTGGTAAGGATCGAAGATTGCCGATTACATCACATTGGAATGAGTCTTAAATCAATTTAAGCCTAGCTTTTAAAACACGCAAATGATTTGCAATTGGCAATACCACAGTATCTTTCCTACTATTTGGCTATGGCTTATTCAACTGATCAATTAATTACCATGAAATCTTGGTACTTCACCCGTCGTCGGGTAGTTGATTTTGGCCGCGCAACATCTACTAGCTGCTAATTTAAAAAACTTTTAGCAATACCCAAGGCTATGCCTATGTTTTAACCTTATTAACCCACAAAAATTAAAGGAGAAAAAAAGTGAAGATTTATAACAATATAACTGAAGTTTTTGGCAATACCCCGTTGGTTAAATTAAACAAGATTATGACCAACTCCAAGGCTACGGTGCTAGCCAAGCTTGAGTTTTACAACCCAACCTCAACTGTGAAGGATCGCCTAGGAATTGCCATGGTTGATGCTGCTGAAAAATCTGGTGAGTTAAAGCCAGGTGGCACAATTGTTGAGGCAACAAGTGGAAATACTGGAATTGCACTAGCCATGGTGGGCGCAGCTCGTGGTTATAAAACAATCTTGACTATGCCAGAGTCGATGTCTAGTGAGCGCAAGGCATTACTTCGTGCCTTTGGCGCAGAGTTGATTCTTACCCCAGCTGCAGAGGGTATGAAGGGTGCAGTTGCTAAGGCAGAGTCTTTGAAAGATACCGGTGCGGTTTTAGTTCGCCAATTTGAAAACCAAGCTGGTCCAGATATTCACCGCCGTACCACTGGTGAGGAGATCTGGCGAGATACCGATGGCACCGTTGATGCGGTGGTGGCTGGAATTGGTACTGGTGGAACTATTACCGGTGTTGGTCAATTATTAAAATCCAAAAAGCCTGCGGTAAAAATTTTTGGTGTGGAGCCAGCTGCATCACCATTATTGAATGGTGGTGAACCAGGAAAGCATCCATTCCAAGGAATCGGTGCAAACTTTATTCCACCTGTTTTAGATAGAACTGTTTATGATGAAATTTTAGATGCCTCCGCCGAAGATGGTGTGAAGTACGCAAGGCTGGCTGGCACCCAAGAGGGAATCTTGGCCGGTATCTCATCTGGGGCAGCACTTTGGGCAGCACATCAAGTCTCACAACGATCTGAGTTTGATGGCAAAACTATTGTGGTGATAATTCCATCATTTGGCGAGCGTTATCTATCAACTATCTTGTTCCAAGATTTGATGAGCTAAATGCTTAAATCAATTAAAGCCGATATCGATACCGCACTTAGGTTAGATCCAGCAGCTCGCAACTGGTTAGAGGTTGTTCTTACCTATCCAGGGGTGCATGCAGTTTGGGGATATCGAATCGCACATTTTTTATGGCAGATTAAATTGAAGTTATTAGCCCGGATCTATTCAAATTGGATTAGAACAGCAACTGGCGTAGAGATTCACCCAGCAGCAAAGATTGGTAAAAGATTTTTTATTGATCATGGCATGGGGGTAGTAATTGGGGCCACCGCCATAGTTGGTGATGATGTAATGATTTATCATGATGTCACCTTGGGTGCTAAATCAGGTGGCTCTGGTAAGCGCCACCCAACTGTTGGAAACAATGTAGTGATTGGAGCTGGTGCTCGCTTAATTGGTGATATCTCAATTGGGGATGGGGCAAAGATTTCGGCAAATATGGTGGTGACAAAGAGTGTGCCGGCTAGAACCTCAGTGGACTCTTCGGAGTTTTTTGTAATCTAATTACGCTTAAATTAGCCAGCTTTTCTCAGTTAACATGGCTGTAACCGGCGATCGCTTTAATACTGCCATGAGCTTAGCCAATGATTTAGCTAAACAACAAGCATTTGTGCTGCGCACCTTAGAGGAGCGCAATATTAGATTTGTAAGACTTTGGTTTACCGATGTCTTAGGGTTTCTAAAATCAGTAGCTATTGCACCAGCAGAGTTAGAGAATGCATTTGCTGAAGGTATTGGATTTGATGGTTCAGCTATTGAGGGATTTGCTCGAATTACTGAGGCAGATATGTTGGCCAAACCAGATCCAGCCAGTTTTTCAATTTTGCCATGGCGAACTGAATCTCCTGGAGCAGCCAGAATGTTTTGCGATATCGCAATGCCAGATGGCAGTGCAGCCTCTGTGGATCCCAGACGAGTGTTACGACAAACATTGGAGAAGGTGGCCAAACTTGGTTACACCTGTTACACACATCCTGAGATTGAGTTTTTCCTATTTAAAGATGAGCCAAAAGAGGGAGTTGAGCCCGTACCAGTTGATTCAGCTGGCTACTTTGATCACACACCTTCTGTGGTTGGACATGATTTTAGAAGACAAGCAATTACGATCTTAGAGGCGATGGGAATCTCAGTTGAGTTCTCTCATCATGAGGGTGCTCCTGGTCAACAAGAGATTGATCTGCGATACGCAGATGCATTATCTACTGCAGATAACATCATGACATTTAGACATGTTGTTAAAGAGGTGGCATTAGATCAAGGTTTTTACGCCTCCTTTATGCCAAAGCCATTTACCAATCATCCTGGCTCTGCCATGCATACACACATCTCTTTGTTTGCTGGTGAGAAAAATGCATTTTATGAAGAGGGTGCACCAATGCAGTTATCAAAGATTGGTAGATCCTTCACCGCCGGAATTATTAAACATGCATCTGAGATAACCGCTATTACAAATCAATGGGTTAACTCCTATAAGAGATTAAGTGGCGGGGGAGAGGCACCAGCATTTGCTACCTGGGCTCAGGTTGATCGAAATGCGATGGTAAGAATTCCAACCTACAAACCAAAGAAGGAGGCCTCAACTCGAATTGAGGTGAGATCCCCTGACTCTGCCTGCAATCCATACTTAGCATTTGCAGTAATTATTGCCGCAGGCATTGCCGGTGTGGAAGGAAATTATGAGTTGCGTGAGAGTTCAAATCCCACCCCACTTCCTACTGATTTAGCTGAGGCGATAAGTGCAATGGAGAAAAGTGAGTTAGTTAAAACAACTTTAGGCGATGATGTTTTTGAGTATGTGTTGCGTAATAAGCGGGCTGAGTGGGATGAGTATAGAAAACAGGTCAGCGCCTATGAGTTAAGCCGGTATTTACCAGTTCTTTAGATATAGTTATCTGCTATGAGCAACCAGATAATTACTGAAATTCATGTTGATTTAGATAATCGAGATAAAAACACAGCCCTATTTAGGATTTTTCTAGCAGTTCCAGTACTGATTTTTATCAGTAGCTTCTCTGAGTTTGCAGATGGTCTGCCAGGAGTGATCGGTGGCTTGCTAGTTCTGCCAGTTGTGCTCTCCATGCTATTTCGAAATGTTTACCCTTCATATGTTTTATCCTTTAATAAAGCCCTCCTTGAGTTATCTAATCGAGTAAATGCATATCTTTTAGTGCTTACCGATGAATATCCATCAATTGAGGCAAATCAAAGGGTGCGGCTTATCTATCCAGAGATAGATGGTGGAAAAAAACTCTCACCATGGATGCCATTAGTTAAATGGTTTCTAGCAATTCCATTGTTCCTACTTGGCATTATCTACGCCATCTACGCCTTTGCGTTGACTTTAATTAGCTGGTTTAGCGTAATTACCAAAGGCTTTTATCCAGAGGATAAAGCGGAGGAGGTTATTAAGGTTATTGCTTATTGGAACCGGTTATATGGATACGCACTGCTGTTGGTAACAGATGAGTACCCATCTTTTTCACTAAACTAACGCAGTGAGACTTTGTTTTTAACCGCACCCTTTGGTCGATAAGTAGCTCTTGGTTGTGCCTTAGGAAACTTTCCACTTAATCTAAAGTTTTTTGCAACCAGTAAAAGAATCAACCTAGCCTCTGCTAGGGCAAAGTGCTCACCTAAACATTTGCGGCTGCCCCCGCCAAATGGAAAGTAGGCACCACGAGGAAGTGATTTTTCAAAGTTTGCATCTAACCAACGCTCTGGTTGCCACTTTTCTGGTTCGGGAAAAAATCTTGGATTTCTATGTGTTACATACTGACTAACTAATACATGAGCACCCTTTGGAATCTTTATGCCATCAATGGTGCAATCAGTTGTTGCAATTCGAGGGGCAACCCAAACCGGAGGAGCAAGTCGCATCGTCTCCTGTAAAACTGCAGATGCCACCTTTGAGCTCTCCTCTAACTCTTGATAGCTTGGAGTTCGATCCTCGCTAATCCAAATTGCATTATCAGATTCATCCTCTAACTGCTTTCTAATTTTAGGATTTTTAGCAAGGTATGAAAAAGCCCAACTCATTACATTAGCTGTGGTCTCATGTCCACTTAAAATTAAAGTCAAAACCTCATCACGGATATGATCATTTGAGATTTGATCTCGCATTTGAAGCAAGATTCCTAACAGATCATCATCTTTTTTCTGATTGCTTTCAATTCG
>VGBN01000014.1 GCA_016870455.1 Actinomycetota bacterium | reverse complement strand
GTTGCATGCCAAGTAAGAACTTTGGTGTATTGATCATAAATGTTGCGGTAATTAGATCTGCAAATTTAGGGTTTGGACCTGGCAAATTTGCATCGCCAAACCAATCTCTTCGCATGATTGGATCTGGAATTTGTGCATACTCATTTGGCCTAGGAGCTGAGTAAGGCTTTGATGTTGCAATTGCCATGGCTAAACGATAGGCAGTTTGCTTGGTAAATAGAATGGTTTTTACTCAGTAATTTGGTCAATTTCTCACTGGTGAGTTAATCTTGCGCCATGTTAATTACAGGTGCTACCTCTTCACTTAACTCTTCATTGCGCCTGTCATCACTCCTTCTTATCTGCCGCGGCGGGGCCAAGTAACCGGTCCCCTCGTCGCGGAGGTCGGTCACACCGGTAGACCACTTTTAATCGACGAGGAGAATAAACAAAAATGAGTAACTTTCCAGAACAAAGTAATTCCGCAATGCCAAAGTCACGTTATGCCCCATTTAATCCATTTCCAAATGGTGAGGGCTTAACTGATCGAACCTGGCCAAGTAAAAAAATGAGTAAGGCACCAAAGTGGTGCTCAGTAGATCTTCGTGATGGCAATCAAGCATTGATTGACCCAATGGATGCCAATCGAAAACTGGCGATGTTTAAGTTGTTAGTGAAGATGGGATACAAGGAGATTGAGGTTGGATTTCCCGCTGCAAGTCAAACTGATTTTGATTTCATCCGCAAAATTATTGAGGAAAATTTAATTCCAGATGATGTTGTGATTCAAGTATTAACCCAAGCTAGAAAACCTCTGATTGAGCGCACCTTTGAATCAATCAAAGGATCAAAGCAGGCGATTGTCCATCTTTATAACTCAACCTCTACCTTGCAGCGCCGAGTAGTCTTTGGTCAAGATAAAGAAGGCATAAAAAAGATTGCAACAGATGGTGCGCAAATCTGTTTAGATTTAGTCAAAACTGTGCCAGGCACCTTGGTCTCATTTGAGTACTCACCTGAGTCATACACTGGAACTGAGCTTGAGTTTGCCGTTGAAGTTTGTAACGCGGTTAATGATATTTGGAAGCCAACTGTGACTTGGAAAACCATTATAAACCTTCCAGCTACAGTTGAGATGGCAACTCCAAATGTTTACGCCGATTCAATTGAATGGATGCATCGCAACCTTAAGTATCGCGACAGCGTGATCTTAAGTTTGCACCCACACAATGATCGTGGCACCGGGGTGGCGGCAGCTGAGCTTGCATACTTAGCTGGAGCAGATCGAATTGAAGGAACATTATTTGGTAATGGTGAGCGAACTGGAAATGTTTGTTTGATCACCTTAGGGCTTAACTTGCTAACCCATGGCATCGATCCAATGATTGATTTTTCTGATATTGATGAGATCAGGAGAACAGTTGAGTACTGCAATCAATTACGTGTTCCAGAGCGTCATCCATATGGCGGAGATTTAGTTTTCACCGCTTTTTCTGGCTCTCATCAAGATGCGATTAAAAAAGGATTTGAGCATATGGAAAAAGATGCTCTAGCTGCTGGCAGTAATAAAGATAAATTCACCTGGGCAGTTCCTTATCTACCAATAGATCCAAAGGATATTGGCCGTTCCTATGAAGCGGTGATTCGAGTAAATAGCCAATCAGGTAAGGGTGGAGTTGCCTACTTGATGAAGCATGAGCATCAATTAGATCTGCCACGCAGATTACAAATTGAGTTTAGCCAAGTTATTCAATCCCTAACCGACTCTGAGGGTGGTGAAGTTTCACCTGAGTTAATGTGGGATAAGTTTGAAGATGAGTATTTACCAGCTAAAAATAATCAATGGGGCCGATTTAAGTTAGCCGCGCTTGCCCAAACATCACAGATGGATCAAGATGTTGATCTAACTATTGAGTTGTTAGATAAAGAGGTGTCAAAGAGGTTAACTGGTAAAGGAAATGGTCCCATTTCAGCCTTTGTGGCAATTGTTAATGCTTATGAGCCAAAACTTTCCCTAAGAGTTTTGGATTACTACGAACATGCGCTATCAGCAGGCGGAGATGCTAAGGCTGCTGCCTATCTGGAGTGTCAGATTGCTGGAAAGGTTTATTGGGGAGTTGGAATTGATCCAAGTACAACAACAGCTGCACTTAAGGCTGTTATCTCCTCAATCAATCGCGCAGTTCGCTAACTGCCTCTGTCTTACTCCTCTAGTAACTTAGGGGTATGTCCTTATACCGTGATCAGGCGATTGTCTTGCGCACCCAAAAACTTGGTGAGGCAGATCGGATAATTACCTTATTTACAAGAGAGCATGGCCGAATCAAAGCAGTGGCAAAGGGTGTGCGAAGAACTAAATCTCGATTTGGTGCCAGACTTGAACCGGCAAGTTATGTTGATCTGCAGTTGTATACCGGACGTACCTTTGACACTATAACTCAGGTTGTAAGTATTGAAAATTATGGCGATGTTTTATCTAGTGATTACCAAAGTTGGACGGTGGCGAGTGCAATTTTGGAGGCAGCAGAGCGCTTTACCCCAGCAGAGCATGAACCAGCTTTGCAGCAATTTTTATTAGTTAGCGGATCATTAAAAGTTTTAGCTGAGAAAAAATATGATGCTTCTTTAATCTTAGATGCCTATCTACTTAGGTCATTAGCAGTTGCCGGATACGCCCCCTCATTAACAGTTTGCTCAAGATGTGATGCACCCGGCCCACATAAGTTCTTCTCACTGCAAGGTGGTGGTTTGGTATGTCCAAGTTGTAAGCCCTCAGCCTCTGCTGCCCCAGCTCAAGCAACATTAGATTTGATGGCTAATCTACTAACTGGAAATTGGGAGCAAGCGATTAGAAGTGAGAGTAAGAATCGAATCGAGGCCTCCGGGCTAATCGCAGCATATCTGCAGTGGCATTTAGAGAGAGGTTTACGTTCATTGCCATTAGTTGAGAGAATAAGTCGTGGCTAAAAGTAAGAGCAAGGTAAGTCGGCGCAAAAAAGTTACCCCACCCACACCTCATCGCACCGGTGTTACGCCGCCAAAATTAGATCCAAAACAAATTCCAAATCATGTTGCCTTAGTTATGGATGGAAATGGCAGGTGGGCAAAACAACGGGGATTGGCAAGGACAGCTGGCCATGAAGCAGGTGAGGCATCTTTACTAGATATGGTGCACGGTGCAATTGAGATTGGTGTTAAAGAGTTAAGTGCTTATGCATTCTCAACTGAGAACTGGCGAAGATCTCCAGAGGAGGTTAAATTCCTAATGGAGTTTAATCGCCAAGTTTTGCGCAAGCGACGTGATGAGATGAATGAATTGGGCGTAAAGATCCGTTGGGTTGGCAGAGAAAAGCGGTTGTGGAGCGGAGTATCAAGTGAGTTAAAGCAGGCGCAGGAGTTAACTAAAAACAACAAAGTCTTAACTTTGAATATGTGTGTCAATTATGGTGGTAGGGCGGAGATGCTAGATGCTGCTGTTGCAATTGCAAAGGATGCAATGCGCAAAAAGATAAGGCCAGATTCACTTACTGAAAAATCAATTAACAAGTACCTCTATGCACCAGCGATGAGTGATGTTGATCTGTTTTTAAGATCATCCGGTGAGCAGCGAACTAGTAACTTCTTAATGTGGCAATCTGCTTATGCGGAGATGGTTTTCCTAGATGTGCTTTGGCCAGATGCTGATCGCAGAACACTCTGGAAGGCGATTGAGATTTATGCTGAGCGGGAAAGAAGATTTGGTAAGGCGTAAGTTTAAGCTGCTGTGTAATCAGCTGGTGTTGGTGCGGTAAGAAGTGCCTGACAAGTAGCACATTGGGCGTTATCTAATAAATACATATCTATCTCATAAGTATCTGGATCAAAGATTGCCGTAATCGTTATTAAGTTGCCACCACAAGCTGGACACACTGGGGTTGGAATACCTCGAAAGTCACCCATATTTAACACTTAGCGCATAAGCCGAATAGTTCAACTACATGCGAGACCTTTCTGAAACCATTGTTTTTTGCAACTGTATTAGCCCATCTTTCAACTGAGCTGCCCTCTACCTCAATAGTTTTGCCACAGCTAGTACAAACTAAATGGTGGTGATGTCCTGTTTCGCATAAGCGGTACAACGCCTCACCATCATCTTTACGCAAAACATCAACAGTATTTCGAGCAGCAGCTTTTTGCAGGGTTCGATAAACAGTAGCCAAACCAGTTGATTCACCATCTTTTCGCAGCAATTGATAAACCGATTGCGCGCTGGCAAATTTACCTTGTCGTTTTAGCGCACCAATTACCTTAACCTCAGATTTATTCATTAGGGCTTGATCTTGTGCCACTACTTACCCTCCTCGGCATGATCATGATCTTCCTCTTCTGAGTGATCCTCATCCTCATGCGCACCCTCTTCTTGGTGTATCTCTGAATGAGCATCATCATGGCTATGAACATGAACCGCCTCAAGTTGACTTACCAGCGCCCACATAATGCCAACACCTGCAACTGTGGCGACTAATGTCCAACGAGATGAGTGCCTTGCATGAGCCTCCGGCAAAATATGGCTGGTAGCTATGTAAATTACAATTCCAGAGAATGCAGCTAGATATAAAGCGGTAACATTTTCAGAAAGTGCCAAACTTGAACCAATTGCAGCACCACTTACTCTGGCGATTGAATCAACACCAAGAAGCAAATAACCCTTCTTGCTCCACTTATTACTCTTTACCAACAAGGCAACGGTATTTAAACCATCACTAAATGCATGGACAAGTAGAGCTACAAAAACTGCTATTCCTAATTTTTCATCAATTGAAAATGCCACACCCAATGCCAGACCATCTAGGAATACATGTAAGCCCATTGCCAAGGCACCAACGGTGCCGGTGAGATTTGCTGTGTGCTTATGATCATGCCCATAATCTGATTCAGCTGGTTCATGGGAGCCAAAAAATTTTTCATAAAGGTGTAATAGTAAAAAGCCACCAATTAAAGCTACCGATACACCTGGTGCACCTAAGAGGGTGGAGTTAGACATCTCAAAAATTTCAGGAAGAAGATCAAAGGCAACTAGGCCAAGTAATAAGCCTGCGGCTAGCCCTAAAACTATGTGCAGACGATCACGGGACCGAAGTGCGATTACTCCGCCAAGGGCAGTTGCTACTGCGGTGGCTGCGGCTAAAGCAATGGCTATGTTCATACCTGCAAAGTAACACAAATGAGAATGATTATTAAAATCATCCTCTCCGTGCCCCGTGCGACCTTAATAAACTGCCTTTGGCTAGACAGTTTTGCCCAACCCTTACACTTAAGCAACTAGTAAGCCGCCGACAGCCAGCCGGATGGAGACCAAATGGCCCAAGATCGTTTAGAGACAATTGTTTCCCTAGCTAAGAGGCGTGGTTTTGTTTACCCCTCATCTGAAATTTATGGCGGACTTCGCGCCTCCTGGGATTACGGTCCACTTGGAGTTGAGTTAAAAAATAATATTAAGCGCCAATGGTGGAAATCTATGGTGCAAGGCAGAGATGATGTAGTCGGATTAGATTCCTGCGTGATTTTAGCCCGCGAGGTTTGGCAAGCATCTGGTCATGTTGAGACATTCTCAGATCCATTAACTGAGTGCACAAGTTGTCATAAACGCTATCGCGCCGATCATTTAGTAGAGGCTTACGAAAATAAGCATAAGAAAAAAGCTGCCTCACTTGCCGAGATTAACTGTCCAAACTGTGGCAGTAAAGGAAAATTTACCGCACCTAAACAATTTTCTGGCTTACTTAAAACCTACCTTGGTCCAGTAGAGGATGAATCTGGTTTGGCGTATTTACGACCAGAGACGGCACAGGGCATCTTTATTAACTTTGATAATGTGGCATCAACCTCACGTAAGAAACCACCTTTTGGTATTGGTCAAATTGGAAAGTCTTTTAGAAATGAGATTACGCCCGGAAACTTTATCTTTAGAACCCGTGAGTTTGAACAGATGGAGATGGAGTATTTTGTTGTCCCGGGAACAGATGAACAGTGGCATCAATATTGGATCGATACTAGGTTGGCTTGGTATAAGGATTTAGGAATTAATCCAGATCGGCTTCGAATTTTTGAACATCCAAAGGAAAAACTCTCACACTACTCAAAACGGACTGCAGATATTGAGTATAAGTTTGAGTTTGCTGGAACTGAGTGGGGTGAGCTTGAGGGTATTGCTAATCGCACTGATTTTGATTTGAAATCACACTCTAGAGCATCTGGTGAAAATTTAACCTGGTTTGATCAGGAAAAAAATGAGCGCTGGACACCTTATGTAATTGAACCAGCAGCTGGTGTCGACCGCTGCGCTCTAACATTTATGTTAGATGCCTACACTGAGGATGAGGCACCTAATGCCAAGGGTGAGATGGAGAAGCGATCATTAATGAAATTAGATTATCGATTAGCACCAGTAAAGATTGGTGTGCTACCACTATCAAGAAATGCTGATCTATCACCAAAAGCAAAGGATTTAGCTACCTCTTTGCGTAAGCATTGGAATGTGGATTTTGATGATGCAGGTGCGATCGGTAGACGCTACCGCCGCCAAGATGAGATTGGCACACCATTTTGTATCACAGTTGATTTTGAAAGCTTAGAGGATCAAGCAGTCACAATTAGAGAGCGTGACAGTATGGCCCAGTCGCGGATAGCACTTGATCAGGTACAAAATTATCTTGCTGCAAAATTAATAGGTTGCTAATTGTTAACAAAGGTTAAGCCACTTACCCTGCCAATTTCTAATGGCAGATTTGAAAACAATCAGGTAGTTCTTAGTACACCAGTTGTGTTAGCCCCCATGGCAGGGATAACAAATGCTGCCTTTCGAAGATTGTGTAGAGAGCAAGGGGCTGGTCTTTTTGTCTCTGAGATGGTCACCGCCCGAGCTTTAATTGAAAGACGAGAGGAAACCTTTAGGTTAATAAAACCTGGAGTTGGTGAAAGTCCAAGATCTATTCAACTCTATGCGGTTGACCCAACAGTCTTAGGTAAGGCGGTAGATCTACTGGGAGGTGAGGATTTAGCAGATCACATAGATTTAAATTTTGGTTGTCCAGTTCCTAAAGTTACCCGCCGTGGCGGAGGAGCTGCTTTGCCATTTAAGCGCAAATTGTTTTCAGCAATTGTGGAGTCTGCGGTTAAGAGTGCAAATAAGTATGGAATTCCAGTGACGGTAAAGATGCGAGTCGGGATAGATTCAGATCATCAAACTTTTTTAGAGTCAGCAAAATCAGCTGCAGATCTTGGCGTAACTTGGGTGGCACTTCATGCAAGAACAGCTGCCCAGTTATACGAAGGCAGATCTGATTGGAATAAAATTACACAGTTAGTTGAACACTTATCAGATACTGATGTGCCAGTACTTGGAAATGGTGATATCTGGTCTAGTGAGGATGTGGTAAACATGATTAATCAAACTGGTTGTGCCGGTGTTGTAGTTGGCAGAGGATGTTTAGGCCGACCATGGTTATTTGCAGATTTAGTAAGTGCTATCAATGGCGAAAATAAGCGAGTAAATCCAAATCTATTCCAGGTGCGCGAAATAATGATTCGCCATGGTCAATTGTTAATTGAGTACTTTGAAAATGAGGACCGGGCAATGCGCGATATTAGAAAGCATATGGCCTGGTACTTAAAGGGTTTTTCAGTGCCAAGGCAGATTAGATCATCCTTAGGAATGGTTTCATCATTGGCGCAAATGCAGCAGTTGTTATCTCAGGTTGAAGATCAACCATATCCGCAAGCAGTTGGCGATGGCCCACGGGGTAGAACCAGCCATGGCCGGCAGGTAAAGCTGCCAGATGGTTGGTTAGATGATCCAGATGAGTTTGCCACCATTTTAATTGATGATGCAATTTCAGGTGGATGAAGTAATTGTTTATCTTTAAATTTATTAGAAGGATAATCTCATTTATTTTACTTCTGATTATTGTCATTCCCCTATATGTAGCAGGAAGTATTTGGTACACGGCAAGAAACTCATCTCCAGTTAAATCTGATGTTATTTTAGTTATGGGAGCTGCCCAATTTGATGGCCGGCCAAGTGAGATTTTGCAATCTCGATTGGTTGAGAGTTTAAAAATCTATAAATCAGGATTAGCGCCCAGAATTTACACCGTTGGCTCTGGCGCGCCAGGGGATCGAACCACTGAGGCAGCAGCTAGTAGAGCTTGGTTAATTGATAATGGGGTTAAAAGATCCGCCATCTCCTCCATTGCAAAGGGAAGAGATACTTTGGGAAGTACACAGGCATATGTTGAGGTGATGAAAAAAGCAAAGTTAAATTCAGTTGTAATTGTGACTGATCCCTACCACTGTCTTCGATCAACAAAGATGGCAAAGGATTTGGGGTTATCTGCCTCCTGTGCACCAGTTGAAACTGGACCTGCATCAGTTGCTAACTCAGAGTATAAGTATTTAGCACGAGAGATTGGTGCGTATTTGGCTTACATAACTGTTGGCAGGCTTGGAATTAAGTTAAGTGATCGCTTAATTTCAACAGATCTATACTCTTAAGCTATGGAGTTACTACCCGTATTAGATCTCTTATCAACCCTAGTCTTTGGATTAGTTGGCGCACGAATTGCAGCTGATAAGGGATTAGATTATGGCGGAATAACATTTATTGCAGCTGTTGCATCAGTCTCAGGTGGCACATTACGAAATGTGTTTTTAGGATTAAAACCGGTTTGGATAAGTGATCCTTGGATAAGTGTGGCGGTTTTGAGTGCGGTGGTAATTACCTTAGTCTTTCGAAGAGTTACCCGAATTGGAAAAACCTTATTGGTGATGGATACATTTGGGTTGGCAATCGCAACTATCTCTGGTTCATATCTTGCCTTCCAGCAGCAGGTGCCATGGCTGGCAGCTGTTATTTTGGGTGTTATTACTGCAGTAACTGGTGGATTACTTCGAGATGTGTTGTGTCAGGTAGAGCCAGTTTTGCTACACCGAGAAACAATCGGAACCTCCTCATTAATGGGGGCGATCACCTTTGTAAGTATGTATCAGCTGGCCTTTGAGGTGAGGATTTCAGCGGTAGTAGGTGCAGCTGTTGTGGTGATTACTAGAATTATTTCAATTTACTTTGATTTACATTTGCCTAAATTCAACACAGGTAAAAAAGCCTAAACTTCTTAGTGCAATTTCTAAGTAAGGCTTGGACAGATAGGATTACCAAATGGTAATCAGGCCAGCAAAGGAACATCTGGGATACTCAGATTTTGATCGGGAAAGATTTTTAGATGAACCTGCAAAACGTGGCGGTCGCACTGAGTTTGCACGGGATCGAGCTCGGATTATTCACTCATTTGCATTACGAAGGTTGGCTGCAAAAACTCAAGTAGCAGTTCCGTGGGCAACTGATTTTCCCAGAACTAGACTCTCACACTCACTTGAGTGTGCTCAGGTGGGCCGTGAATTAGGAGCTGCACTTGGCGCAGATCCTGATTTAATGGAAGGGGCATGTCTTGCTCACGATATTGGCCATCCACCATTTGGTCACAATGGGGAAGAAGCTCTTAACCTGATTGCTCAATCCTGTGGTGGTTTTGAGGGAAATGCCCAAAGTCTTAGATTGTTAATTAGATTAGAGGCAAAGACAGTTCTGCCAGATGGTAAATCAATCGGATTAAATTTAACTAGAGCATCCCTGGATGCTGCAACTAAATACCCTTGGATACGCCCAGTTAATGGTAAAAAATTTGGTGTTTATGAGGATGATCTAGAGATCTTTAATTGGTACCGCAAGGGTGTTGAAGCTGGCAAAAGCTCCATGGAGGCACAGATCATGGATTGGTCTGATGATATTGCCTATAGCGTGCATGACTTAGAGGATTCCTTAGTATCTGGTCAGATTAAATTAGATCAGTTAAGTGATGATCTGCCAAAGCTGTTTGCAGTTGCCCAACAAATGTATCTGGCTGATATTAAAGAGAGTGAAATGCAAACTGCCTTAACTGATTTACAGAGTTTATCCTGTTGGCCTCGCTACTACGATGGCACTCATCGTTCACTTGCTCGGCTTAAAGATTTAGCAAGTCAGTTAATTGGAAGATTTGCCCAGGCAGCTGAGGTTGCAACCCAAGCAAAGTATGGTGATGGTGATTTAACAAGATATAACGCCAATTTAGTAGTTCCAAGAGCCCAACGGGTTGAGGTTGCACTACTTAAATCAATGGCTGGTCATTATGTTATTAATGCCGCTGATTCTCAGATTAGATATATCGAACAGCAAAAAATTCTTACCCAGTTGGTGGAGGCTATTTTACAAAGTGCACCGAAGAGCTTAGAGAGTTTTTTCCTGCAAGATTGGCAGCGAGCACAAACTGATCAAGCACGGCTTCGAGTAGTAATTGATCAGGTTGCATCTTTGACAGATCCAGGAGCCCTAACCCTGCACAATCGCCTTGTTAACAGGGGTTAATTTAAGTTGTCCACTTTGAAACTAGGATAGGAAGCATGGCCGGTCGCATTAAAGATGAGGATGTAACCTACATCCGAGATCACTCACCGATAGATGATGTAGTCAGTGATTATGTGCAGTTAAAAAATGCAGGCGGTGGTCAGAAAAAAGGGTTATGCCCATTTCATGATGAGAAATCTCCCTCTTTTCATGTGACACCAAGTAAGGGCTTTTTTCACTGCTTCGGTTGCCAAGTTGGTGGGGATGTAATTGCATTTATTATGAAGTTAGAGCACCTGACCTTTACTGAAACTGTTGAGCGACTAGCGGATCGAATTGGTTACACCCTGCGGTATGAAGCTGGTGGGGTGAGCAGTGGGCCAAGTATTAATCGTTCTCGGTTGGTGGCGGCAAATACTGCTGCATCAATTTTTTATCAGGAGCAGTTACAACTTCCAGCTGCCCAACATGGCAGAGATTTCTTAACTAAACGAGGTTTTGATCGAGATGCTGCCAAGAACTTTAATGTTGGTTATGCCCCTGATGAGTGGGATGGGTTGTATAAACACCTTAAGGGTAAAGGTTTTACTGATGAGGAGTTAAATCTTGCTGGTTTAATTAAAGAGGGAAGTAAGGGCATGATTGATCGATATCGCAATCGATTAATTTGGCCGGTTAAAGATATCTCAGGTGATGTAGTGGGTTTTGGGGCAAGAAAATTAGCTAGTGATGAGATTGATACTGGACCGAAGTACCTAAACTCACCGGAAACTCCGGTTTATAAAAAGAATCAGATTTTATATGGTTTAGATTTAGCAAAAAAAGAGATTGCAAAAAATCGCCAAGTTGTGATTGTGGAGGGCTACACCGATGTTATGGCAGCCCATCTAGCGGGTGTGACAACTGCAGTTGCCACCTGTGGCACAGCATTTGGTGATGAACATATTCGAATTATCAGAAGATTGTTAATGGATGCAGATGCATTTAGGGGCGAGGTGATCTTCACCTTTGATGGTGATGCAGCTGGTCAAAAGGCAGCACTTAGGGCATTTGAGGATGATCAAAAATTTGTTGCCCAAACATTTGTTGCCGTTGAGCCAAGTGGGATGGATCCTTGTGAGTTGCGCCAAGCCCATGGTGATGATGCGGTAAGAAACTTGGTGGCAAGAAGAGTGCCACTATTTGAGTTTGCGATTAAATCTGTAATTGCAAATTACGACATCACTGCAGCTGAAGGCAGAGTCAATGCTCTAAATCAGGTGGCACCATTACTTGGCAAGATCAGAGATGCCTCACTTCGCCCAGAGTATGTCAGGTTATTGGCTGGTTGGTTGGGTATGGAGGTAGATATTGTTTCAACCGCGGTTAAGAAAAATGGTGGCGCAACAAATGTGGTGGGTGAGAAAAAGGTAAATCTGACCGATCCAGTTTTAATGCTAGAGCGTGAGGTTTTAAAGGTGAGATTACAACTGCCAACATTGGCAACAAGTTGGGTTGATTTAGAATCAAATGCCTTTTCATTTACTCTTTACAACCAATTACGGCTATTACTTGATAATCAAGGTGAGTTTAATACTCAAGAGTTGATTGATAAAGCAGATTCAGAGGAGCTCAAATCATTAATTACCGAATTGGTGGTGGAGCCAATTAGAACTGATGGTGAAGTCTCGGATCGATATATCAATAGCATTTTGGCTAGATTACGTGAGGTGGCATTGAGTAGATCGATTGCAGAGATTAAATCCACTTTGCAGAGATTAAATCCAGTTGAGAATGAAGTGCAGTATCAAGAGATTTTTACGCAGTTAGTTGGCATGGAGGCAGCCAGACGGGTGCAAAAAGAGTTAGCACTAGGTGAGAGTTAAAACTTGAATAATTTAAGCGTAGGTTTGAGTGGCTTTACTTTTTCGCTACTATTTGCCCTACACAATCTTTAATTAGATTGATTATTCCCTGATAGCTCAATTGGCAGAGCAGCCGGCTGTTAACCGGCAGGTTCTTGGTTCGAGTCCAAGTCAGGGAGCATGGCCCTATATAGAGTGCAGGTTTCACTTCCTGACCGCCCAGGTTCCCTTGGTGCGGTGGCATCTGCAATTGGATTTGCTGGTGGAGATATTCGTGGCTTAGTTGTATTGCGAAGTGAAAATGGTCGAGGTATTGATGACATTACAATTGCCGTCCCTGGCAGTGATCCAACAGATTTAGTAAATGTCTTAACTGCAATTGGTGGTGTAGAGGTACTTTCAATAACACCAGTTGATTAGTACTTAACCTCTTGTAACTGCTTGGCCGACTGTTCTGGCTCTAGATCCATAATAAAAGCTCCCATTGCAGATTCAGAACCTGATAGATACTTTAACTTTCCAGGTTGTCGTCTAACCGAAACAATCTGCCAGTGCAATCTCATGCTATCTCGTCCAACATTTACCGGAGCTTGATACCAAGCGGCGATATACGCCATCTGGATTCCAAACACCCCATCTAATCTACTCAACGCCTCTTTAGCTATTGCTGGAAAGTGTTGGGATTGGCCTTCGTCTAACTCACTAATACTTGCCACCCCACGCCTTGGCGCAATATGTATTTCAAATGGATATCTTGCAGCGTATGGCACAAATGCTATCCATTCACTATTTTCACAAATAATTCGCTTTTTATCTTTAATCTCCCGAGCAATAACATCATCTAGTAAAACTCGACCAGTCTTTGAAAGGTGCGAGGCAGCAGCCTGCAACATTTTTTCAACCCTTGGTGGAATAAATGAGTAAGCATAAATTTGACCATGGGGATGAGAAAGTGTTACGCCAACCTCCTCACCTCGATTTTCAAATGGGAATACATACTCAACATAGGAAAGTTTGGATAAGTTCAAATCTCGATCCTTCCAAGCCTCTAAGACCGTTCTAATCTGCTCAATGCTTAATTGAGCAAATGTTGATCCATGATCTTGGGTGTAACAAACCACCTCACAGGCACCAGCTGCATCTGCATTTGGCGTATCCAAACCAGAAACTGCCGGCAGTTTGTAATTACCAGCTGGTGTAGTTAGGGCAGGTGATCGGTTGGTAAATACCACTACCTCGTAATTACTATCTGGAATCTCAGTTAACTTATCACCGCTAGTAACACATAATGGGCAAAGCTCTTTAGGTGGTAAAAAAACTCTGTGTTGTCGATGAGAGGCCACTGCCACCCACTCATTTACTAATGGATCAAATCTAAGCTGACCAATTCCTGGTTGGGCCTTCTCGCTACGCTTATCAGTTGCTGTGCGTGATGTTGGTTTACTATCGTAATAAAAAATATCCCGCTCATCAGAGAGTTTTAAATCTGAGCGAAAAACCCCACCCGACAATTGTTTGGCCATAATGGGTTAAGCGTAGTGCAAATAATTAATGCTTTATTTGTTTAGCGCAGCTATCTGTTGGTTTTTTAGTCACCGTTGGCTTTGGGGTTGGCGTTGGCTTTGGTAACTCAGGGCCTTGCATTAGGTTGATTGTGAATGGAATTTCATTATCAGCATGAGTTTTTGAGATATCTACATAATTTAAGGTGCCCGCAGTTACGCCAGCTGGCAAGCCCTCAATACTTAACTCCCACCGACCACTTGCAGAACGAACTGGGGTTTGATTCTTAACCTTTAAATTTTTATCTGTTGGCCTAAATACCACGGTGCCAGTAACCACCGGAGTTCCAATACTCCTTAAGACCTCAATATTTACAACTACAGGTTTATTTGTATCGGTAATTGTAGTTGAAATTAAATTCATTGTTGTCGGTTCATTTACTGGCATCATGTCAGCTGCCTCTGGCTGCCATTTGCCTTTTATTAAAGACATAAATTGATCAGGTGTTCCCCGGAATACATTTAGATCTAATCTTGCGCTAGGCACACCATAATTTTTTCCAATACCGCAGGATGAGTACTGCCAAATTTGCCATTGTGATGAGCAGTTTGCGGTGCTCCAAGAGTGAACAAAGCAGCCAATATTTGTTCGCTGTCCAGGTTGAGCAATTGGATCAGCTGGGTTTACGCCATAGTGGGCTAACCAAAGTGGATACTGTCGCAATATCTCACTTCGCTCCATAGCCATCTCTAAGAATTGTGCATAGGAGTAAAGAAATGGTTTACGACCAGTTTTTTCTTCAACAGTTTGTAGCCAGGTTTCAGCCCAAAGAGTTACTAGGCTTCTTGGCATAGTTTTAACACAGTTGCTGCCAACTTTTCGCACACAATTATTTTCTAAATCAAGAGCTACTGGAAGATCTCGATCGTTGTATCCACCTAAGGATGCCAATCTCCAAATCACCTTTTGTGCCTGTGCTGTTGCATCTCGAATCACATAAGCTGGGTCCTCACTATTAGGCAGATAAGCAAAGTGATACATGCCGGTGTAAAGACCAGCTGCTTGGGCAGCGTTTCGATCTCCAACCAACCACTTCATAGTTGTCTGATCAGCTTTTTCCTGAGCATCTGAGCCTTTAATCAAAACAAATCTCATACCCGCATCAAACTTCTTTTGAAAATCAATTGGTAGATCATTTGGGTGCTGCCATCTGCTGATATCAGAGCCTTGAATTCGCCCGCCAGTTAACTTGCTAGTTGCTTCAGTTATAAATAAAGAATTGTTATTAGCAAATGTTTTTGAGTTATCAACTTTAAAATTTGCAACCTTTGAAACTGTTTTTTTCTTTCCAACTAAAACTGTTGCGCGATACTGTCCCTCTGCCTTAATTGCAGTGGCTACAGTGGTAATTCGCCAGGATCCAACATCAGAGGCAGTGGTTTTTAGCGGGGTTTCTTTCCAAGTGATTCCATCAAAACTTTGAATCGTGATTTTACCTTTGGCCGCTGGCTTAACCTGTCCATAAAATGTCACCAATGATTCACCAGCATTTGGCGTGCTCTGCACATTAAATGACAGAGCAGTTTTTGCAGTTGCACCACTAGCTGATGACACCAGGCCTAAGCAAAGAGTTATTGCAAAAACGGAAGTAATTAACCTTTTCACCTCTCTATTATTGTCGGTGTTATCCCTAAAACTGATTTAATCGCATCTATTAAGGCCTGAGTGTGGGATGGATTACGAGTTTTCTTAAAATCATGAGGGTTTGCAAACTTTTGGCTATCAGCAAAATCTAAGGTTAACTGGTTGTTTTCATAGGAAACTAATCTGGCATCAAAGAATGCAAGCCATGTGATTCGATCCTTTTCCAGCAGTAAATCTAAGACTTCATTCCATTGTGATTTTATTTGATCAAGATCCATCGATTTACACTAATAAACTATAAGCAATTAGAAGTAGCAACAAAATTAAGGCTAATTTTTGAGTCAATTTTCTAATTAAAAACTCCCGCATCATCGGCATAAAGGTGAGAATAAGTACTAAAGCGCCTGAGAGAATTAGCACCAAACTCTTAGCAAGATTTTGATCGCTTCCTGTTTGATAGCGAAGATTAATTAATCCAATTGCCAAAATTGCATATGAGCCAAACCGATAATTATTTAGCGGATTCATTATTTTGGAATTCTCAAAGAGTGCATACCGCCATCAATATTTATTGCAGTTCCAGTTATAGAGGCCTGAAGTGGGCTGGCTAAAAATATTATGGCATTTGCAATCTCAGTAGGGGAGACCAATCTTCCCATCGGTTGCCTAGCCTCGAGGGCAGTTCGAGCAGCCTTTGCATCGGCAGATTGATCCAGTAATTTCTTCACCCATGGTGTATCGGTAGTTGCTGGATTTACTGCATTGACTCTAATTCCATCTGCAAGGTGATCTGTTGCCATTGCCAAAGTTAAAGTCATTATCGCTCCCTTTGAAGCGCTGTAGGCAGCACGATTTGGAATTCCATCAGTTGCCGCAATAGATGCAGTATTAACAATTGCAGCTGATTTACTCACTCGAAGCAATGGAATTGCTTGTTTTGAAACCCTGGCTGTTCCGATTACATTTACATTTAATACTTTTTGCCAAACCTCATCAGTTTCATGTTCTACCGTAGTGAGTGAACCAATACCAGCATTGTTCACCAAAATATCTAGGCCTTTACTTGATTTTTTAAACTCTGCAAAAGCATTTTCAACTGATTTTGCATCACCGATATCGCACTTAATATAAGTGGCATAAGCTGACATATCACCTTGATTAATATCAAAGCCAAATACGGTTGCGCCTTTTTGGTTTAAACCTTTTGCAACCTCAAGGCCAATTCCAGATCCTGCACCGGTAACAATTGCTGTTAAGCCGGCAAACTCTTTATCCATACCTGTTAATCCGATCTGCTGTCTCAGTAGGCGAACAGTATTCACTATTCCAACACGCTCCTATACTATTGCGAATATGGCCCGCCATAGCGAATTAGTAAAAATTCCCCGAATAGATCGATACATCACCAAACTTGCCCTTGGTACTGCACCCCTTGGAGGATTATTTACATCGGTCGCTGAAGCCGATGCCGAATCAACAATTCTTACCGCAGTTGAGTTAGGTATTAATTACTTTGATACCGCTCCGTTGTATGGGTATGGAAATGCTGAGCGCAGATTAGGTTCGGCCTTAAACAAATCTGGAAAACCCTTTGTACTTTCCACCAAGGTGGGGCGAATTATAGAAAAAATCGATCCAAGTAATCCAAATATAGATAATTCACTCGGTAGATTTGCTGATGTAGATAAAACATTAACACCGGTCTTTGATTTTTCACGTGATGGAATACTTCGCTCGATTGAGGATAGTTTAAAGCGATTAAATATTTCTGCTATTGATATTGCATATATTCATGATGCAGATGATCGAATCGGTGAAGCAATTGAAAAATCTTATCCAGTACTTAATGAGCTTCGATCCCAAGGTGTCCTAAAGGGAATTGGAGTTGGCATGAATTACTGTGCACCCTCCATTAAAGCAGTTAAGGAAATGGATCTTGACATTATTTTGATTGCAGGCCGATTTTCCTTATTAGATCAATCTGCGCAAGAGCAATTATTTAAAGAGTGTAAAAAGAAAAATACTGCAGTAGTTATTGGCGGTGTCTATAACTCAGGCATTTTGGCAAATCCAGTTGCTGGTGCAACCTACGATTACGCACCTGCTAGTGATGAGTTAATTAAACGTGCTCAACAAATCAAACAACTGCTTGCTGATTTTCATACCCCACTTACAGCGGTAGCAATTCAATTCCCACTTCGCCATCCAGCAGTCACATCGGTTTTGACTGGCTCTAGAACTGTAAAAGAACTAACTTCAAATGTTGCTGACTTTGATCGTGAGATTCCAGCTGCAGTTTGGGACGCACTTGAAGAGTCAGGTCTGATAAATCGAATTGATGCTTAGAAGATGAGCAATTTAGCGGTAATTAAAACTCCAACAGAGCCTTATCGGTTAGTCAAAGAAATTAATGGTAAGTATTTTGAAATTGATGGTCTAAAAAATTTATCTGATGCATTAGTGATGCGGTTAGCTGATTTTCGTAAAAAATATGAAACAGCTGGTAGCAAAGAGATAAAAGGTGAGCTAGCAGCACCAGTTGCGATAGATACCGAGGTTTGGGGTGCAGGTGTTACCTACCAGCGTTCACGAGATGCTCGAAAAGAGGAGAGCGGAATACCTGATGTTTATCAATTAGTTTATGGGGCTGATCGACCAGAGTTATTTTTTAAAGCTACCGCTCGTAGAACAGTTGGACATCTTGCTGAGGTTGGAATTAGAGCAGATGCATTAACCTCAGTACCAGAGCCTGAGGTTGCCATTGTGCTTAATAAGTTTGGTGAATTAATTGGAATGAGTATCTGCAATGATATGACCTCAAGAAATATTGAAGGTGAAAACCCACTTTATCTCTCACAAGCGAAGATTTACTACGGATCTAATGCATTAGGCCCGATGATTCGCCCGATTTGGGAGATTATTGACCATAATGCGCTGGGAATTTATGCGAAAATAGAAAGAGCTGGATCGATTGTTTGGCAGGCAGAGACCTCACTTAAATCTTTAAATAGAACTTTTGATGACTTAATAGATTATCTGTTTAGATGTCAGCATTTTCCAGTCGGGGTAATTTTATCTACTGGAACTGGGATTGTTCCCCCGCTTGATATTTCACTGCTTGCCCAAGATCTAGTTACCATTACAGTTGATCAAATTGGCACCTTAGTGAATAAGGTTGCGCTAACTCCTGAAGATATAAATGATCGGATTAAACAATGAGCAAGCAGGTGGTTTGGACGCAATGGGATGATTTAAATGTTCCTGGTGAATTTAAAAGATTATCTCCTGCCAACACTCCAGCTGAATCTGGAGACCTATCTGAGGTTACATTTTATGTTCCAACTTATATGGGAGGGCGAGCTGCACTTGAGTTAACTAAGAAAATGCCCAAGTTGAAGGTATTACAGGTGCCTAATGCAGGTTATGACGATGCTATGGAGTTTTTACGCCCAGGAATGACTTTATGTAATGGTCGAGGCATTCATGATGACTCAACCGGTGAGTTAGCTGTTGGTTTAACAATTGCCTCACTTCGTGGTTTTCCTACCTTTGTTAGGGACCAAGATAAAGGTGAGTGGGTAAATAAAAATTACAACTCAATTAATGATCGCAAGATTGGAATAGTTGGCTTTGGTTCGATTGGTTCAACAATTGCCAGAATGCTCTCTGGTTTTTCAGTTGAAGTAGTGGCATTTACTCAATCCGGCCGAGATAAAACAATACCAATCTCTGAAATAGATAAGCACCTACCATCTATAGATATTGTGATATTGATCTTGCCACTCACAAACGAGAGCAAACACCTATTTGATGCTCGCCGTTTGGCACTTATGAAAGATGGTGCGCTACTTGTAAATGTTGCTCGTGGACCAATTGTTGATACCCAGGCACTTATCAAGGAGCTCAACTCTGGTCGAATTACCGCTGCCTTAGATGTCACCGACCCAGAGCCACTTCCAAAGGATCACCCACTTTGGAGTGCCAAAGGAGTATTTATCTCACCACATGTGGGAGGAAACTCTTCAGCATTTGATAGACGAGCTCGAAAGTTAATTGAGTCTCAGTTAAATTTACTTGTGCAAGGAAAGCCGCTTAATAATGTTATCGTGGCTGGTAATTAGGCCAATACTTTTTAATTTTTTCGCGTAAGAAATCTGCACTTTCATGCATCTGCTCCATGCCATCCACGCCATCTTCAATTGAGATCCAGCCATCAAAGCCAACATCTTTTAAACTCTTAAATATTGCATCATAATCATTTAGACCTTTACCAATTACTCCATGTTTAAAAAATGAAACATAACCAGCACTTCCGCCCTCGGCCTTTCGCAAATCCTCAATCGTTCCATTAGCAAGATAACGATCTGATGCACCCATTGAGATAACTCGATGCTTAACTTTTTCGAGTAATTCAAGCGGGTCTTCACCTGCTGCTATGGCATTGGATGGGTCAAATTGAACTCCAAAAATTGGTGAATCAATATGGCTAATCAGATCCACAAATACATCCATCATCTGAGCAAATTCAGGTTCGGTCCAGAAATCATCCTTGTAGTGATTTTCAATAACTAATTTGACTCCTACTTTTTCAGCTTCGACTAAACATTTTTCAATGGAATCAACAACATAGCCCATACCTTGCTCACGGGTAATATCTTTTCGTCGCTGACCAGATAAAACTCGGCAGAGTTTGGCTCCTAATTCTGCCGACATCCGTATTGAATGTATCTCGTGATCAACTTGTTGTTGCCGTAACCCAGGATCAGGTATTGTGAAATCTGGTGAACAACACATCATCGGGATTTGCATCCCAGCACTTTCTACACTTTTGCGAATCTTGGGCCAATTGGCAGGATCTTTAAGATCGGCAAAGTTGTTATAAAACTCAAGTCCATCAACATTTAACTCATCACCAAGTTCAATCCATTGATAAATACTCATCTGTCCTGAAACTAATTGCTTGATAAATCCCTTGGGAAATGCAGCTAACTTTGGCATTACTTCTCTGGATTTCTACCAATTATTGAAAACTGCTCTAACTCAACTACCGAGCCGGTAAATGGGCGAGATTCATCCCCGAGCCAGTAAATACATGCACTTGCTAACTGCTCAGGTGTGCTCATCACGCCAAATGGGATATTTTCTTTGCCTAATTTTTCTGGCCATTTTTCTGGCAGGCCTTTTTTAATCTGATCAACATACTCTCGCTCAGTCAAAATCCAACCTGGGTTGATCAGATTAAATCTAACCTGGTCTACACCATGGGCGTTAGCTAAATTTCGAGTCATCGTCTGTAACCCAGCCTTACCAATGCTGTATGCAAGCAGTGAGGATTCACCACTATATGCATTTATAGATCCAATATTTAGTACTGACCCTTTACTACTTTTTAGATGAGGAAAGCAGGCTTTAATTAAAAAGAGTGCTGATTGCAAATTAACTGTGATGGTCTTAGCAAAGGATTCAGGTGTTATCTGCGAGAGATTGTTTCGCTCAATTATTGCAGCGTTGTTTACTAAGCCATCAATTTTCCCAAATGATTTTATTGCGCAATCAACAATCTCACCTGGCGCATCTGCCTTTGCCAAATCAGAAATACATAA
The DNA here is from genome assembly GCA_016870455.1 of Actinomycetota bacterium. Lineage (GTDB taxonomy): Bacteria > Actinomycetota > Actinomycetes > Nanopelagicales > Nanopelagicaceae > Nanopelagicus. Next base: position 3,696 of record VGBN01000014.1, on the reverse strand, counting down.
CACCGTATTTTTTCCAAGTTGATCTACCACCTTTTGACCAGCTGCTTGATCAATGCCGTGAATTACAACCTTAGCTCCTTCAGAAACCGCCTTTTCTGCAATTGCTTTTCCGATACCTGAGGTGGCACCGGTAATAATTATTACCTTTTCTTTTAACCTCATAATTACTGCGGCCTAATCACAGATTTTAAAATCTCTCCAGATTGCATCTTCTCAAATGCCACTTGCCAATCTGTTATTGGAAAAACACCACCTAAAACTGGTTTTAAATCTAGCTTTCCACTTGCTACTAATCTTAAAACTCGCTCCCACATCGGCCAGTTATGAGAGAAGCTGCCACGCAGAGTGACATTTTTTGCCACCAATGGATCAAGAGAGAAATCCAATGGTTGTGGTCCCCAACCAACCTTTGATATCCAACCATTTGGCCTGATTACCTCTAATGCATTTTTTAACGAGGCGCTAACACCGGCTGCATCAACCACACCATCTGCACCTAAGCCATCTACTGATTTTGCCCAACTGGTGGCATCGCCAATTATCACCTCTGCGCCATATTGTTTTGCAATCTCTAATCTCTTCTTATCTTTATCTAGTCCTACCAATGCCACCTCAGCACCAGCTAGCTTTGCCATCGCAGCACATAAAACACCAATTGGGCCAGGTCCATAAACCACAATTCGATCACCTGGCCGGACAAATCCAGGTGCAATAGTTGCGCTATATGCAACAGCACATGGCTCAGTCATCGCTGCGTATTCAAATGAGATATTTGCTGGAATCTTATGAAGTAACCGTGATGCCACCTTGGCATATCTAGTCATGCCACCATTTACACCATAACCAAAACCCTTTCGAGCAGGATCTAAGTTGTACTTTCCCTCTCTGGTTAGTGGTGAATCACCATCAATTACCGCGGCGGTCTCAGTAACAACTCGATCGCCAACCTGCCACCGAGTCGCTGCCTTTACATTTTTTCCTAACTCTTTTATTACCCCACAAAACTCATGACCTAAGACAACTGGGTAATTAACCACCCAAGAGTTTGTGCCATGCCACTGATGAAGATCTGAGCCACAAACACTTACCGCCTCTACCTGCATAATCACATCATCATCACCAAAGGTTGGGTAATCAATCTCCTGTAACTCAACACTTCCTGGCTTTGAAGAGAAGTTAACAACACCTAGTGATTTCATAACTACCTACCTAACTCTTGGTGTAATTGGAATATCACCATAACCATGAACCTTTTCACAAATTTTTCTAAGCACCTCTTCCACATCTCCAGCACCCTTTGAAAAAGAATCTGCATCAATTGCAAGGGGAGCACCAATTACTACCAATGGTGCACCATATGATGGACAAGCTATGGCTTGCTCAAGTGATAATCCACCAACAGCTTGGACTGGAATACCAACTGCATCGACAACTGCCTTTAATTGATCAAGTGGATTTGGTGCCACCTCACCCCTTGCAGCAATGCCACGACGTTCGTCGTAACCAATATGATGAATGATCATGTGGCAACCTAAATCCTCAAGTTGGCGAGCACCATCAACCATATCTTCACAACCTAAGTTATCTCCCATCACAGTGATGCCGTAATCCTTACCAGCTTGCACAACAACTTTAATAGTCTCTGGATGCGCTCTGGCCATAACAACAACATGAGTTGCACCAGCCTTTGCCATCATTTCCGCTTCTAGATATCCACCATCCATAGTTTTTAAATCTGCCACCACTGGTGTATTTGGAAACTCTTTTCGAAGAGCTCGAACACCATGTAATCCTTCCGCCAATATAAAAGGTGTGCCCGCCTCTAACCAATCCACCCCAGCGCGCATGGCAGTGTGGGCCATCTCCATCGCCTCTTTAATATCAGTTAAATCTAGTGAGACCTGAACAATTGGCTTCACCTATAAGACCCCAAACTTTGCAAATGCCTCACTTGGGGCCATGCCATCTCTGACGGCATTTCTAAACAAGTTCTCGCCAGAGTTTTTCGCCTCCACACGGGCAATCACCTCTGCCATTGCATCCTTTGGCACAATCACCACACCATCTATATCACCAACAATTAAATCCCCTGGATTAATCGTTACGCCATCAATCACCGCTGGCACATTATGTTCAACCACCTCATACCTTGAATTGATATCAAGGGGCGAGGTCTGCACACCAAAAACTTTAAAACCTAATGCTTGCATTCTGGTGGTATCCCGCACCGGTCCATCAGTAAGTGCACCTGCTACACCTTTATGTTTACAAGCAGTTGAGAGTAACTCTCCCCAAAAAGCTGCTGGATGATTGCCACCATTGTTTCGATTAGATGGTGTTACATAGACTTGATCTTTACCAACGGCATCTAACGCCTTTAACAATCCAACATATGGCACTTGCGGTGCTTTAAAAACTGCCTCAACTCTTACCGGAAATGCATACCCCATCATTACGCCATCACCTGAAAGCATTTGAATATCTGGTTTCAAAACCTGATTACGTAACTCCATATGATCTAAACAATCAGAGGCCAAAGCTGCGGTGAAGATCTTGGAAAGTTTTACCAGGTCATACTCGGTGCGGCTCACGCCCTAAAGATTAGAGGCTTATCTACAGTAGTTACAGACCCTGAAGTATTACTTGAGCCCTTGCGCCTGCTGCTTTATAACATTTTCGTAAAGCACCACTAATTGAGCAATTCTGAGCCCGTTATCGTTGACTACCGAACCTGCGCATATAAGGATTGCCTCAGGTTCGACGATCCGCGTTGTACCACTTCCTATAGAGAAGAAATGGAGAAATGAATGCGTAGAAGTTCATTTCGTCTTGTTGCAGCTGCAGCAGCTATTGCCCTTGCGGTAACTGGTTGTTCATCATCATCTGATGATGCAGCGAATGAAGACACAGAGTTTGAAATCTTTACCTGGTGGGCATCTGGTGGCGAAGCTGCTGGCCTACAAGGAATGATTGATGTTTACACAGCGCAAAACCCAAACACAGAGTTTATTAACGCTGCTGTTGCCGGTGGTGCTGGTGTAAACGCAAAGGCCGTACTACAAAGCCGTTTGGATGCTAATGAGCCACCTGACTCATTCCAAGCACACGCAGGTATGGAGCTTGATGGTTATGTAAGAGGCGGACAATTAGAGGATCTAACATCTCTATACGCTTCTGAAGGTTGGGACAAGATTTTCCCAGCAGATCTAATCAAGACTCTTACCGTAGATGGAAAGATTTACTCAGTACCCGTAAATATTCACAGAGCAAATGTTCTTTGGTGGAATCCAGCTGCACAAGCAAAGGCTGGAATCACAAAAGCACCTGAGACTCTAGATGAGTTCTTTGCAGATCTTGAGAAGTTTAAGAAAGCTGGCATTACTGGTCTAGCACTTGCAGGAAAGGGAGACTGGGCGATCGCTCACCTACTTGACTGGATGTTGTTAGCATCAATGGGTCCAGATAAGTTTGAAGGTCTATACAACGGATCAACTTCATGGACAGGTCCTGAGGTTGCTGCTGGTATTAAGAACTTCCAAAAAGCACTTTCTTATGGAAATAAGGGAGCAGGAAACCTTGATTGGCCAGATGCTGGAAAGTTAGTAACTGATGGCAAAGCTGGATTCTTTATCATGGGTGACTGGGCCTCTGCTCAATGGCAATCAGATGGATTAAAACTAGGAACTGACTACACAT
>VGBN01000013.1 GCA_016870455.1 Actinomycetota bacterium | reverse complement strand
GGATTTGTAAGACGAGTAGCAGCTGGTATCTACTCGTGGTTACCACTTGGGTACCGCACCTATCGCAAAATTGAAAATGTTGTTAGGCAAGAGATGGATAAAGCTGGCTTTCAAGAGGTTCACTTTCCAGCGCTCCTACCAAAAGATCCTTATGAATCAACAAATCGTTGGGCTGAGTACGGTCCAGATTTATTTAGATTGCAAGATCGTAAGGGAAATGATTACTTACTAGGACCTACCCATGAGGAGATGTTTACCTTGATGGTTAAGGGTGAGTTCTCCTCATATAAAGATCTGCCATTATCGATATATCAAATTCAAACAAAGTATCGGGATGAACCTCGACCTAGAAGTGGAATTATTAGAGGTCGTGAGTTTGTGATGAAGGATTCATATAGCTTTGATATTGATGATGCAGGGCTTGAAATTTCATATAACAAACATCGTCAGGCATATATAAATACCTTTGATCGCCTAGGCCTTAAGTACAACATTGTTTCAGCGATGAGTGGTGCAATGGGTGGATCAAAATCAGAGGAGTTCTTAGCACCATGTGCTACTGGTGAGGATACCTATGTTTTGTGTAACAGTTGTGGGTATGCCGCAAATGTAGAGGCGATGGTTACCAAGGTGGCACCATTTAAGGGTGAAAAAGTTGGGCCGATTGAAGTTTTAGATACCCCAAATACGCCAACTATTGATTCTTTAGTTCAAGTTTTGAATAAAAAGTATGGCGCAAGTATCACCGCAGGAGATACCTTAAAAAATGTTTTACTGATGGCTGATGAAAAACCAATTGCTGTTTTAGTACCAGGTGATCGTGAGGTGGATTTAAAGCGGCTGGAGGCAAATCTAGTTGGGGTTAAGGATTTGCGCTTATTTGAGGATGCAGATTTTGCAAAGCACCCAAAACTAGTTAAAGGATATGTTGGTCCACAGGATGCAAAAGCTTTTGGAATTAGCTTATACGCAGATCCAAGAGTTGTTGAAGGATCACATTGGATAACAGGTGCAAATCAAAAAGATAAGCATGCACGTTTTGTAACCTGCGGTCGTGACTTTAAAGTTGATCAGTATGTTGAGGCAGCTGAGGTAAGAGCAGGAGATAGCTGCCCAAAGTGCCAAACAGCTGTGGTGATTGATCGCGCAATTGAGATTGGCCATATATTTCAGTTAGGAAGAAAGTATGCGCAATCACTTGATCTGACAGTTTTAGATAAAGAGGGAAAACCAGTTGTGGTAACGATGGGTTCATACGGTATTGGTGTTTCTCGGGCGGTGGCAGCGATTGCTGAACAAACCCATGATGAGCTGGGCTTAAATTGGCCAGCTGAGGTAGCACCTGCTGATATTCATATTGTGGCAACTGGTAAAGAGGATCAAGTATTTGACGTGGCAGAAAAAATTGCTAAGGATTTAGAAGCAAAAGGTCTTGAAGTACTCCTTGATGATCGCCGAGAGGCCTCAGCTGGAGTTAAGTTTAAGGATGCTGAGTTAATCGGTATTCAAAAAATCATTATTGTTGGTAAATCCTTAGCCGAGGGCAAGGTTGAACTTCGTGATCGTAAATCTGGTGATAAACAGGAGATTTTGTTGGCAGATATTGTTAAAACCTTAGTTAAGTAATTTATGAGTATTGAGATCGCAATATTCTTAGCGATCGCCTCCGGATTTGCTGGCTTTGTTGATGCGATGGCAGGTGGTGGGGGATTAATCCAACTCCCCGCACTTTTAGTTGGATTGCCAAACAAAGAGGTGCCGTTAATTCTTGGAACCAATAAAGTGCCATCAATATTTGGCACCATCGCAGCTGCCCGTAATTACTTTAAGAAAATTAAACCAGATATTCCTTTGACCCTAACCATGATGGCACCAGCCTTCATTGGCTCAGTTGCTGGTGCAGCCTTTACTGCATTTGTGCCAAAGGATTTTTTTAAGCCATTTATTGTTGTGTTGTTGATTTTGGTGGCCATTTATACCTGGCGCAAGCCTGAGTTAGGAATGGATGAAAATTTAAGGTACACCAAGAAAAAGCGTTTGTTGCTGGTTGCCTTAATTGGATTAGTAATCGGTTTTTATGATGGCATCTTTGGTCCTGGTACTGGAACATTTCTCGTCTTCTTTTTAGTATCAACTATTGGTTATGCTTTTTTGAGAGCTTCTGCGACTGCGAAATTAGTAAACATTTCAACCAATGCAGGTGCGATTTTAAGTTTTCAGTTAACCGGTCATATCTGGTGGCAGTTAGGTTTGTTGCTGGCATTTGCAAATGTCACCGGTGCAATTATTGGCTCACGTCTTGCAATAAAGGGTGGCTCGCCATTGGTTCGTAAAGTCTTTTTGGCAGTTGTATTTTTACTTATTGCTCGCGTTGCCTGGGATACATTTTTAAGTTAAACTTGCCAACACAACTAAATACTGAAGAAGGAAATAATGGGAAAAAAAGAAGAGATTTCAGCGGCGATCACCCCCGCACTTTCAAACCTCGGTTTTTACCTTGAGGATGTAGTAATCACTACAGCTGGCCGGCGCAGCATGATTACCGTAATAGTTGATGGCGATACACACCTGTCCTTAGATCAGGTTACGCAGGTAACCAAAGCAATTGGTGAAATTATTGAAAATATTCAAAGTTTAGGACAGACCCCCTTCACCTTGGAGGTTACCTCTCCTGGTATAGATCGGCCACTAACAAAGCCTAGACATTGGCGAAAAAACATTAACCGATTAGTAAAAGTAGTTTTGTTCGATGGTAAAGAGATTAAAGGAAGAGTTAGAGATTCAACTCAGATCTCAGCAACCATAGATGAGCAGGCAATTAATCTCTCCGATATTAAACGAGCAACCCTTGAGATTGAGTTTAAGCAGGTGGGCAAATGAGTGTTGATGTTGAAGCTCTAAAACTTCTAGCCCAAGAAAAGAAGCTGCCACTTGAGCGATTGATTAACGCCATTGAAAATGAGGTGGCAAAAAAATATGCAGAGTTGCCAGCTGCTAAACCACATGGGCGGGCGGTATTAAATAGACAAACTGGTGAGTTAGTAATTTATGTGCCGGTACTTGGCCCAGATGGTGATCGCATTGACACTATTACTGATAATCCAGCTGGCTTTGCAAAATTAGCTGATAAAACTGCACGTAAAGTAATTAAAGAGAAGATGCGACAGGCAAAAGATCTTGAGGTTGTTACTGAGTTTTCTGGAAGTGTTGGTGATGTAATTGGTGGAATTGTGCAGCAGGGTAGAGATGCTGAGGTGATCTATGTCAGCTTAGGTCGAGTTGAAGGAAAGGTGCCACCGGCTGAGCAGGTAAAGGGTGAGGTTTTCAAACATGGCGATCGTATTAAATGTTTTGTAGTAGATGTTAAGCAGGGAGAAAAAGGCCCAGAGGTAACTTTATCTAGAACTCATCCAGCATTTGTGAAGATGTTGTTTGCATTAGAGGTGCCTGAGATCAAAGATCGGGTGGTTGATATTGTTGGAATTGCTAGAGAGCCTGGTGCTAGAACAAAGTTATCAGTAAGAACTCATCGCGCAGGAGTCAGTGCTAAGGGCGCTTTAATTGGACCACAAGGAAGTAGGGCGCAAAATGTAATGAATGAGTTGAATGGTGAAAAGATTGACATTATTGATTACTCAGATGATCCTGCCGCCTATGTGGCAAATGCATTAGCGCCGGCAAAGGTGAGCTCAGTTGAGATTGTTGATTTAGCTGCAAAATCTGCCAAGGTGATTGTTCCGGATTATCAATTATCACTTGCAATTGGTAAAGATGGCCAAAATGCCAGACTTGCCGCTCGGCTAACCCAGTGGCGTATTGATATCCATCCAGATAATCCAGTCACCCAAATCAAGGCGGAAAAGGCAGAGCCGATGCCAACTATTTCACCCATTGAAGGGGCTTAGGGTAGAGTCAGCGATGTCTAGTAAAAAACTTAGGCAGCGCAGTTGTATAGCCTGCCGAAGGTTGGATACCAGAGAAGGTTTAATTCGAACAGTTTTAATCGATAATGTAGTAGTTGTCGATTTACACCAACGAATGAGTGGTCGGGGAGCCTGGCTTCACCCAAACTGCTTTGCGGTGGCAACTGAACGAAAGGCTTTTAATCACGCCTTTAAGTTTGAAGGTGAGATTAAAACCAAAGAGTTAGCAGATTACCTAAATGGATTAGGTAAATAAAAATGTATGGAGCGAGCGAGAATGACACTCTAATGAGCACCACCAGATTATGAGTAGGTCTATTTAGGCTCGCGCGTAAGTAACGCGGGGCCAGAAGAAGGAGCAGTGTGGCCAAGGTCCGCGTATATGAGTTAGCTAAAGAGTTAGGGCTGGAAAGTAAAGAGCTGCTAGCTAAGCTACAAGAGGTGGGCGAGTTTGTTCGCTCAGCATCATCAACTGTTGAGGCACCAGTGGTGCGCAAGTTGATGGATAAGTTTCCAGATTTAGTTCCAGCCGAGGCTGCGCCAAAGGTGAAAAAAGCTCCCGCGAAAAAGGCTGCGCCAAAACAAACTGTGAAGGTGGAGGATCTACCACCTGAGTTAAAAAAGATGGTTGAAGATGTCACACCAAATACACGCTCTGCTACACCACCGGCTAGAGGTGTAAACAATCCATTCACCACACCAGGTAGTAGTTCAGCAACTGGTGCAACAACAGCTAGTGGAATGCCACGTCCACCACGAGCAGGTAATAATCCATTTAGTACTGGTGGCGGTGGACCGCGTCCACCAGCTAGACCAATTAGACCTGGTGAGGCAGGCAGAACTCCTGGCAGATTAGCACCTGGCCAACGTCCACCAATGGCTGGTGCAAGACCAGGCTCTGTCCGTCCCGGATTTGCAGCGCGTCCACCTGCAAATAATCAAAGACCAAACTCTGGTGCAACAACCTCTCGTTCAACAGCTGCACCATCTGCCTATCGCGCACCATCATCACCTACTGGTTCACCATTTGGTGGCAAGGGTGGTGGCCGTCCTCCGCAAAGAGGCGGCGCAGCTGGTGCATTTGGTAAAGGTGGTAAAGGTAAAAATAAAAATCGTGGACAAAAGAGTAAAAAAGAAAGACGTGAGGATTTTGAAAATCTACCAGCACCACAACTAGGAGGTGCGGTAGTACCAAAGGGTGATGGAAAAACTGTGGTGCGCATGCGTCGCGGTGCCACCTTGATGGATTTTGCCGAGAAGATCAAAGCAGATCCAGCTGCATTAGTTTCGGCATTATTTCACCTAGGTGAGATGGTAACTGCTACACAATCAGTTGATGAGGATACTTTTACCTTACTAGGTGCAGAGCTTGGCTTTATCATCCAGATCGTAAGTCCTGAGGATGAGGACCGCGAGATACTTGAAGAGTTTGATATCAACTTGGAGCAAGAGTTATCTGAAATTGATCCAGCTGATTTGGTTGTGCGCTCGCCAATTGTGACGGTTATGGGACATGTTGATCATGGTAAAACTAGATTGTTGGATGCAATTCGATCAACTGAGGTTGTGAAATCTGAAGCAGGTGGAATTACCCAACACATTGGTGCCTATCAAATTCACCATGAACATGAGGGTGCGCAGCGTGCGATTACCTTTATTGATACCCCAGGCCATGAAGCCTTCACCGCTATGCGAGCTCGAGGAGCGAAGGTAACTGATATTGCTGTTTTGGTTGTTGCCGCCGATGACGGTGTTATGCCTCAGACTATTGAGGCATTAAATCATGCTCAAGCAGCAGATGTACCGATCGTGGTGGCAGTAAATAAGATCGATAAAGAGGGTGCTAATCCAGACAAGATTCGTCAACAGTTAACTGAATACAACCTGATCGCAGAGGAGTATGGCGGACAGACCATGTTTGTAAATGTTTCAGCTCTTTCTGGCAAAGGTATTGATGATTTGATAGCAGCAATTTTGTTAACTGCAGATGCAGCTATTGATTTGCGGGCGATTGCTGATGATATTGCTCGAGGTGTGGCAATTGAAGCAAACCTTGATAAAGGTCGAGGGCCAGTTGCAACTGTATTGGTGCAACGAGGAACTTTGTATGTGGGCGATGCAATTGTCGCTGGCGGTGCCTATGGTCGTGTTCGTGCGATGCTTGATGAGCATGGGCAAACTTTGGAGGAGGCAGGACCTTCTAGACCGGTTCAAGTTTTAGGTTTCACCTCTGTACCAGGAGCTGGTGACTCATTTATTGTCGCAGAAGATGATCGCACTGTTCGTCAGATTGCTGAAAAACGTCAGTTAGCACAGCGAAATGCTTCTTTGGCAAAGGCACGCAAGAAGGTTTCACTAGAGGATTTCTTGGAGCAATCAAAGGTTTCAACCTTGAACTTAATATTAAAGGGTGATGTATCTGGATCTGTTGAAGCCCTCGAAGATGCATTGGTTCAGTTAGATGTTGGCACTGAGGTGGATCTACGAGTTATTCATCGAGGTGTTGGTGCGATAACTAAGAATGATGTCACATTGGCATCAGCCTCTACTGCGGTGATTATCGGCTTTAACGTTAAACCAGAGCCACAAACAGCAGTCTTTGCCGAGCATGAAGGTGTTGATATCAAGTTCTATACCGTCATCTATAAAGCGATTGAGGATATTGAAGCATCACTTAAGGGACTTCTTAAGCCAGAGTTTGAAGAGGCAGTACTTGGTAATGCTGAGGTTAGAGATATCTTTAAGTCCAGCAAGTTTGGAAATATTGCGGGATGTATGGTCTTGGATGGAATTATTCGCCGAAATGCCAAGGTTCGCACAATGCGAGCTGGTGTTGTAATTGGCGAGAACTTAAGTATTGAATCATTGCGACGATTTAAGGATGATGCCACTGAGGTTCGAGAGGGATTTGAGTGCGGTATCGGCCTTGGATCATTTAAAGATCTACAAGTATCAGATGTGATTCAGGTATATGAAATTCGTGAGAAAAAGCGGGCTTAAATCATGCCAAGTAAACGTCCACTACAGGTTGCAGATCGAATTAAAGAGATAATTGCAAATGCTCTTGAATCAAGGGTTAAAGATCCAAGACTTGGCTTTGTGACAATAACTGATGTGCGTGTTACTGGAGATTTACAGCAGGCATCGATTTTTTATACCGTGTTAGGGGATACAGCCGCACATGAATCCAGTGCAGCAGCATTAAGTAGTGCAAAAGGAATGCTTAGATCTGAGGTGGGCCGTGCACTTGGATTAAGAGTCACTCCAACCTTAGAGTTTTTCTTAGATGGAATGGCTGATTCAGCTTCAGCGATGAATGATTTGATTGAACAGATGCATAAAGCAGATGCTGAACTGGAGAAATTAAGAGCAGGTGCTAAGCCTGTTGCTGAAGATCCTTATAAAAAACATAATTAAACGGTGATTTAATGGATGGCTTTTTACTGGTCAATAAAGCCGCGGCAATGACAAGTCATGATGTGGTTGCATTGGCACGCAAAAGATTAAATACCAAGAAAGTTGGCCATGCTGGAACCTTAGATCCGATGGCAACCGGAGTTTTAGTACTAGGCGTTGGCTTGGCCACCAGATTACTTTCCTACATCACCGAGGGTAAAAAATCATATGAGGCCAGTATTTTGTTGGGTAAAGCCACCCATACAGATGATAAAGATGGTGATGTAGTTTTCACTGCTGCACAAGAGGTGATAGATAAGTTAACTGAGCAAATAATTAAGAGTGAGCTCTTAAAATTTGTTGGAAAAATCAAGCAACGCCCTAGCTCAGTCTCTGCCATTAAGATTGATGGAAAATCTGCTCATGCACGAGTTCGTGCGGGAGAGCAGGTATCAATTCCTGAGCGAGATGTGACTATAGATGAGATTACTGTTAAAGAGATAAGAAGAATAGAAAAAGGTGTGGAGGTAGATATCTCTGTTACGTGTTCAACTGGCACCTACATTAGATCGATTGCGCGGGATCTAGGTGAATCATTACAGGTTGGTGGACATCTAATATCACTAAAGCGAACATTAGTTTCTCCTTTTTTACTAGATCAGTGCCAAGAGGTAGCAGATGCCAAGCTGATTCCAATTACTGAAGTGGTTGAGAAGATTTTCCCAATAAGAACTCTAGATTTATCAGAGGCCAGAGAGATCACATATGGACGCTCGATTCCTCAAAATGCAAAGCCAGGTGTAGTAGCAGCACTAGATTCGCAAGGTTCATTTATTGGATTGCTGGAGAACAAGTTACAAGGATCAGAGATAAAGGCTGCGCCGATTTTGGTTAAAGCAAGTGAGTAATTATGTTTTGTGAAACAATATAGATATGAAAAAAGTTTTGGCGGTTGGCATATTTGATGGGGTTCATGCTGGGCATCAGCAGATAATTGCCACTGCCAAGCATTTAGGCGAGGTTACTGTGGTGACATTTGATCCGCATCCCACCTTAGTTGTTGCTCCCGAGCGAACTCCCTCTGCTTTAATGTCAGTTGAAGATCGAATCCATTTTTTAAAAGCCGCTGGTGCCTTACATGTTGAGATTATTAATTTCACCAAGGAGTTTTCCACATTATCACCAGAGCAATTTATTGAGGATATATTGATTGGCCGATTTGGTGCAGAGCATGTTGTTATCGGTGAAAACTTCAACTTTGGCTATAAGGCCCAAGGAACACCAAAATATCTCGCAGAGATGGCACCTAAGTATGGATTTGATCTGTCGGTTGTGAAATTACAGGAGGATCGAGGTTCAACCATCTCCTCTACAAGAATTAGAAGTTTGATAATCGATGGTCAGATTGAGCGAGCTAATGAATTACTTACCCGAAAGTTTTATCTAAAGGGCAAGGTGGTGCATGGTGAAAAGCGGGGTAGAGCAATTGGCTATCCAACTGCCAATCTTGGTTTAAATTCTCTTGCCACAATTCCGGCAGATGGTGTTTATGCTGGCTGGTTAAGTGTTGGGCAAAGTCGTTGGCCAGCTGCAATATCTATCGGAACCAATCCAACCTTTTCAGGTGCAAGAGGTCGTCAAGTTGAGGCTTATGCAATTGATCAAATTGATTTAGATCTTTATGATCAAGAGGCCAAGGTTGAGTTTGGTTTTAGATTGCGTGACACTTTAAAGTTCGATGGTTTACCAGATCTGCTTACACAAATGAAAAAAGATTGTGATCAAGCACGGGAATTAACCAGTAAATAACGCTCAATTTCCCCTCGATTTTAATTATCTGCTACTGCGCTGGTAATCTTGCCTTCTCTAAAGCGAGAAAGTGCGCCTTCGTGAGTAACACCGAGGCCCTCGTGACAGACAGAAGGAGCAATACAAATGGCATTAACGCCAAAAGTTAAAAAAGAAATAGTTAGTAAGTACGGCTCATCTGCAACTGACACAGGTAGCCCAGAAGCTCAGGTAGCACTTCTTTCAAAACGTATTGATGAGATAACACAACATTTGCAGACAAATAAGAAAGATCATCACAACCGTCGTGGTTTGTTATTGATGGTTGGTAAACGTCGCCGGATTTTGCAGTACCTCGCCAAGACGGACATTGAGCGCTATAGAGCGATTATCGAAAAGCTCGATCTTCGCCGTTAAATAACAATCAGCAAAAAACTTTACCGCTAAGAGTTTTGGTCCTCGGTAGTGGTTTCCGGAAAAGGATTTTCCGTGAACTTCGATCGAAGATCCATTCTCTAGAAGTAAAGTGTTGAGAAATGGAGATGACCCATGGAGGGTCAAGATGTGCAATCGACCGTTGCAAAAATAGACAACGGCAAATTTGGAAAGCGGCAGATCCGCTTTGAAACTGGTCGACTAGCTCGACAAGCAGCGGGAACAGCCGTTGTTTACCTAGATGATGACAGCATGTTGCTATCTGCAACTACTGCATCAAAAAATCCGAAGGATCAATTTGATTTCTTCCCACTAACTGTTGATGTGGAAGAGCGTATGTACGCAGCTGGAAAGATTCCAGGATCATTCTTTCGTCGCGAAGGGCGTCCATCTGAGGATGCCATTCTTACCTGTCGATTAATTGATCGACCATTACGTCCATCTTTTATTAAGGGATTACGTAACGAGGTTCAAATAGTTGTAACTGTGATGGCTTTAAACCCTGATCATATGTATGACGTAATAGCTATCAATGCTGCCTCTATGTCAACACAATTGGCAGGCCTACCATTTTCTGGACCAATCGGCGGTGTAAGAGTTGCACTCATCGAAGGTCAATGGGTTGCATTTCCAAATCACTCTGATTTAGAAAAGGCAGTTTTCGACATGGTAGTTGCAGGTCGAATCTCAGATAATGATGTTGCAATTATGATGGTTGAGGCTGAAGCTACAAACAAGACCATAGAACTAATCAAGGGTGGCGCTACAGTGCCAACCGAAGAGATTGTTGGACAAGGACTAGAAGCAGCAAAGCCATTTATACGCACCCTATGTGAGGCACAACTTGCATTAGCAAAATTGGCAGCCAAACCAACTGGTGAATTTCCAGTGTTTCTTGATTATCAAGATGATATTTATGAGGTAGTTGAAAAAGCTGCAAAGGATGAGTTAGCAAAGGCATTAACCATTGCTGGCAAACAAGAGCGTGAGACAAAACTAGAGGAGATCAACGCATCAGTTATAGAAAAGATTGCAGCTGATTTCCCAGAGCGAACTAAGGAGATCTCAGCATCGCTTAGATCTGTAACCAAAAAGTTGGTTCGTCAGAGAGTTTTACGAGATAAGGTTCGAATTGATGGACGTGGCTTACGTGATATTCGGGCCCTAACCGCAGAGGTTGAAGTTATTCCACGAGTTCATGGCTCAGCGATATTTGAACGTGGTGAGACTCAGATATTGGGAATTACAACTTTAAATATGTTAAAGATGGAACAACAGCTCGATACTCTTTCACCCGAAGATCACAAGCGATACATGCACAATTACAACTTCCCGCCATACTCCGTTGGTGAAACTGGCAGAGTTGGTTCGCCAAAGCGACGAGAAATTGGCCATGGTGCTCTTGCAGAGCGTGCTCTGGTTCCAGTTCTACCAACACGTGAAGAGTTTCCTTATGCGATCCGTCAGGTGTCTGAGGCACTTGGATCAAATGGATCAACATCGATGGGATCTGTTTGTGCATCTACCATGTCATTGCTAAATGCAGGTGTGCCGCTGAAGGCTCCAGTAGCTGGTATTGCTATGGGATTAATCTCTGATGAGGTTGATGGCAAGACTGAGTATGTGGCCTTAACCGATATCTTGGGAGCAGAGGATGCTTTTGGCGATATGGACTTTAAGGTTGCAGGTACCAAGGAGTTTGTAACTGCCCTACAGCTAGATACAAAACTTGATGGAATTCCGGCATCTGTTTTATCTGCTGCGCTTTTACAAGCAAAAGAGGCACGGCTTGCCATTCTTGATGTGATGAATCAAGCTATCTCCACGCCAGATGAAATGTCACTGCTTGCTCCTCGAATCATCTCAATCAAAGTTCCAGTAGACATGATTGGTGCTGTGATTGGACCTAAGGGCAAGATGATTAATCAGATTCAAGATGAGACTGGTGCAGATATCACTATTGAAGATGATGGCACCATTTACATTGGAGCAACTGAGGGTTCAGCAGCTGAGTCTGCCAAAGCGCAGATTAATGCGATCGCAAATCCAGTCCAATTAGCTGTCGGTGATAAGTTCAATGGTTCAGTTGTGAAACTTGCAACCTTTGGTGCTTTTGTAAACCTAGCTCCAGGTAAAGATGGCTTGCTACATATCTCTCAGATTCGCAAAATCCATGGTGGTAAGCGGATTGAAAATCTAGAGGATGTAATGAAGGTTGGAGAGAAGATTGAGGTTGTGATTAATGAGATTGACCCAAAGGGCAAGTACTCATTAGTGCCAGCAAATCTTTCAGAGGAAGCAAAGAGCGAGTAATTTGCCAAGAACACTCTTACCCAGTGGCTTACGAATAGTCACAGAGGAGGAAAGATCTGTTCGCTCTGCAGCTTTTGGTATTTGGGTTAATGTTGGCTCTCGCGATGAATCACTTTCAACTGCGGGAGCCTCACATTTTTTAGAACACCTTCTGTTTAAGGGAACAAAGCGAAGATCAGCACTTGAAATCTCCTCTGCAATTGAAGCAGTTGGTGGGGAAACTAATGCATTTACCTCCAAGGAGTACACCTGCTTTTATGCTCGGGTTATTGATAAAGATCTACCTTTAGCGGTGGATGTAATAAGTGACTTGATTACCTCATCTAATGTAAAACAAGCGGATGTCGATGCTGAGCGGAAGGTGGTATTAGAAGAGCTTGCTATGCGTGATGATGATCCAAGTGATCTGATACATGATCTCTTCTTAGAAAAATATTATGGGGATACGCCACTAGGTAGACCAATCTTAGGCACAGTTAAATCCATTAATTCAATGAGCCGCAGTACTGTATTTAATTACTATAAAAAGCGATATCTGCCTCAAGATTTAGTTGTTGCAGTTGCTGGAAATATAAAACATAAGAATGTAGTTTCATTAGTTGAAGAAGCACTCAGTAAAGATAATTTTTTAAATCAGGCAAAAAGTTCCTTTAAAATTAGAGCATCAAAAAATGTAAAGGTTGCAGGCAAAGCTCAGGTAGCATTATTAGATCGCAAGACGGAACAAGCTCACCTGGTTTATGGCGTTCCGGGGATCGCCAGAGAGGATAAACGGCGCTTTGCATTAAGTATCCTCTCATCTGCATTAGGTGGTGGAATGTCATCGAGGTTGTTTCAAGAGATAAGAGAAAAACGCGGTCTTGCCTACTCAACCTATGCCTATAACCAGCAATTTGCTGGAAGTGGAGTTCTCACCTTTTATGTTGGATGTAAACCAGATAAAGCAGATGAAGCGATAAGAGTTATTCAAGGTATTTTGCAAGATGTGGCCCAACACGGATTATCTATGGAGGAGATTACCCGCGCTAAGGGAGCGGTCTCTGGTGCTTTAGTTTTAAGTCAGGAGGATACTGGCTCGCGGATGACCCGAATTGGAAAAAGTGAGTTGGTCTATGGGCAAGTCCTTAGCTTCGATGAAATACTTAGAGAGATTGCAGAGGTAACACCAGAACAAATTAAGGAAATTGCCCGCCAAATCCTGCCAGTATCTCCTACCCTTGCGGTAGTGGGACCATTTAGATCCACAAGTAAATTTGAAAGGCTAATTAAATGAAGGTTGCAGTTCTTGGCGCCAAGGGAAGAATGGGTAGTCAAACCGTTGCGGCAATAAATTCTGCAAGTGATTTAACTTTATCTGCTGCACTAGATATTGGTGACTCACTGGATCAACTTGTATCAACCGGCAGCGAGGTAGTTGTTGACTTTACAACTCCTGATTCAGTGATGAAAAATCTAGAGTTTGCAATTAATAATGGCATCCATGTTGTGGTTGGCACCACGGGCTTTGATGACAATAAGTTGAATTTACTTAAAACGATACTAAGTAAAAATCCAAAAGTTGGTGCATTAATTGCCCCAAATTTTGGATTAGGTGCAGTACTGATGATGCAGTTTTCTCAAACTGCTGCAAAATACTTTGAAAGCGCTGAAATTGTAGAGATGCACCATGCAAATAAAGTTGATGCACCATCAGGAACAGCAATTAGAACTGCCGAGATGATTACCTCAGCCCGTAAGCAAAGTAAAAAGGGAGCGATGCCTGATAAAACAAACTCTGGGTTACCTGGCGCTCGAGGTGCAAAGGTGGGCGATGTTCTGGTTCACTCAATTAGATCTCATGGTTTTGTTGCGCATCAAGAGGTAATTTTCGGCGATGCCGGAGAAAGTTTAACGATTCGCCATGATTCAATAGATCGAGCAGGCTTTATGCCTGGAGTGTTAATTGGAATTCGTAATGTTGCAAAAAAGCCAGGCCTAACAGTAGGTTTGGAAAACTATATGGAGGGAATGTAATGAGTGAGATAACTATGTACGGGGCTGAGTGGTGTGGTGACTGCCGTAGATCAAAAAAGTTTTTAGATGCCAATAATGTTAAATATAATTACATTGATGTGGAAGCTGATGCTTCAGCCTCGGATAAAGTGATTGAGATCAATGGTGGAATGCGATCAATCCCTGTTATTTTGTTTTCTGACGGAACTCATTTAACTGAGCCATCTGATGCAGCCTTGAAAGAGAAGTTAGAGGCGCTTAAGGTACTTTAAAACCAGTTGTATATCGAAGCTGAGGTTATGGCAGCTAAGACCACTACTACTGGAAATGGCGCTTTAAACTTCAATGCAAGAAGAGCAACAAAAACTCCGGCTGCACGCTGATCTAGTACTAGTTCTTTTTTGTTGGCAAATGTTTGAACAGCAACTAATGCACTAAGTAGAACTATTGGAACTAGAGCATTAATCCTCATAAAAGTTGGTCTATTAAGCCATTTTTCCGGAACGCTATGTCCGATGTACTTATTTAAAAAAGCGGTCAAACTCGCACCAAGAACTGCTATCCAAATAGCACTCACTTTTTTACTCCAAAGACAATTGCTAGCAACACCGTTGTGATGATTGGAATTCCAGCTGGGGTAATGGGTGTCAAAAGTAAAGCCCAAGCAATTGCAATTGCTGAGACTATAAATTGTAATTTGTTTTTTAGTCTAGGCCAGATCAATCCTAAAAATGCTGCTGGCACTGCTGCATCTAACCCCCATACCGAAGGGTTGCCAATTGCACTAGCACCTAACGCTCCTAAGAATGTAAATAGATTCCAAAATATATAAACACCTACACCGGTTAAGTAAAACCCTCTTTTGCGATCTTCATCATTATCTTGCAATGTTGCAACGGCAGTTGATTCATCAATTGTGATTTGAGCGGCAAGTACCCGTCTGATTCCTTTAACTTTCAAGATCGGCGCCATTTGCAGGCCATAAAGAGCATTTCTAAAACCAAGTAAGGTGGCGGTTGCGATAGCACTAATCGCCGCACCACCTGCCCCCATAATTCCAACTACAGCAAATTGAGAGGCACCTGAAAATAGCAGAATTGATAGCAAACAGGTTTGCAGGATTGAAAATCCTGCCGTTACCCCAGCCGCCCCAAAAGCAGCACCATAAAGTCCTACGGTAAGGGCAACACTAAGTGCGGTTCGATCTACCTGTTTTTTCTTTGGATTTACTGACACGCCGACACTTTAATCCAGCCGATCAGCAATCACCAAAGATAGGGTCGCAACCATGAGTGATGAGATCCAATTTAGAGAGGATATGTCGGTAGAGCTTGTTAAATCTAGTGCAAGCGATGCGGATGTTATCTGGGCAGCTAGAGTTTCAACTGCTGGGGACAAATCGCTAGATGATGTTGGTGCTGATGCATCAAAGTCTGAGGGCTTGATAAATTATTTAGCACGTGAACGACATGGTTCACCCTTTGAGCACACTTCAATGACATTTTTTGTATCTGCACCAATTTTTGTTTTTAGAGAGTTTATGCGACATCGAATTGCTTCCTATAATGAAGAAAGTGGACGTTATCGAGAGTTGAAACCAGTGTTTTACATCCCAGGCAAGGATCGAAAGTTAGTTCAGGTTGGCAAGGCTGGTGCTTACACCTTTGTTGAAGGAAGTGCTGAGCAATATGAGGTAACTGTGGCTGCTATAAAAGAGACTTGTAAATTGGCATACTCAAATTATCAAAAAATGCTCTCAGCCGGAGTTGCACGTGAGGTTGCTAGAGCAGTATTACCTGTGACTTTATACTCCTCAATGTACGTAACTATGAATGCAAGAGCTTTAATGAATTTTCTATCCTTAAGAACTGCTCGGGATGGCTCACACTTTCCTTCTTATCCTCAACGGGAGATTGAGATGGTGGCAGAGAAGATGGAAGAGCATTTTGCCAAGTTAATGCCGATTACCTATGGAGCCTTTCAAAAATCTGGCCGCATAGCCCCTTAATTAAGCGGTAGCCTTAACCCATGCAAATAACACCACCATTTGGTCGGTTGATCACTGCCATGGTTACACCATTTACCAAATCTGGTGAAATTGATTGGGTAGGTGTTGAAAAAATAGCTTCACATTTAGTCGCAATTGGCCATGATGGAATTGCTGTCAATGGAACCACCGGTGAAGCACCTACCACATCAGATGATGAAAAAGATCAAATCATAAAAACTGTAAGAAAAGTTGTTGGAGATAAAATTAAGATAATTGCCGGTGCTGGGAATAATGAGACATCACACTCAGTCGAACAGGCTCAGCGAGCAGCTAAAACAGGTGCAGATGGTTTATTAGTTGTAACTCCTTACTACAACAAGCCACCTCAGGCCGGAATACATGCACACTTTACTGCAATGGCAGATGCCACTGATCTACCCGTAATGATGTATGACATCCCAGGACGAACTGGTGTTGAGATTGAATCAGATACGATTGTAAAACTTGCAGAGCACAAAAATATTGCAGCTTTAAAGGATGCCAAGGGAAATCCAGCGGCAACCTCATGGGTAATTAAAAGATCTGCAATTCCCGTTTACTCAGGTGATGATATTTTGAACCTACCTTTGCTATCAGTGGGTGCGGTTGGATTTGTATCAGTGTGCGGACATACTGTTGGTGCAGATCTAAAGGCAATGTTAGATGCTTGGTTTTCTGGAGATGTAAACAAAGCATTAGAGGTGCACCAAAAATTGCTACCCGTATTTACTGGGACTTTCCGCACTCAAGGTGCAATTTTGACCAAAGCAGCATTGAATTTAATGGGTTTACCTGGCGGACATACAAGATTGCCACTTGTTGATGCAACCGATGCGCAAATTGCGCAATTGAAAGTTGATCTACAAGCTGGCGGCGTTAAATTAAAGTAATCGAATGAATCATCCCCATCCGGGCCTGCCTTACCCTGCCAAATTAGCAAAGAAGACTCTGCGCATTGTTGCGTTGGGTGGACTTGGTGAGATCGGGCGCAATATGACGGTCTTTGAATATGAGGGGAGACTTCTAATTGTTGATTGTGGTGTTTTATTTCCAGGGGATGATCAACCAGGGATTGACTTAATCCTGCCGGATTTTTCATACCTAAAAGATCGTATGGATGATATCGAGGCCATCTTTTTAACTCATGGCCATGAAGATCATATTGGAGCAGTTCCTTATCTGCTTCGTGAGCGAAGCGATATTCGGATCATTGGATCACAATTAACTCTTGCCTTTGTTGCGCCAAAATTAAAAGAGCGACGAATTACCGCACCGATGATGCAGGTGAAGGCTGGACAAATAGAAAAAGTTGGACCATTCACTCTGGAGTTTGTAACTGTTAATCATTCAATTCCAGATTCACTAGCTGTAGCGATTAAAACTCCAGCAGGAGTGATTTTGCATACTGGCGATTTCAAAATGGACAAAATGCCACTTGATGGAAAGGTTACAGATTTAAAGACATTTGAAAGATTAGGAAAAGAAGGGGTGGATCTATTTCTAGTTGACTCTACAAATGCTGATATTCCCGGATTGACTGTTGCTGAAAAGGATATTTATCCAGCTTTAAAAGAGGCAATTGAAAAGACACCAAGAAGAGTTGTAGTCACATCCTTTGCATCACATGTTCATCGAATTCAACAAGTGTTGACTGCAGCTAATGAAGCTAACCGCAAGGTGGCTTATGTGGGTCGGTCTATGGTGAGAAATATGAAGCTTGCTGAAGATCTTGGATATTTGAAGGTGCCAAATGGTTTGGTGGTTGATTACAAAGATATAGATACTTTTGGTGACAAGATTGTTTTGATATGTACAGGCTCACAAGGAGAACCGTTAGCAGCACTCTCCAGAATAGCTAATGGCGACCATGAGATTCAGGTTGGTAAGGGTGACACAGTTGTGCTTGCCTCCTCACTAATTCCAGGTAATGAGAAATCTGTTTACCGTGTAATCAATGAGTTAACTAGATTTGGAGCTCATGTAGTTCATAAAGGAAATGCGATGGTTCATGTATCAGGACATGCATCTGCTGGTGAGTTACTACATTGTTATGAGGTTGTTAAACCTAAGAATGTTTTGCCGGTTCATGGTGAGTGGCGCCATATGAGAGCAAATGCAGATCTAGCGATGAAATCAGGATTATCTGAACACAATGTTGTGATTGCAGAAAATGGGATAACAGTTGATGTTGCTGATGGCCACGCAGATATATCGGGTTCAATTCCTTGCGGTTATGTTTATGTTGATGGTCAAAGTGTTGGAGAGATTACCGACAGCTCCTTGAAAGATAGAAGAATTTTAGGTGATGAAGGATTCATCTCGGTTGTAGTAGTAATTGATTCACAGAGTGGAAAAATTGTTGCCGGCCCGGAGATTCACGCTAGAGGATTTACAGAGGATAAAACATTGTTCGATGATGTTAAGGGTGATATTGAAAAGGCATTAAGCAGGGCGGTTGCCGGTGGGTTCAATGGCACGCACCAACTATCCCAAGTGGTTCGCAAAACGATTGGTAGCTGGGTAGGTGAGGAGCATCGTCGAAAGCCGATGATAATTCCGTTAGTAGTTGAGGTTTAGTAATCACTTTTTTGTTAACTTTCTAAGCAAAGTGCGTGCCGATTACGGCCCACTATTAACTTATTCTTTAGGCTTATCACATTATGGCTAAGAAAAAATCTGCTAAAAAATCTAAGATTTTTTTGCCTATTTTTAGGGGCCTAGGTTGGGTTTGGCGATTAGTTGCAAAAGCCCTTGGAAGTAGCATCAGATTTATTTTTAGATCCTCGAGAGAGTTAGATCCTGATCATCAACGAGATGGAATTGCCTTTTTCCTTTTTATACTTGCTTTGATATCAGCCGCTGGCGTTTGGTTTGATTTGAGTAATTTGGTGGGTAGAGCTACTTACTCATTTTTGTTTGGTGGTGTTGGAATTCTGGCAAATTTAGTGCCGATAATTTTTGTATTTTTTGCTTTTCGGTTGTTCAAATCAACCGATGACTCATCTGATATCGGCCGAATTTCTATCGGAACTCTGTTACTGATAATTAGTACTACCGCCTTAGCTCATATTGCCAATGGCTCAACCGGCACCGGAGCAACGGCAATGCGAGATGGTGGTGGTTGGATCGGATATGCAATCTCGCTAGGACTTGTCTCATTAGTTACAGAGGTACTAGCAATTCCTATTCTGCTGATCTTTTTGATATTTGGTTTATTGATCATCACTAAAACATCGCTATCTAAAGTCTTCTCTCAAATTAGAAGGGTATTTAATATAGGTAAAGCTGGAATTTCCTCTGCTCGAGCCAAGCGGGCTGAACGTTTAGTGGCTGAGGATTTTGAGGTTAGCGAAAGTCCACCATTTGAAACTCCATTAGTAAAGGACTTAGTGCAAGAGTTTGAGCCCCAGCAGTTAGATTATGAGGTAGAGCTAGAAAACTTTGATGAGATAACGCAAGCTGTGCCAAAAGTTGGCAGATCTACAAAGGTGGAAAACGCTAGACCGCAGCAACTTCTCTTATCCTCAGACATTAAATATGAATTACCTTCTCCGGATTTACTTCGGATGGGGCCGACGGCTAAAGGCAAGTCAAAGACAAATGAAACTGTAGTTGCTGCGCTAAAACAGGTTTTTGAGCAATTTGATATTGATGCTCAAGTTACCGGATTTATGCGGGGTCCAACTGTTACAAGGTATGAAGTGGAGTTGGGCAACGGAGTAAAGGTAGAAGCGATCTCAGCATTATCAAAAAATATCGCCTATGCAGTGGCAAGTGGTGAGATAAGAATTCTCTCTCCAATTCCAGGTAAGTCAGCAGTGGGAATTGAAATACCAAACTCAGATCGGGAAATTGTTGCTCTGGGTGATGTTCTTAGATCATCTGTTTCATCCACTGATAACCATCCGATGTTGATTGCATTAGGTAAAGATGTTGAAGGTGCATTTTTGTGTGCAAATCTAGCCAAGATGCCACACCTTTTGGTGGCAGGTGCTACTGGAGCTGGAAAATCTTCAATGATCAACTCTTTAGTAGTTTCAATCTTGATGCGAGCTACACCCGATGAGGTTCGCTTAGTGTTGATTGATCCAAAACGTGTTGAGTTAACTAATTACGATGGCGTACCACATTTAATTGCGCCAATTATTACAAATCCAAAGAAGGCAGCAGATGTTCTAGCTTGGGTGGTACGTGAGATGGAGATGCGTTATGACGATCTTTCTGTCTTTGGCTTTAGACATATTGACGACTTTAATAAAGCGGTTAAAGCAGGAAAAGTAAATCAACCCGCAGGTGATCAACGCACCTTAGAGCCTTACCCCTATCTCTTGGTGATAGTAGATGAGTTGGCTGATTTAATGATGGTGGCAGCCCGCGAGGTAGAAGAGTCAATAGTTCGAATTACTCAATTGGCACGGGCTGCTGGCATACACCTAGTACTTGCAACTCAACGACCAAGTGTTGACATTGTTACCGGCTTAATTAAAGCAAATGTGCCTTCTAGATTGTCTTTTGCAACCAGCAGCCTGGCTGATTCGCGAGTTATCTTGGATACACCAGGAGCTGAAAAATTAGTTGGACAAGGTGATGGATTGTTCCTACCTATGGGAGCAAGTAAACCAGTAAGAATTCAAGGTGCCTATGTGTCAGAGCGTGAGATTGAAGCGGTTGTAAATCATGTTAAATCACAATTGCAACCGGTTTATCGAATCGATATAAATGCTCCAATACAATCGACGGTAGTAACAGATGAAATAGGAGATGATTTAGATTTACTTTTGCAAGCTGTGCAGTTAGTTGTTTCAACTCAATTTGGCTCAACCTCAATGTTGCAACGAAAGTTAAGAGTAGGTTTTGCAAAAGCTGGCAGATTGATGGATCTAATGGAAAGTCACGGAATTGTTGGACCAAGTGAGGGATCAAAAGCCCGGGCGGTTTTGATTACAGCCGAGCAGATGCCAGAGGTATTGGAGTCTCTCAGGGGCCTCTAATCTCCTGGCGATCAGGGTGAATCAGTGGGTGAGATTGCTAGTTAATCCAAATTAACCGCACTGTCCGCCAAAAATTCACTAAAAAAACTTGTCGCATTATGTAGATCAGATCTACCATTATCCCCCCTGAAATTGAAATGGCTAGGTTGATGGCAGAGAAATCATCACTACAG
Source organism: Actinomycetota bacterium (assembly GCA_016870455.1). Taxonomy (GTDB): domain Bacteria; phylum Actinomycetota; class Actinomycetes; order Nanopelagicales; family Nanopelagicaceae; genus Nanopelagicus. The sequence goes on along the minus strand of VGBN01000013.1, from coordinate 15,394 downwards.
CAAGCTCGTGAAGCTGCTGGATTAACTTTGGAACAGATCTCTGCCCTGACAAACATTAGACTGGGTGTAATTAAAGATTTAGAAAATAACTCAGTAGATCTTTGTGGCGGAGTTGCTTATGCGCGTGGCCACATTAGATCAATTGTTGCAGCGGTAAATAAAAAAGCTCCTAAAGGTTTAAGAGTTGATGCTGATCAATTAGTTGCCGATATGGAGGCAGCTCAAAGTCAAGATGGCAGAAAAATTATTGAGCGATTAGCAGAAAACAATGTGGCCGACAAACCAAAAGAGAAAAAGCGAATGAAATTTCGCACGTTAGCCACTATTTCGGCGGCAGTGCTTAGTATTGGATTTGTTGCTCAGATTGCAATAAGCAATGTGAGTCAAATCAACTCAGATCTTGCTCCGGTAGTTTCAAATGAGGTAATTGAGCAAACAAAGATTGAAACAGCATCCACTGGGGTCAATCTGGTTGTAACTGGCGTAAAGGGTAAAAGTTGGATTGGTCTAACAAATGCTAATGGCGAACAGGTTTTTAATGGACAAATTTCCGAGGGGCAAATTGCAACATTTACCGATCCGCAATTGATCAAAGCGATAATTGGAAATGCAGGTGCAATTAGTTTGAATCTTAATGGTGCAGATTTAGGTGTTGTAGGTGGCGATGGAGAGGTAGTTCGCCTAGATTTTGATGCGAATGGTCAGTTGTAATCAGTTAAATTAGATTTTAGGTATGGCGTTCACTGTATCCTTATGGCACGGTGAGTTCAAAAATTATAAGTGAGAAAAAACCACGCACAGTTGCGCTGGTGACTTTGGGTTGTGCCCGAAATGAAACAGACTCTGAGGAGTTAGCTGGCCGATTATCTGCTGATGGCTGGCAATTAGTTAGTGATCCAGCCCAAGCGGAGGTTGCTGTAATTAACACATGTGGTTTTATTGAAAGTGCCAAAAAAGATTCTATTGATGCATTAATCCAGGCGCACTCTCTTAAATCTAATGGTGTGACAAAAGCAGTTGTTGCAGTTGGATGCATGGCAGAAAGGTATGGAGTAGAGCTAGCCCAAGAGATGAGCGAAACTGATGCCATTTTAAGTTTTGATGATTACAAAGATATCTCAGCTCGACTTAACACCATCATTGAGGGCGGCAAGATTAAGACTCACCTTCCTAAGGATCGAAGAGCTCTACTTCCTATTGCACCGATTGAGCGGACAAAGGTTAAAAGTCAGATACCAGACCAAGGTGTGAATCCAATAGGAAGGGTTCTTAGAAAAAGATTGGACAATGCGCCAATTGCACCTTTAAAAATTGCAAGTGGCTGTGATCGACGTTGCTCTTTTTGTGCGATTCCTTACTTTCGTGGTTCATTTATCTCTAGAGGGCCAAGTGAGATCATCGAAGAGGCAATCTGGCTTGCAGAAAATGGCGTATCAGAGCTGTATTTGGTTAGTGAAAACACCACCTCTTATGGAAAAGATTTTGGTGATCTAAAGATGATGGAAAAGATGTTGCCACAGTTATCAAAAATTGAAGGAATCAAGCGAATTCGCCTGTCCTACCTACAGCCTGCTGAGGTTCGACCATCCTTGCTACAAGCAATGATCTCTGTAGATAAGGTAATGCCATACTTTGATCTCTCATTTCAACATGCAAATGGTGATTTATTGAGAAGTATGCGCCGGTTTGGAGATTCAGAAAAATTCCTTCATCTAATATCTCAAATAAGAGCGCTCTCACCCAATGCCGGAATTAGATCAAATTTTATTGTGGGTTTTCCCGGTGAGACTGATGCACAATTTATGGATTTAATTGAGTTTTTATCTATGGCTCAATTAGATGCGATTGGGGTATTTGGTTACTCTGATGAGGATAAGACTGAAGCAGCTGGATTGGATCATAAGGTGGCACCAGAGGTGATTGCAGAGCGAGTTTCCGAACTATCTCATCTAGTTGATGAGTTAATAACTCAGCGATCTGAAATGCGAATAGGTGAGCAGGTAAAAGTCTTAATCGAGGATGCTCAGGAGCAGGAGGGGCGAGCAGAGCATCAGGGGCCTGATGTTGATGGCTCAACTTTTATCAAATCACGAAATAAATATCGAGTAGGTGAGTATGTTGATGCCGTTGTTAGTGATGTTTCTGGCGTAGATTTGATTGCGCAGGTGATATGAAAAAAGTAGAGCGACCAAATCTTCCTAACTCTTTAACTATTTTTCGAATCATTGCATTACCTTTTTGCGCTTATGCATTGTTTAGAAGTGGTGGGGATGATGATAACTGGCGAGTAATTGCCTTTACCTTATTTTTTATAGTTGGGTTAAGTGATGTATTAGATGGCAAAATAGCTCGAGATAGAAATCAGATAACTGAGTTTGGTAAATTACTAGATCCGATTGCAGATAAAGCAATGCTTGCTACTGCAACCATTGGCTCATCCATCCTTGGGTTGCTCTCTTGGTGGGTAACAGCTATTTTTCTAATTCGTGAGATTGCTGTAACCATATTAAGGTTTGCAGTGATGAAGAAGGGCGTCATACCAGCAAGTAAGGGTGGCAAACTTAAATCATTTTTTCAAAATTTTGGCGTAGGTTTTTATATCCTGCCACTACCTGCCTATTTAGATTTGCCTAGGGATGTATTTATGGCAATTGCAATTTACTTAACAATTTCTACTGGTATTGCTTACTTTAGAAATGCACTTAAAAAATGAAGAGACAACCAATTGCAAAATCAGTGGTTAAATTACTAGATAAGAAGGGTTTAACTGTTGCAGTTGCTGAGTCTGTAACAGCCGGGGGTTTGGCTGCTGAGATAACAAGATTAGCTGGATCCTCAAATGTCTTTGTTGGAGGAGTCATTGCATATAGCGATCAGGTAAAGATTTCTGAGTTAGCAGTAAGTAAATCTGATTTAAAAAAGCACACCGCTGTATCTGAGGTTGTGGCACTTACCATGGCGCAGCAGGTTAGATTGAAATTTAACGCAGATATTGGGATTTCAACCACTGGAGTTGCCGGGCCAAAGCCTGCCTATGGGCAAAAGGCGGGAAGTGCCTGGATAGGGGTGGCCACCAAAAAAGAGTGCTTTGCAGTGGCCTTAAACCTGAGTGGGGATCGAGATTTAATCCGACATGCCATTATTGCTAGCGCATTAGCTGCGATAGAGCGTATTCTTAAGCCGTGATTTTGTTACGTACCCACATCGGAAGCACGCTGCGTGCTGCCCGTATTGCACAAGGGCGCACCCTTCGTGATGTTGCAAAGAGCGCTCGAGTCTCTCTTGGTTATTTATCTGAGGTGGAGCGCGGACACAAAGAGGCATCTAGTGAGTTGTTAAATGCGATCTGCACCGCTCTTGATCTCTCTCTTTCCACAATCTTGGTTGATGTTGCCACTGTGGTTAAAAGCCACGAATCCCCAGTATTAACAATTTCGACTTTGCAAGTGGTAGAGACCGCAGCATAAGTTGTCTGCGCAATCGGCGGCTGCACCATATGCCCGCCAAACTGCAACAAGTAACAAATCTCGTATCGCTATTTTAAATGGCGCAAAGGCGGTCATTGCCGATGTGGGAAGTTATCAATCAAATATTGCCGATATTGCACTAAGAGCTCAAGTTTCTAAAGCAACTATTTACAATCAATTTGCCGATAAGGCAGAGATGATGGAGTGCTTAGTTGAGTATGAGGTCAGTAGATTAACCCAGCTAGCTCTTTCCGCAGGTAGTAGACAAGAGGGGCTGTATTTACTCTCTAAGGAGATATCCCAAGATCTGGCACTAAGAAAGCTAGTAGAGACAGATCCATTGGAGATTTCAAAATTGGTAACTATTACAACCCACCCCAACTGGGTGCTAGCTCACCAGGGGATAGCAAAGGTTTTTGGCCATGACCGAACAGCTTGTGGAGTGATACTTAGATGGTTAATTGGACAGATTGCATCACCGATTACTCAAGAAGAATCATTTTTGCAATCAAAGGCCTTGGCCGCCTCATTATTTAGCCAGTAGTTTTTAATGCGGATCTCTGAACTTAGAAATCGCTTGGCAGCCTACTTTCCTGATCCAGATACCTATGCCAGAGATATCATCCACGCCGAACTTGGGGGGATCAGCGTAAATAAGGCGATTGAGATCGGCATGGAGCCAGATGAGATTTGGAAGGCGGTTATCCGCCATAACCCTGCGATGCCAGATAACTACCGATAGCGGCGTGTCCTAGAGCCTTTTAACCCTTTCGAACAGTTGTTCGATACACTTAACCTGCCCAACCAGAGCGGTTCCACAGTTCCGCTGGCACCTTGTGCCAGCCGTCAGTGATATTCCGTACCTTCTGGACCGAACAATATGACCTCGCCGCTGGAGCCTAAACATTCCAACAGCTGGTCAAGGAGATGAAAGGAAACAAATCAACTATGGCCTCTGCAAATAGAGAACCACAAGATGATAAAAAAGAAGATAAACGATCTAGTGATCGTGTTAAGTCCCTAGATACCGCCCTTGCCCAAATCGAGCGTCAGTTCGGTAAGGGATCGGTAATGAAAATGGGAGATCGAAAAGCTGTTGCCATGGAGGTTATTCCAACTGGCTCAGTTGCATTAGATATTGCTCTCGGCGTTGGTGGCTTGCCACGTGGTCGAGTAGTTGAGATCTACGGCCCAGAATCTTCAGGTAAAACCACAGTGGCATTACATGCAATTGCTAATGCCCAAAAAGCAGGTGGCATCGCAGCATTTATTGATGCTGAGCATGCCCTTGATCCTGAGTATGCAAAGAAGCTAGGTGTCGATATTGATGCACTATTAGTTTCTCAGCCAGATACTGGCGAGCAAGCACTTGAAATTATGGATATGTTAGTTAGATCAGGTGCAATTGATATTGTGGTTGTGGACTCAGTGGCAGCATTGGTGCCACGAGCTGAAATTGAAGGCGAGATGGGTGACTCTCATATGGGTCTACAAGCTCGTCTGATGTCACAGGCACTTCGAAAAATGACTGGTGCACTACACCAATCAAATACCACTGCGATCTTTATTAATCAGTTGCGAGATAAGATCGGGGTTTTCTTTGGATCTCCAGAGACAACTACTGGTGGAAAAGCGCTTAAGTTTTACGCATCAGTTCGGATGGATGTTCGTAGAATTGAAACCTTAAAAGATGGCCAAGAGGCGGTTGGTAATAGAACTCGGGTCAAGATTGTTAAAAATAAGGTTGCCCCACCATTTAAGCAAGCAGAGTTTGACATCATTTACGGCGTAGGTATCAGCCGTGAGGGATCATTAATTGATCTTGGTGTCGAGGCTGGCATTGTTAAGAAATCTGGTGCTTGGTTTACCTATGAGGGAGATCAACTAGGTCAGGGTAAAGAGAATGCCCGTGCCTTTTTGATTGATAATCCAGATCTAGCCAATGATATTGAGAAAAAGATTCGGGCATCATATGTGCCAGCTGATATCGACCCTGCCTTGGTGGCAGCAGTTGATGAGGCTACCGCTGATGTTGAGTTTTAAGCTCAGGCTGATTTAAAAATACCTTGAAGAGCTCTAACGAGGTAGTAGCTACTCCCTACTCCGAAGCGATGTCGATTGCATTATTTGCACTCGCTCCACGCGCAAAGAGTAGGGATGAGTTATTGAAACAGTTATTAAAGCGAGGGGTTGAATCTGAAACGGCAAATTCAGTGCTGGACTCATTAGAGCTACAAGGGTTGTTAAATGATTTAGAGTTTGCAAAATTATGGAGTGAATCTAGGCAGCGGGCCAAGAAGTTAAGTAAGCGGGTAATCGCCGGTGAGCTTCGCGCTAAAGGTGTTTCACAAGACATCATCAATGAGGTAATTGAAGCCATTGATGATGAAGCTGAGTATCGCCAAGCCTTTTTGTTGGCGGAGCGAAAGTACAATTCAATTTCACATCTAGATCCTGAGGTAATTTATCGAAGAATCTCTGGCTTACTTGCCCGCAAAGGTTATGGTCATGGAGTATGTGCCAAAATTATGCGGGAGTTAAGTGGTAGGAATTAACAAGTAGAATTAGGCGCATGCCTACCTTTGTAGTTGAAACCTACGGATGTCAGATGAATGTCCATGACTCCGAACGCATCTCTGGCTTATTACTAGATGCTGGCTACACCCAAGCTTTGGCAGATACCCAACCAGATTTGGTGGTATTTAATACCTGTGCGGTTAGAGAAAATGCTGACAATAAACTTTATGGAAATTTATCCTTCTTAGCACCACGAAAGAAGAGTGATCCAAACTTTCAAATTGCAGTTGGCGGGTGCATGGCACAAAAGGACCAAGATGCGATCATTAAGCGGGCTCCATATGTAGATGTGGTATTTGGGACTCACAATATTGGCTCATTGCCAGTACTGCTAGAGCGGGCAAGAATTGAGGAGCAATCTCAGGTTGAGATAAAAGAATCTTTAGAACATTTTCCATCTACCTTACCAGTCAAGCGAGATTCAGCATTTTCTGCCTGGGTCTCAGTATCGGTAGGTTGTAATAACACCTGCACATTTTGCATAGTGCCATCTTTGCGTGGGGTTGAAAAAGATCGCACCATGGCTGAGATTATGAAAGAGGTTAGAGCATTAGTAGATCAAGGAGTTGTTGAAATAACCTTACTTGGCCAAAATGTAAATGCCTATGGTGTTGACTTTGGAGATCGGCAGGCTTTTGCCAAATTGCTTCGCGAGTGTGGCAAGGTTGAAGGATTAGAGCGGGTCAGATTTATGTCCCCGCACCCTAGGGACTTCACCGATGATGTAATTGAGGCGATGGCAAAGACAAAAAATGTGATGCCCCATCTGCATATGCCATTGCAATCTGGCAGCAATCAGATCCTTCAATCAATGCGCAGGTCATACCGAAGAGAGCGATACCTTGGCATTTTAGAAAAGGTTAGAGCTGCGATACCAAATGCCGCCATTACCACCGACATCATTGTTGGCTTTCCCGGGGAAAGTGATGAAGATTTTGCCCAGACAATTGATTTGGTTAAACAAGCTAGATTTTCAGCCGCCTACACATTCCAATACTCAAAGCGACCGGGCACACCCGCTGCCACCATGCCAAATCAAATACCAGATGATGTGATGGCCCAACGTTATAACCGGCTTCATGAGATTCAACAGGAGATCTCAAAAAGTGAGAATGAAAAATTTATTGGAAAAACTATTGAGTTATTAGTTTCAGGTGAACAGGGCCGGCATGATCTAGATTTAAATCGCATGAATGGCAGGAGTGCTGATTTTCGTCTGACTCACTTTGATAACACAAAAGCTAATGCACGTCCTGGCGACTTGGTTAAGGTCGAGGTAATTCAAGCATTTGCTAACCATATTGTTGCAGGTCAGCCAAGTTTGGTGAGAAAAACTAGGGGTGGTGATGCTCATGCTAGATGGGTTGCAGAAAGTGGTGATAAAAAGATTTTGCTTGGGATCCCAACCCTAGCCTCATTAAAATCACTATGAGTTTGGTGATAATTTGTGGGGCGACTGCAACTGGTAAAAGTGAGCTAGCGCTGGCGGTTGCTAAGGAGTTAAATGCTGAGATTGTTAATGCAGACTCTATGCAGGTTTATAAGGGAATGGATATTGGCACCGCAAAATTGTCGCTAGCAGGGCGCCAAGGAATTAATCATCATCTAATTGATTTACTTGAGGTAACTCAGGAGGCAAATGTCTCTTGGTATCAGGGATTAGCTAGGGCAAAAATTGATGAGATTTTACAAAGTGGAAACTCCGTGGTGGTAGTCGGTGGTACTGGATTGTATATAAAGGCAATTTTAGATGATTTAAATTTTCCAGATACTGATCCGGTAATTCGGCAACAAATTACTGATGAAGCTGAGCAAGTGGGTAATGAGCAGATGCATCAGCGGTTAGCAAAGTTAGATCCAGCAGCTGCCCTGGCTATTCCTAAGGAAAATATTAGAAGAGTAATAAGGGCTTTAGAGGTTATACAAATAACTGGTAAACCTTTTACTGCAAATTTACCGAGACAGGCAAGTAGTAAGTACCCAACTGCTCAACAATTTGGTTTGGTTTTAGATCGTGAAAATTTAGATAGCAAGATTGATGCTCGAGTTGAGGATATGTGGAGTAAGGGTTTTGTGAGAGAGGTCATGCAGTTAATGACCAAAGGATTAGAGCAGGCCACCACTGCTAAAATGGCACTTGGTTATGGCCAGATCATGAATTACTTAAATGGTGAATGTGATGAGAAATTTGCCAAAGAGGAGACTAAACGAGTTACCCGAGCCTACGCCAGAAGGCAGGAAACTTGGTTTTCTCGAGATGATCGAATTAAATGGTTAGCCCCAGAGAGTAATTCAAAACGGTTAGAAAAGTTGTTGGCTAGTATTAATTGATGATAAAAGCAACTTACGGTCATGGCACACAGAATGATTTTGTATTGGTATTTGATGAAAACGACCAGATAAAATTTACCAAAGAGCAGATAAAGCGAATATGCGATCGAAACCTTGGAATCGGTAGCGATGGTTTTATAAAAATTGTGAAAAAAGATGGTGCTTGGTTTATGGATTATCTAAATGGTGATGGCAGTGTGGCTGAGATGTGTGGAAATGGAATTAGAGTTATGGCCAGATACCTAACTGATCAAGGCCACCAACCAAGTGGGATTTATGCAATAAATACTAGAGATGGCAGAAAATTTTTATCTGTTCCAGAATCAGGTGATATTTCAGTCAACATGGGCCAGGTCTCTCAGGTTCCTGGCGAGATTTTAGTTACCGTTAATGGCAATACATTTACCGGATTAAATATTGATATGGGTAATCCGCACGCAGTTGCGTTTGTTGATCAGATAAGCCAGGTTGGTGATTTAAAAACACCGCCGGTTGTCCAACCAAAAGATGAGTATCCAGAGGGAGTAAATGTTGAGTTTGTTGAGTTTATGGAAAATGGCGAATTAAAGATGCGGGTTCATGAGCGAGGCGTAGGTGAGACCCAATCCTGTGGCACCGGAACATGCGCAGTTGCATTGGCTGCAACAATTCAGATGCGAAAATCTCTACCAATAAAATGGGTAATTAACGCACCTGGTGGTCGATTAGTGGTTGATATTGATGGTCATAGCAATGCCACATTAACTGGGCCTGCTGAATTAGTTAAAGTGGTTGAGTTGGATCAATTTCTGTGAGTAAAACCGGCAATGATTCAGGTGATGGATTAGAGATTGATATTGATCAATTAATCAGAGAGAACGCTCAAGCGGTTGCAGATTATGAGGCACAAGAGTTACCTGAGAGTCAAAATCAAGATCTGCAAGATCGACAAGCACTTCGCAGGGTTAGTGGTTTATCCACTGAATTACAGGATGTCTCTGATGCTGAGTATCGTCAATTACGTTTAGAAAAAGTTGTATTGGTTGGTGTTTGGACTGAGGGAAGTGCCAAAGATGCTGAAAACTCAATAAGAGAGTTGGCAGCACTTGCAGAAACAGCTGGCTCACAGGTGATGGAGGCATTAATTCAACGGCGAGATAAACCAGATGCGGCAACATTTATCGGCTCTGGAAAGGTGAACGAGGTTAGGCAAGCGGTGGTGGCTACCGCTGCTGACACAGTTATTTGCGATGGTGAGTTATCACCGGCACAGCTTCGCACTCTTGAGCAAAAAGTGAAGGTGAAGGTGGTAGATCGCACCGCATTAATTTTGGATATTTTTGCCCAACATGCAAGAAGCCGAGAAGGTAAGGCACAAGTTGAATTAGCGCAAATGTCTTATATGTTGCCACGTCTTCGTGGTTGGGGTGAATCCTTATCTCGTCAGGCAGGTAGAGCGGGTGGAATTGGAGGTCGTGGTCCAGGTGAGACAAAAATTGAAACTGATCGCAGAAGAATTAATGACAAGATGTCCAAATTACGTCGTGAGATTAAGGAGATGAAGGTATCAAGAGATACTAAGCGCAGCGAAAGGCGCAAAAACAATATTCCATCTGTTGCAATAGCAGGATATACAAATGCGGGCAAATCATCCCTTTTAAATCGATTAACTGGAGCTGGCGTATTAGTTGAAAATGCTTTATTTGCTACTTTAGATCCAACGGTTAGAAAAACTGAGAGCGCAGAAGGTCGAATTTATACTTTGGTAGATACCGTGGGATTTGTTAGGCACCTACCTCATCAATTAATTGAGGCGTTTAAATCCACACTTGAAGAGGTTTCAGAGTCAGATTTAATTGTGCATGTGGTAGATGGTTCCCATCCTGATCCACAGGAACAGTTAAGAGCGGTTAGGCAGGTGATATCTGAGATCGGCGGCGGTGAGATTATGGAGATTGTGGCAATTAACAAAGCAGATATCGCCGCCCCTGAGGTATTGATGGAGCTACTTCGGATTGAAAGTAATGCATATGCAGTATCGGCAAGAACAGGTTATGGCATCAGTACTTTGGTTAAAGCAATTGAATCTGCCCTGCCAAAACCAAAGGTTGAGATAACTGCGGTAATTCCATTTAGCCGAGGGGATTTGGTAAGTGCTGTACATGAAACGGGGGAGATTATCTCTGAAGAGTATTTACCTGACGGGACAAAGATTCACGCAATGGTGGGTGGGGCATTAGCTAGAAAAATAGAGATGCTAGGAGAGAAGCTTAAACAATAAATCCACTTGGAAAAGGATCAGTTGGATCTAGTAACCAGGTCGACTCTCCCATAACCCATGCTCTACCAGTAATTGTTGGCACAATTGCGGGCAGTGATCCAACTTTTGTATGCTCTTTAACTCTTCCTTCAAATTGTGAGCCAATCCAAGACTCATTAATCAAAACATCACTATCCTTAAACTCACCTCTTGCCACCATTTGTGCAATTCGAGCGCTGGTTCCGGTACCGCATGGTGATCTGTCAAACCAACCTGGATGAATTGCCATGGCATTTTTCCAGTGAAGTGGATTATTACCAGCAGCTATGAAGTCAATGTGATGGCATACGGCAATATCAGGATTTTCAGGATGAATGGGTCGATTTTGTTGATTGATTGCATCACTAATTGCTAGCCCAGCTGTTAAAAATTTTTGACCATTCTCACTTTTAAACTCAATACCAACTCTTTCGATGGGAATAATTGCATAGAAGTTTCCACCAAATGCCATGTCATATTTAATTTTTCCATACCCTGGCACATCCACAACTTGATCGAGCTGATAAGAAAATGATGGAACATTGGTTAAAGTTACTTTTTCAGCTTTACCATTTTTAACCTGCACATCTACAACAACTAAGCCTGCTGGGGTATCAAGGCGCACAGTTGTTACTGGTTCAATTACTGGTACTAAGTTTTTTTCTACCAAAACAGTTGCCACCCCAATGGTGCCATGACCACACATTGGTAGGCAGCCTGAAACCTCTATGAATACCACACCCCAATCAGCATCAGCTCTGGTGGGTTTTTGAAGTATTGCGCCACTCATTGCAGGATGTCCACGTGGCTCATACATCAGCCACTGGCGCAGGTAATCCATGTTGGCTATAAAGTTCAAACGTTTTTCAAACATGGTGCTACCAGGAATCTCATCAACTCCGCTGGTAACTACCCGGGTAGGCATTCCTTCAGTATGAGACTCAACTGTAGTTACAGTGCGAAGGGAGTTCTTCATTTACTTACCTTCTAGTTTTATAAAAATCTAACGCCTGTTTAATATCTTTATTTAGTTGCGCCATATCATTTGCCGGTAGCGGCAATCTTGGCAATCTTGTTGGACCACCATACCTACCAACTGCATCCATTGTAACTTTGATAGCAACAATGAATTCTTTACGACTATCCCAGTTAAACAGATTATGGACTGCAGCATAAATAGGTTTCGCCTTAGCATAATTACCAGCTAAGCAAAGGTTATAAAGCTCTACTGACTCTTTTGGCAGTGCATTTGGAAATCCTGCAATCCAACCAACTACGCCACCTGTTGAAAGCTCAAGCAGCACATCATCGGCGCCAACTAAAACTTCAATTCTTGGAGCGTAATGATGTAATTGCCAAACTCTTCGAACATCCCCTGAAAACTCCTTTATTGCAACCACATTCTCTGCTGCATCTGCAATTCGACCAACTAATTGAGGGGTTAAATCCACTTTGGTATCAAATGGATTGTTATAGGCAATAATCGGTAAACCGACCTTGCTTACCTCTTTGTAGTGCGCAATTATCTCCTCATCATTGGCTCGATATGCAGTGGGCGGTAAAAGCATGACGCACTTTGCGCCCATTTGGGCCGCTTGCTCTGTCCAACGGCATGACTCCGCTGCGCCGTAGGCAGCAACTCCTGGAACTACATTAAAACCAGCTGGTGCAGCATCAAGTGCTGTCTTAAGAACTTTACTGCGCTCCTCAGGAGTTAATACCTGGTACTCACCAAGGGAACCATTTGGAATTGCACCGTGGACTCCATTTTCAGCTTGCCATTTTATGTGCTCTGCATACTTATCAAAATCAACTGATAAATCTTTTTTAAAAGGAAGGGCTGTTGCAGTTAATACACCGTGCCATGGTTTTGAATTACTCATGGTTAAACCTTATTCGCCTGCTGCTAAAACACCAAGTGGAATTGGCGAGATGATCGGGCGATTAGCAGCTGAGATTCGATCGGTATCAGTAGGTGAGATATTTAATTCACTGGCAACTAGGTCGACAACTGATCTGCCACAAATTCGGCCCTGACATAAACCCATGCCACATCTAGTCAAAAGTTTTGCAGTCCTTGAATCTGTTGCACCTAATTCACTAATTGCCTGCTTTAGATCTTGGGTAGATACCTCTTCACATCGGCAGATAAGTGTCTGCTCATTTAGCCAGGTGATCCAGCCAGCTTTGACGGGGTAGGACTTAATTAATGCATCGGCAAACCTTTGTTTCTTTGCTCGACGTTTGCGATGGGCTTTAAGAACCTCAACTTTGCAACCTACAAATTGAGCTGCGCTAATCCCAGCAATAACTCCCTCTGCCATTGAAAGCTCTGCCCCGCCAATGCCGGTGATTTCACCAGCAACAAAAATTCCTGCAATTGAGCTCTGTTGATTCTCATCAGTTTTGACAACAACTCCACCATCTTTGGCAACAATCTGCGAACAACCTAATGCTCCTGCTATTGAGGTATCGGCAGTAAATCCCCAGCCAACTGCAGCCACATCACATTTAACATTTCTTACCTTTTTGATCTTGAAATTTCTACTAATTTTGGCCACATCAACAGACTCTAAAATTCCCTCACTATTTTTGTAAGCAGCAACTACAGCACTTGAAAAACGGCCTCGAACTTTGGCTTGGCTAATAGTTTTGATGTAGTAAAAAGCCTCCTTCAATTTTGCAATATTTTCTAACATTACAAATGGCGATAACAACCATCTATTGGATTTATTTGCCTCAAGTAACTCAACTACCTCACCTCCGGCTTTAATTACACCCGCTGCTACGGGTAGTAAAAATGGCCCACTTCCTGCCACAACAACTCTTTTACCTGCTAAAACACCATGACCTTTAAGTAAAGATTGAAGACCACCAGGTGTCATGACGCCCGGTATATCCCAACCTGGAAAGGGCAGAGTGCGATCATAAGCTCCAGTACATAAAACTAAATTCGCTGTATTAATTATCTTTTCAACACCATTTTGGATCACCCGCAAGGTATTAATGCCATCTTTATGGGTAGCACTCCATATTTGAGCACCGCTTAATACCGTGATCTCCTTACGGGCCTTAACTGCATTTATCAACATTAAGCCAGTGGCTAGGTCATAGTGTTGTCCACCCTGCTCGCCAACTGCATCTGATGCCAATCGCCAATACTGTCCACCTAATCTTGGATTGTTATCTATCAACAAAACTGGTGCACCGGCTGCGGCTGCGGCAATCGCTGCACTTAATCCGGCAGGTCCTGCGCCAACAATTACAACATTATGCATCGCTGCCAACCTGTCGTTGCACCTTCATTCCAGATTTAACTTCAATCAAACATGCGCGTTGATTTCCAACTCCATCAACTACTACTAAGCAATCAAAGCAAACCCCAATTCCACAAAACAGACCTCGTTCATTTTTATTAAATCTAGTTTTGCGTAATATGCGTTGATTAGCTGCCAAAAGTGCAGCCCCCACTGATTGACCTGAAATGGCAGTTATCTTTTGCCCTTCGAAGGTAAATTCAAGATTAGATTGCGACATTTGATTCCTGCTTAAATCTTTTTGGTGAAAATGCCGTTGGGTCCATGAAAGTTTTTCCGCCTGTAATTTGAGCGGTGATTAGCTCACCAGTTGCAGGTGCTAATCCAATACCGGCCCCCTCATGACCTGCTGCATGCCATAGCCCTAAGAGATTTGCATCCTCGCCGATTACCGGCAAGTGATCAGGTGCATATGGTCGAAATCCTCGGTATGCCCTAAGTAAAGGAATAGTTGCAAGTATTGGAAATAGCGAGATGGCTTGTCTAGCCAATTGCCTTAGTACTGCCACATCTAAATCTGATTTAAATCCAACTCGCTCGCGGGATGCGCCGATCAATATATTTCCACTTTCAGTACCCTCTACCACTGCGGAAGATTGTAGATCAGCATCACTACTAGCAACATTTGCTACATAATCTGCGTCATAAACTTTGTGGTGAACAATTTTTGGTGCTGGTGCGGTAACTAAAATAAATCCTCGCCTTGGCATGATGGGCAGGTAAGAGCCGGCTAACTGTGCAATCTCACCAGCCCAGGTACCAGTTGCATTTACAACAATGGGTGAGCTATAAGTTTTTTTCTCTGTTGTAACTCCAACTACTTTTCCAGATTTCGTGTTAATTGATTTAACATTTTCTCCTTGAATAAATGCACCACCCCGTCTTTTCACTGCTCGCATAATTTGCGCAGCAGCCAACATTGGCTGACATTGTGCATCCTGCGGGTATAGAACTGCGTACTCGACTGTGTTTGAAAGGTGTGGCTCAATCTCCTTCACACCTTTGGCATCTAACTCAACAACCCCAATCCCACAACCAGCCTGTTGGTTGGATAATTTTTTAAGATTTGCAATACCAGTTGAGGTTCGTGAGATTACAACTCCACCCTTTGGTTCTAACTCAAAACCGCCGCCAATATCGGTGTTAAGTTCAAACCAAGCATCTCTGGAGCGAAGGGCCAGTGTTAACTCAGGGCTTGGCTCTTTATCGGAGACTAAAATATTTCCTTCACCTGCACCAGTTGTTCCACTAGCTACTGCACCACGGTCAAGCACTAAAACCTTTAATCCGGCATTTACCAGAGAGAGTGCGGTGCAGGCACCTACTACGCCAGCACCGATCACAATCGCATCTGGATTTTTCATAAGGCAAATCTACTGTCAGTGGTGCTTGTTTAACTATTGGTAGTGGGTAACCTCACCAAG
>VGBN01000012.1 GCA_016870455.1 Actinomycetota bacterium | reverse complement strand
GTAACGATGTCACGATTGCGAAAAGTTATTGCAGATCGCATGGTTGAGTCATTAAAGATCTCTGCGCAGTTAACAACTGTTATTGAGGTAGATGTTACAAAGATTGATCGATTGCGAAATGCTGCAAAGGCAGCTTTTGAATCTCGCGAAGGAGTTAAGTTAACCTTCCTGCCATTTTTCGCAGTTGCCGTATGTGAGGCTCTTAAACAACATCCAGTCTTAAACTCATCGGTTGAGGGTGATCAAATTACCTACCATGGAGCTGAGCATTTAGGTGTGGCAGTTGATACCGATCGTGGCTTACTAGTTCCGGTAGTTAAAGATGCAGGGGATCTAAACATGGGTGGAATTGCTCGAAAGATCTCTGATGTTGCAGCCAGAACTAGAGAAAACAAGATCACACCAGATGAGTTAGGTGGTGGAACATTTACTATCACCAACACTGGATCTAGAGGAGCTTTGTTTGATACCCCAATTATTAATCAACCACAGGTTGCAATTTTGGGCTTAGGTGCGGTGGTCAAGCGGCCTATGGTGGTTAAGGGTGCAGATGGAGGCGAGACAATTGCAATTAGATCCATGGTTTATCTAGCACTCTCTTATGATCATCGTGTGGTAGATGGCGCAGATGCTGCACGATTCTTAGTTACCTTAAAAGAAAGATTAGAAGAGGGTCGCTTCGAATCAGATTTAGGTTTATAAATTGGCCAGACCGAAGAAGATTGCAGTAACTGGCTCCTCTGGATTAATAGGTAGTGCACTTTGTGCCCAGTTAAAAAGCGATGGTCATCAAGTCTTAAAAATTGTTCGAAGAGCGGCTCGGTTATCTGATGAGGTAAGTTGGAATCCACTTAAATCAGAGATCGATATCGCATCACTTGAGGGTGTGGATGCCCTCTTTCACCTTGCTGGTGCTGGTGTTGGCGACAAGCGTTGGTCTGCTGCATATCGATCTGAGATCTTAAACTCCAGATTGCTTGGCACCACCACAATTGCCACCGCTTGCGAACAAATTCAACCTGAGGTGTTTATCTGCGCTAGTGCAATTGGTTATTACGGCGAAACTGGCGATCGATCAGTTACTGAAACGGATCGAGGTGGTGAGGATTTCTTATCAACTGTCTGCCGTGAGTGGGAGTTAGTAGCAAACCAAGCTCCAAGTATTCGCACTATTAAGTTGCGAACTGGATTAGTTTTAGATCCAACAGGTGGTGCACTTGGTCGAATGCTGCCAATATTTAAGTTTGGGTTAGGTGGAAGATTAGGCTCTGGTAAACAGTGGTGGTCCTGGATAACTTTGCATGATCAAATCCGAGCCATGATTTTCTTAATGAATTCAAAAATTGAAGGCCCGGTAAATATCACCTCACCAAATCCTGCCACCAATCAGGAGTTCACCGCAGCTTTGGCTCGAGCATTAAAGCGACCAGCCTTCTTCCCCGCCCCAGCATTTGCTCTGCGTGCTGTCTTAGGTGGATTTTCATCGGAAGTTTTGGGATCAAAAAAAGTAATACCAAAGGTATTACTAGATAATGAGTTTAAGTTTGATTACCCGCATCTACTTGCTGCACTTACTGAATTAGTTGATTAATCGCACTCGCTGCTAGGTAGCCACTCTGCATAGCCCCTTGCTGAGATGGCATCGCCATATGATCACCTGCGACGTAAATTTGATCTGAGTACTTACCAGATTTGAATCTTTTTACTCCAGGCAGATGCGCTGGCAAAGATTGTTTAATCTCATACCGTGCCACATACTGCCAGCTTCGTGTTCCTATCCCCCATATTTTAGCTAGCTCTCTTCGAAAGACTGTCTCAGTAATCGGTAATAGTGATGTTGCACTTATTAGATGTTGATCTTTTGGTGCATACCTATCTGAAACTTTGGAGATAACTATCGAGTTAACTAACTTCGAAGCATTTGAGACTACCAAGTTTCCAGAATCAGGTGGCAGCTCATCAGTTGCAAAGTAGGTTGTGGTGCTTGCCAGCATCTTAGGCAGTGGTAAACCATCAAGTAATCCTGCTGCAGTGGTGGGATCTGTTGCCACTATTACATACCTACTTTGATATCTACCAAGATTGGTGTGCACTTGTCCATTAGATACTGATTTAACCAACTCATTTAAATGAATATTTTGAATTTCTCTAGTTAGGGCTTTGGAAAACTCGCCAACACCATTTGCTGGAACTCCCGGTAGTGATTTAACAAAACTTCGTAAAATTTCCTGAGCCACATCCGCTGCAATCTCATTTGGATCAGTTAGGAATACTCCAGAAAGAAAGGGTCTTAATACCGCTTGATAAAATTCTGAGAAATTTTTACTGTACTCCCCAAAACTTTTTCCATTCTCTATCTTGAAGGAGGAGAGAAATTGCAGGAATCTAATCTTTTGAGTCATCGGACCAAGTTTTGGTGAAAAAGTTGAAGGCGTGTAGCCAACTTTTATTTGCTGATCTGCCAGCCTAATTTTTCCAGAGATATATCGAAAATCTAACTCTTTTATCACCCGACTTTTAGCGACTTGGGGATACCTAGGATTAATAACCTGAAAACCTCGATCACAGATATATCCATCAATTAAGTCACTTCTTACCCGACCGCCTACCTGATCACTTGCCTCAATAAGTAAGACAGAGTTACCTGCTTGCTGGATGGTGCGGGCTGCAGTAATTCCAGCTAAACCTGCACCAACAACGATGCAATCAAAACTCATTCTTATCTAAAACTAATTTCCCGGGCTTGACCAATTATTTTTGCAACTGCTAAGGCCTCATCGGTAGAAACTGGCCATGCCCCACCGTTGAGTGCAGCTTTAACTAGCGTGTAAAACTGTGTGTAATTACCATCCAAAGTTGGGTATGAAGTTATATCAGTGCCTTTATGAATAAAGGCTTGAGATTTTGTGCTCTGTGTCCACTTACCATTTTCTGGTTTGCCACCTGATTTTAATAAACTCTCTTGTGGATCTAAATCTTGAATAATTAAAGTTGCCAGATTTCCAACCAATCTAATTCTTGGTCCAGCTGATCCCATTACTGCACTTGCTGACAGGTATGAGTCGACACCATTATGATGTTTTAGTACCAGCACGATGTCATCATCTGAAGCGCCACGAATAGATCTAACTGAGGCAGAGATTAAATCTGCTGGACCAAACCAATCCAAAGCAGTTGAGATTAGATGTGGCTGTAAATCTAAAAGATTTCCCCCGCCCTCTGCTGCGCTTTGCTTTTCTCGCCATGAGTCCGGCTTTAATTTTGGTTTAAAAACTTCAAACCTTGACTCCAACCGAAAAATCTCTCCCAACACCCCTTCAGCAATTACCTTCTTAACTGTTAGAGCATCTGAGTCCCATTTGCGATTAAAGTAGGTTGTAACTGGTACACCAACCTCTTTTGCTACATCAATAATCTCTTTTGTTTCTTTTAATGTCCGCCCCATTGGCTTATCTACTACAACAGGAATGCCAGCTCTTAAGCCTGCTTTTGCTTGGATGGCATGCACATCATTTGTAGATGCCACCACCAGTAGATCAAGTTTGCTATTAAGTAACTCCTCTAAGCTGGGTACAACCTTGGTATTGGGATAATCACTTTTTGCATTAGCGATTCGCTCAGGGTTATTAGTAAGTACTGCCGCTACCTCAAATCCAGCTCCACTCAGAAGTGGTGCATGAAAGTAACGCCCGGCTAACCCATAACCTGCGATTCCAACGCGAGGTGCCATATTGAAATCTTACTTCTTATCCTCAAATTGGAGTTTGGATGGCCACCAAATTTTTGGTCCAATCACATGCACTAAGGCAGGTACTAACAAAGATCGAACAATTATGGTGTCAAGTAAAACACCAAATGCCACGGCAAAGCCAAGTTGAGCAAGAAATACCAGTGGCAATATGCCAAGGACTGCAAATGTGGCTGCTAATACAATTCCGGCAGAGGTAATTACACCACCAGTTACGGTTAATCCTTTAATCACGCCTTTGCGAGTACCAATCTTTAAAGCCTCTTCTCGCACCCGTGTCATAAGGAAAATGTTGTAATCAATTCCTAATGCCACAAGGAAGATAAAGGCAAAGAGTGGAAAGGATGCATCTGCACCAGCAAATCCAAATACATGCTCAAACACCAATTGGCAAACACCTAGCGTTGCCATAAAGGAGAGCACAACAGTTAGCAATAACAGACCAGCTGCCAAAATACTGCGTAGCAACAGGCCTAAAATTATTCCAATAATAATTAGAACAACCGGAATAATTAAACGATTATCATGGCGGGAGGCAACATCGGTGTCATACTGAACTGCAGTTCCACCACCGACTAAAATTCCTTTATCTACCGCGTGAACTGCAGCTCTAATTTGTGGAATTGTGTTGCGAGCCTCAACTGAATCAGGTGCTACCTTTAAAGTGGCATTTAAAAGAACCTGTCCATCCACCACTTTAATTGGTGGCATTGGCTGACCTGGGATCTTTTGACCGGCTACAACTGGTTCAACAAATGAAACATTTGGAATAGTTTTTAATGCAGCAGTTGCCGCTGCAACATCACCTTCCTTAACTACAACCTCAACTGGTGAGCCCTCGCCACTTGGAAAGTGCTCCCCTAGTTTTTCTAAACCAATTACTGAATCGGTTCGGGAGGTGAAGGCTTCCGTGTTGGCCAAACCATCAGCCTTGAGGGTGAAAGAAAAGCCAGCAAAAATTGTTAGTAAGAGTGCAGTTGAAATCCAAGTACGTTTTGGGTACCTCTCAACCACTCTGCCAATCTTGGCCCAAGTACCACTTAACTGTTCATCAACATCATCAAACCTTGGCACCTTTGGCCAAAAAATCCATCTGCCAAAAACTACCAACAGGGCTGGCAGAAAAGTTAAAACTGTAATCATTGCAGATGCAATTCCAATTGCACCTACTGGACCTAATCCTCGGTTACTAGAAAGATCACTTAAGAGCAGGACTAACAAACCAGCAATTACCGTTGAGCCAGAGGCCAAAATTGGCTCAAATACTCCTTTTAGCGCAATCCGCATCGACTCAAATCTAGATTCATGATGGTGTAACTCTTCTCGATATCTGGCAATCAATAGCAAGGCGTAATCAGTTGCTGCACCTAAAACTAAAACGGAGAGAATTCCTTGAGATTGGCCATTTAAATCTAACCAATTAGCTTTTGCCGCGAAGTAAACCACTGTGCCACCTAATGCCAAGGCGGTAATCGCTGAAAACAAAGGTAAAATCCAAAGTAGAGGCGAGCGGTAAACCAAAATCAAAATAATTGAAACAACAATCAGCGTAGTTAAAAGCAAAGTGGTGTCGATCGAGCCGAAGGCACTAAATAGATCAGCAAAGATTCCACCAAAGCCAGTGACATGGGTTGTCAGAGATTGCGATTCAAAGTTTTCCTTTAGATCCTCACGTAAAAACTCAATAAGCAAAGTAATTACTGGCTTTTCCTCCACCCGCTCCTGCGCGATATCGGCATTAAGCGGAATGTTTACCAACGCCGCTTTTCCATCAGTTGAGGGGAAGGCAGCAATTGGTAGGCCTGGCACAAAATAGGTACTAAGGGGTTTACCTGACTCCTCTAAAACCTTGCTACCTAGCGAATCCAAGTAACTTTGGATTTGAGCCAACTTAGTTGGGTTCGTTGCTGGATTAACATCACCTAAAAACAAAAGAAGGGTTGGAATTTGATCATTGGAGGCATCACTGAACTTAACTGTGATTTTGCTAGCCAAAGTTGATTCGGCGCTATCTGGCAAAAACGCTGCGTTGTCGTTTTCTTGAACAGTAGATAATTTGCCGAAGGTTGGGCCGGAGATAGATGTGATCCCAAGCCAGGCAATAATTACCATTACCGCAATCCAAAGTGGTTTTCTGCCCTTTACCGATCCATTGCTCTTAACTTTGGTTGCCATAGGTGAATTAAGCCTTTCTGCTTTAAGGATTTAAGGGGTAAATCTATCAGCGATGCCAATTTGATCACACCAAATGGGGATTTGTTGGGCAAACTTTAGCCAAAAATTTCCCTGCCAATTAGGCTTAGGTTGTGAGTTCAACCATAGCAATAGCGAATAAAATTAAAATTGAAGATCTTGGTTTAATTGATTATCAATCTGCCTGGCAATTGCAAAAACAAATTCAAGTAGATGTGATAAATCGAAAGATAAATAACTCACTTCTATTGCTAGAGCATCCATCTGTCTACACCGCAGGTCGTCGGACCCAAGCTGTAGATCGGCCAATTGATGGCACACCGGTAATAGATGTTGATCGAGGTGGAAAAATTACCTGGCATGGCCCTGGCCAGATAGTTGGTTATCCTATTTTGAGATTAAAAAACTCCACCGATGTGGTTGGTTTTGTCAGAGAGCTAGAAAACGCCTTGATTGAGGTTTGTCATTTCTTTTCAATTAATGCTGAGCGATACTGCGAGCGCAGCGGCGTTTGGATCAGGGATTTAAAGGGTGACCGAAAGATTGCAGCTATTGGTTTGCGGGTTTCAAAAGGGGTAACCATGCATGGCTTTGCCTTAAATGTAAACCCAAATCTTTCTGCCTATGAAAAAATAATTCCATGTGGCATTTCTGGTGCGCAGGTAACCTCCATTGAAAAAGAGCTTGGCCGAGCAATTTCAATTCCAGCGGTTAAGCCAGTGCTGCAGCAATATCTGTTACCGGTATTAGAGAGAGTTTCACAATGACCACCGCACCAAATGGTCGTAGGTTGCTTCGCATTGAGGCACGTAACGCACAAACACCAATTGAGCGAAAGCCAGAGTGGATTAAAACTCGAGCAAATATGGGACCGGAGTACACAAAACTACGTTCATTAGTTGCTAAGGAGGGTTTGCATACCGTTTGCCAGGAGGCAGCTTGCCCCAACATTTTTGAGTGCTGGGAGGATCGGGAGGCAACATTTTTAATTGGTGGTCAGGCCTGCACCAGAAGATGCGACTTTTGCAATATTGATACTGGCAAACCATTGCCATTAGATAGAGATGAACCACGAAGAGTTGCCGAATCAGTAAAAGTGATGAATTTAAAGTATGCAACTATTACTGGGGTAGCCCGAGATGATCTAGATGATGAGGGTGCTTGGCTTTATGCTGAAACAATTTTGCAGGTGCATCAATTAAATCCAGGGGTTGGAGTTGAGATGTTAGCCCCAGATTTCAACGGAAATCCACACCTGTTAAATCAAGTATTTGAAGCAAGGCCAGAGGTCTTTGCACATAACCTTGAGACAGTGCCTCGAATCTTTAAAGAGATTAGGCCAGCCTTTAGATATGAAAGATCATTAGATGTAATTACTCAGGCTAGGGATTTTGGTTTGATCACCAAATCAAATCTAATCTTAGGAATGGGTGAAACTCGCGAGGAGATAAGCCAAGCGCTACTTGATCTGCGGCAGGCGGGCTGTGATTTGATCACCATCACCCAATATCTAAGGCCAAGTGCTAAACACCATCCCGTACTTAGGTGGGTTAAGCCAAATGAGTTTGCAGAGTTGAGTAAAGAGGCGGAAGAAATAGGATTTCTTGGTGTTATGAGCGGTCCCTTGGTACGTTCTAGCTATAGGGCAGGCCGTCTTTATAACCAAGCGATGGCTGCTCGGGCAGTTAAGTAAGGGAGAGAGATGTTTGGCAGAAAGAAAAAGAAAGAAGCAGCTGCAGGTAAGGCAGATGCCCCAAAAAAGCAATCTCAATTAGCGGTTGTAAAGGATGCTTATCGATTAGTTAAAAAGGACTCCCCCCTTGCCATTCTTTGGTGTGTAATCATCTTTGTATTAGTTCTCACATTTGGTGTGATAATTGGAAATAATTTAGGTCGTCCTATTTATACTGGATTTTTAACGCTGCCGTTAGCATTTTTGGCAGCATTTTTTCTCTTTACTCGGTATGCAAACTCTGCCGCTTTTGCTTCAATTGAAGGTCAAGTTGGCGCCGGGGCAAGTGTGTTGATGTCGATTCGACGAGGATTTTTAACCACACCTGCGGTCAATGTAAATCGCGATCAGGATATGGTCCATCGAGTCTCAGCTAAAGCAGGAATTATTTTGGTCGGCGAGGGTGGTTATGGTGTTAAATCTTTGATGCAAGATGAGCGACGTAAGATGGAGAGATTTCTATCTGGTGTGCCGATAACTGAGGTGGTAGTTGGTGATGGGCAGGGACAGGTATCAATTAGAAAGTTGCAGAAGCATTTAAAGAAGCTGCCGAAGAAGTTAAGTACTGTTCAACTTCGAGAGATGCGTGCTAGGTTAAAATCAGTTGGCGGATTGAATTTGCCGATGCCAAAGGGTCCAATTCCAACCAACCTTAAGATGCCGCGTCGATAATAATTAATATCGCTCTCTAACAGTTTGGCTATTGGCAAAGTGATCATGAAGTGCTCGCCCATTATTGGTGAACACCGCAGGAAGTACTAAACAGATTAAAAGGGTTCGAAGAATAATTTTAGTTGGCTTAACCCGCATTTGATCAGGATAGGTAACCACCTTAATCGCCATAATTCGCTGTCCTGCAGATGCTTGAAATGCGATGGTAAATAAAGTTACCTCAAGATAAAAAATGATCAGAGTGGAGAAGGAGTTGTTGGGAATCACTGATGGGCTAAGCAGTGCGGCGATTAAACGGCACATGGTCCAATCAATCACCAGGGCCAATAGTCGCCGCCCCAGGGAGGCATCGGGCAACAAATTCGGGTTATCTTGCCAACTCATGCGGGCAACCCTAGCCCAAAGCAAGTAAGCGAAACATGGATGTAACACGTGCTTTACGGCTTTTTCACTAATTTCTACTAGGTTTTACCCATCTGAAGCGGAGCAAAGTCGCCCTTCTTTCAGCAAAATTTATCCAAGGAGAGTAGATGTTTAAAAATTCGGCCGAGATCTTCGATTACATCAAAAAAAATGATGTGAAGTTGATCGATGTTAGATTTATTGATTTACCCGGTATCCAGCATCATTTTAATGTTCCCATTGAGTCATTTGATGAGAGTGTTTTCAAAGATGGCTTGATGTTTGATGGCTCATCAATTAGAGGTTTCCAATCAATCCATGAGTCAGATATGAAACTTTTGCCAGTTCCTTCATCTGCTTACCTTGATCCATTCCGTAAAGAAAAAACTTTAATCATTCTCTTCTCCGTACATAATCCAGATGACAACAGCGCATACTCCCGAGATCCAAGAGGAATAGTTGCAAAAGCTGTTGAGTTCATGCGCAGTACTGGAATTGCTGACACTGCATACTTTGCACCTGAGGCTGAGTTTTATGTATTTGATCGGATCAGATTCTTAACTGGAATGAATCAAGCCTTCCATCACATTGATTCCTATGAAGGGGCATGGAATACCGGTATTGAAGAGGATGCAGATGGCACACCAAATCGTGGCTATCGCACCAGAATTAAAGGCGGCTACTTCCCAGTTTCACCAACTGATCAATTTGCAGATCTGCGCGATGAGATGGTAATGAATCTTGGCAAGGTTGGCTTGCAGGTTGAACGCGCACACCATGAGGTAGGTACCGCTGGACAGATGGAGATCAACTACCGGTTCAACGATATTTTGACCGCAGGAGATGAGTTGATGAAGTTCAAATATGTTGTCAAGAACACCGCATGGGCAGCTGGAAAGACTGCAACCTTTATGCCAAAACCATTGTTTGGTGATAACGGTAGCGGTATGCATGTTCACCAATCACTTTGGAAAGATGGCAAGCCATTGTTCTGGGGAGATGGGTATGCAAATCTCTCAGATACCGCTCGTTGGTATATCGGTGGTTTGCTTAAGCATGCACCTAGCTTGCTCGCCTTTACAAATCCAACAGTTAACTCATATAAGCGATTAGTGCCAGGGTATGAAGCCCCAGTTAATCTGGTTTACTCTGCTAGAAATCGATCAGCATGTATTCGTATTCCAATCACCGGCTCTAATCCAAAGGCAAAGCGAATTGAGTTCCGCTGCCCAGACCCATCCTCTAATCCATATCTAGCATTTGCTGCGATGTTGATGGCTGGAATTGATGGAATTCAAAACAAGATCGAGCCGCCAAAGCCGGTAGATAAGGATCTTTACGAGTTGGAGGGTGATGAAGCAAAGGCAATTCCACAAGTTCCAGGCTCACTAGATGCAGTGCTTGATAACTTAGAGCGGGACAATGAGTTCTTAACTCGTGGTGGAGTCTTTACCAAGGATTTGGTAGAAACTTGGATTGAGTTTAAGCGCAAGCAAGAGGTGGATTACGTCAGATTGCGTCCACATCCAGCTGAGTTTGAGCTTTACTACGATCTCTAAGCGATTACAGATAATGCCTCGGTTAATCACCGGGGCATTATTTTTTTAAATCCTACTTCTTCTGCGGTATGAGTAGATGGCAAAAAACAAACCTGAAACAATAAAAATAGCTGAGGCTATATAAACTGCAATTGGATAGCTTTCTGATTGGCTTTGGGTAACACCCTCTGCAGTTTCAACACCCACTCCATAGGTAAATGTGTACTCACCCTCTACTGGATGACCATCACCTGAGACCACTCGGTAGTAAACCAAGACCGGCCCTTGAATCTGATTTTCAGACAAGCTCACCGTAATTGTGTTATCGATTAGCAGCTCATCATCATTACTGACCTGATCTCCAGCGGCATTATTTACAACTAGGAAATTTGCTTTTTCATCCCCGAGATTTTGTAAGCTCTCATCAAACTCCAAAGTGATTTGATTTGGCCAGTTCGCTACCTGAGTGCCGGCAGCTGGGATCTGTGAAAGCAATTTGGTGTGGGCTAACGCAGGTGTGTAGGAGGAGGCGATCACCAGGGTGGCCAGCGCAGTTACCGCTAAAATACCTCTACTCTTTAAATGCCCCACTCATACACTTTAACAACTCTTTTTAGATAACTTGCAGATGCAAAACGTTTGCATTAGTCTTGGATGGTGCATATCCCAGATGGCTTTATAGATCTGCCCACCTCAGCCGCTTTTGCCGCTGCCTCCACAGTGGCAGTTGTCGGAGCAGTTAAGGGGGCGAGAAAACAGTTAAGTGAGCAAAGTGCTCCGCTGGCTGGATTGACCGCAGTCTTTATCTTTGCGGTGCAAATGCTTAACTTTCCGGTTGCCGCTGGTACCAGCGGCCATCTAATTGGCGCAGCCCTGGCGATGGTCTTGGTCGGTCCATATGCAGCCACTTTGGCATTAGTAGTGGTTTTAATCATCCAAGCATTTCTATTTGCCGATGGTGGCTTAACCGCACTTGGTTTGAGTGTTTTCAATATGGCAGTAATCAGTGTCTGGGTAAGTTTTGCAGTATTTGTGGTGTTAAAGAAAATTCTTCCTAAGAGTAAGACATGGGTTGTGGTAGCTACATTTATTGCTGCGCTTGTATCAGTGCCTGCGGCTGCAATTGGATTTGTAATCCAATATGCAATAGGTGCAAACGCTACATTTTCAGTTACTACTGTTTTAAATGCAATGGTTGGAACACATATTTTAATCGGAATTGGTGAGGCGATCATTACAGCACTAACTGTAAGTGCTGTGCTTGCAAGTCGATCTGATCTAGTTTTTGGCTGGGATAAGAAAAACTCCACACTTGAGATTAGAACTTAAGTGATGAAAATATCTAACCGTAAATTTTTTGCCAGTGCCATTTTGGTAAGCGCTTTACTTGCTGGTGGTGTTTCCTTTTACGCCTCCTCCTCCCCTGACGGATTAGAGAAGGTAGCTGAAGATGTAGGTTTCATCGAGACTGCTAAAGACCACACCCTAAGTGATTTCACCCTAGCTGATTACGGAGTTTCAGGGCTAGAGAATGCCCGCCTCTCAGTTGGTCTTGCTGGCTTGATTGGGGTAGTTGCAACTGCGGTAATTGCGGTGGGGTTTTTTACTTTGATTCGAAAGAAAGCAACTAGTAAAAATCAATAATTTAGCAAGTAAAGATAGATCAGTTCATCACCATGGCCATGATGTTGGTGAGCGACTTTATCTTCACCGACATTCAATTGCCCATCAAATTCCAGCACACATAAAAATTGTTGCAGGGCTACTATTTATAATTGTTGCAGTCTCAACCGACATTTCAAATTGGCCAGCTTTTATCGCTTTCTTTTTGATTATTATCTCTGTTACCCAGGTCGCTAAATTACCATTCAGCACTGTTGCAAAACGCTCACTGATTGAGATTCCCTTCATTTTATTTGCCATTTTGATGCCATTTTTTGGAACCGGAGAGCGGTTTGAGGTGGGATCTTTGAATTTGTATCGGGATGGCCTTCTAGCTGGAGCTAGCATCGTTGCTAAGGGCACATTAGGTATCTTGGTTGCAATTAATTTATCGGCGACTACCACGGCTAGAGAAATTTTGCGCGGGCTTGAGATTTTAAAGATGCCAACCCCAATGGTGCAGATTGCATCCTTCATGCTCCGCTACATAAATGTCGTAAATGATGAGATGCAGCGAATGGCAGTTGCTCGATCAGCACGTGGCTTTGAAGCAACTGGAGTTAGGCAGTGGCCAGTACTTGCAACTGCAGCAGGTGCTCTTTTTATTAGATCTTATGAGAGAGGTGAGCGCGTGCACCTGGCAATGATTGCCCGCGGCTACCAAGGTGATCTTCCGAAGGAAGAAAGAGTTGCCAATCATGCAAAAGATTGGATTACTGCTCTTTCAATTCCAGCACTTGCTTTGGCGATCTCACTTCTTAGTAACTGGTTAGGATAAATTCATGTCAAACTCTGAAAACTCTTTGGTTATTGAAGAGTTAGCCTTTGCCTATCCAGATGGAAACCAGGCTTTATTTGGTGTAAATCTAACTATAAAGCGAGGTGAAAGAGTTGCCTTGCTCGGGCCAAATGGCGCTGGTAAGACAACCTTAGTTTTACATTTAAATGGGATTTTATCCTCTGGTCATGGCCGAGTTTTTGTTGCAGGTAAATTAGTAGATAACGAAGATAAGGAATCGCTTAAACAAATTAGATCCAAAGTTGGAATTGTTTTTCAGGATCCCGATGATCAATTGTTTATGCCAACTGTTGGCCAAGATGTGGCGTTTGGTCCATACAATATGGGTCTACGTAACGGTGATCTGACTAAGGTTGTTGAAGACTCACTATCTTTAGTAGGAATGCTTGAGTACAAAGATCGCCCACCACATCATCTTTCATTTGGCCAACGTCGGCGAGTTGCTGTAGCAACAGTCTTAGCAATGAAGCCTGAGATATTAGTTTTAGATGAGCCTTCATCAAATCTTGACCCAGCAAGTAGACGTGAATTAGTCGATATTTTAAGATCCTTGGATATAACCATGATCATGGTTACCCATGATCTGCCATATGCCAATGAGTTATGCGAAAGAGCTTTGATTCTTTCGGGTGGAGTTATCGCAGCAGATGGAAAAACAACAGAGTTACTCAAAGACAAAGAGCTACTAAAAAAGCATAGATTAGAGCTACCGGTTGGGTTTACTCTCTAATCAACAAATAGATCATTTATAAACTCTTTGGTACCAGGCACTACTGCGTATTTATCCAAATCAACAATTCCCTCACTTGCTAATACCTCATCATCGATAAAGAAGTTACCCGAACACTCTTTACCTGATCGATTTAAAATTATGTAGGCTGAATCGGCAAGAATATCTGTGGTTCGGCAAAATGCAGTATCAACCCCAGGAATCATTGCTAATGCTGCAGTATCGATTGCAGTTCTGGGCCACAGTGCATTAACACCGATGCCATCTCGTTTTATCTCATCAGCCAATCCCAAAACACACATACTCATTCCGTATTTAGCCATGGTGTAAGCCAGGTGAGGCTTAAACCATTTACCCTTCATTGATAAGGGTGGTGAGAGCATCAAAATGTGGGGGTTTCTTCCCTCTTGCGCGCTCTTCTTTAAATATGGCAAGCAGGCTTGGGAGGTAAGAAATGTGCCACGTGTGTTTACACCCATCATCAAGTCAAATCTTTTAGCAGGTGTGTTCTCGGTATTAGTTAAATTTATTGCAGATGCGTTATTAATCAATATATCTATGCCACCAAATGCACTACCAGCCTGTTCCACCGCTTTAGCTATCTGATTTTCATCGCGAAGATCACATTGAATCGCCAATGCTTTGCCACCAGCTGCTTCAATATCTTTTGCTGCAGTAAAGATTGTGCCGGGTAGTTTTGGATGTGCTTCCGTTGTTTTAGCGGCGATGGCAATCCAGGCACCATCTTTAGCCGCCCGTAAAGCGATGGCAAGTCCAATTCCGCGGGAGCCTCCGGTAACTAAAATTCTCTTGCCAGCTAATGTCATTACTTAGCCTTGCTCTTTTTTGCCAAGAAATTCATAAATGCCATCTGGGCCTCATCTGATTGAGTTGCTAATTTAAACAGCTCCCCTTCAGCCAGCATCACCTGATTCAAAGCTTCATGGGATCCGCTCTTTAACAATGCTTTAGTATTGATTACAGCAGTCGGTGGTTGCTCTGCTATCTCTTGCGCAAATGCCATTGCAGCCGATAACTCATCTTGAGCAATTGAATTTATTAAGCCCATATCTAGTGCCTCTTGTGCGGTAAATGTACGACCGGTAAAAAAGATTTCTGCAGCTTTGGCGTGGCCAACCAATCTGGGGAAATAGTAACTGGACCCACCCTCTGCAACTAAGCCAAGTGAAACAAAGGGCATTGAGAACTTGGTCTCTGGATTAGCAGTCACAAGATCACAATGCATCAACATTGTGGTTCCAATTCCAACTGCACTGCCCTTAACAGCAGCAATCAATGGTTTTGGGAAATTATGAATTGCAAATAAAAAATTAAATACTGGAGAGCCAGAGTCCATCTGCGGGTCATTGGCAAAATCATTTATATCATTTCCGGCAGTAAATGAATCACCATTTGCGCAAATAACCACAACTCGAATCCCAAAGTCAGCGGCTGCCTCATTTATCTTAGTTGCCAAAGTTTGATACATATCTTGGGTAAGAGCATTTTTCTTCTCTGGCCGATCTAAGGTTAGGCGCAAAACTGTGCCAATTTGCTCTGATTGAATAAAGCTCATTGCGCAATAGTAAGCGCAAATCGCCTCATCTCCACCCGCTTGGAAAATCAACACCTTCAGGGGCACAATATGAAGCAGATCATTGGAGAGTGACCTTGGATGTAAATATCCTGCTTCGGGAATTGACCCCATTTGAGCATCTAGTATGCGAACACCTTTGTGATGGTTTAACCAACTCTGCAATTGCTAAAGCCACATCACATACTGACAAGGTCGTAGAAAACACTGTTTCTAGAGTTGCCCATGCCTTCTCAATCAAATCAAATGGCGAGGTCAATGTTCGGGTGCTGCTAGCACTGGCTTATCGTTCGCACTTTGGCGACAAAGCTTTTGATAAATTAGGGATTGCCTGCCAACACCTAACTATCGGGCCAAATGGTGAGCAAATCTGCGGAAAGCATACTGATTAACTTTATTTTGTAGATTTAGCAATCTGGATTTAAGCCGTGCCATTCATTAAATACAATTAAGTACCAAACCCCTAAGGCATTAAATGTCTTAGGGGTTTTTAAATTACCAAAACGATCTTATCTTTCGATGTTACCTTCGATGAACTGTTCCACCTTTTGGTAAGCCTGTTCATCGGTGTATTGAATAGGTGGTGTTTTCATAAAGTAACTAGATGGTGATAGAAGTGGCCCGCCAATCTTGCGATCCAACGCAATCTTGGCACATCGAAGTGCATCAATGATGACTCCAGCTGAGTTTGGTGAATCCCAAACCTCAAGCTTGTACTCAAGATTTAATGGCACATCACCAAATGCACGACCCTCCAGCCGAACATACGCCCATTTACGATCATCTAGCCACGGGATGTAATCAGATGGCCCAATATGCACATTTTTATAACCTAACTCATAATCTAATTGTGAGGTGACAGATTGAGTTTTAGAGATCTTCTTTGACTCTAAGCGATCTCGCTCCAACATATTTTTAAAATCCATATTTCCACCCACATTTAATTGGTAGGTGCGATCTAGATGAACACCACGATCTTGGAATAGTTTTGCCATGATGCGGTGGGTAATAGTTGCTCCTACTTGCGACTTAATATCATCGCCAACAATTGGAATTCCAGCCTTTGTGAACTTGTCCGCCCAAAGAGGATCAGAGGCGATAAAGACCGGCAGGGCGTTAACAAAGGCACAGCCAGCATCAAGTGCGCATTGGGCATAAAACTTTGCAGCCTCTTCAGAGCCAACTGGCAGATAGCAGATTAAGACATCAACCTTGCTTGCCTTTAGCTCCGCCACTACATCTACCGCCGGGGCATCTGACTCTTTAATCGTCTCTTTGTAATAGCGACCAAGACCATCAAGTGTGGTGCCGCGTTTTACAACCACACCAGTCTTAGCAACTGTTGCAAACTTAATCGTATTGTTTTCACTTGCCCAAATAGCATCAGCTAAATCTAAGCCAACCTTTTTAGCATCAACATCTAGGGCTAGGACAAAGTTGATATTCTTAATGTGATAGCCACCAAGTACTGGGTGCATCAAACCAGGAATCTCGGTTTCGTTAGTAGCATCCTTGTAGTAGGTAATTCCCTGAACCAATGAATTGGCGCAGTTTCCCACTCCAACTATTGCTACCCGGATCTCCCCTTTATTTTCTACGCTCACGAGCTCTTCCTTTCGGTTTTTATCATCTCTTCCAGCCAAGCGATCTCTCGCTCTGCTGATTCCAATGAGTGACGGCGCCACTCAACTAAATAGGTATCAATTCCCTCTGGTGTTTTTGCTAAGTCCTTGCGAACAATCTCCGCCTTCTCAACTAATCTGCGATGGCGCCCCTCTAAAATTCTGACGCGATTATTTCTAGGTGTTGGTCCAAAAAAAGCAAACCGGACCTCAAATCCTTCATCCTCAAAGGAGTCAGGGCTGGCACTTTGCATTAAAGATGCAAAACGCTCCCTACCCTTGCCAGTTAACTCATAGACAATTCTTGATCTTCTCGATAAACCACCAGAGTCGGAAAATGATTGTTCGATTAAGTTTGCCTCTAACATCTTGCGAAGTTGTGGGTATAAAACGGAGAAACTTAATGCCCGAAATGGACCATAGATAGCACTCATCCGCTTTCGTAACTCATACCCATGAAGTGGTCCCTGGGAGAGCAGGCCAAGGAGAGCAAACTCCAAGGATTGGGAACGAGATCTCACTGGCTGCCTATCTACTAGATATATCGAATCGATACTATCGAGTATTTAAACCCATTATCGAAATATTGGCAACCCATACAATTAAAGCGTGTTCCTCTCAGATGCCATTCCATCCCGGCTCTGGGAGTACCTAGTAGCCACGATTTTGATCATTCTCGCCCCTGGCCCATCGGTGCTCTTCACCATCGCCCGTGCCATCGCCTGGGGCAGGTTGGCGGCAATTGCCACCGTGATTGGAAATGCCGGTGGAATGTTTTTGGTATCCATCTTGGTGGCGCTGGGGTTAGGTCCACTGTTACAAAGATCTGAGCTGTTTTACCACGCAATTCAATGGGCAGGTGGTGGTTATCTGATCTATCTAGGTTATGCAGCGATTGCAGCTAGCAAAAGCCACTCTCAAGATCTGCAAAGCACCGATGGCGCAAGACCATCCTTTTTTACATCAATAAAAAATGGCTTTTGGGTAGGGACCTTAAATCCTAAATCAATAGTTTTCTTCGCCGCAATCTTGCCCCAATTTGTTGATCAAGAAAAAAGCAATGTCACAGCGCAATTGCTGCTGCTAGGTGGAATATTTGCCCTGGTAGCGATGATCTCTGATGGTGCTTATGGCTTACTCGCTGGCACGATTAGAAGTTGGTTGTCGGGTGATTTAAGAAGATTGATATTTATGCGCCGATTTGGTGGGGTGGTAATGATCGGACTTGGCATATTTACCATTTTCTCCGCAGTAATAATAGGTTAATCACCGATATTTTCGTGGCGATCTATCCTTTTGTCACCGCAAGCAGGCAGACTTACACTGCTTAACAAACCAAAATCAGGCACCTAGTTAAGGGTGGGTAACGAAAGAAGAGTAATAGTGGCCTCATCAAATGCAGTTGGAAATGCCCGCGAATTTATCTCACCCTCCGATTTAACTTTTTCCTGGGGATCTTGTCACCGATGCCTTTGGTTAAATTACAACCACGGCCTTCGTACCCCAGGTTTTATGCCTTTGGTGGGAGATCTAGCCAGCATGCAAGAAAAGTACTTTGCAGATAAAAGCTGTGCCGATATTGCCCCGGTTTTGCCAGCTGGAAGGGTCGCTGATTTAGGAGGATGGGTTAAGTCAACCTTTATTACAGTAAATGGGCAGCCCACAAAGTATGCAATTCGAGGCAAATATGATTTATTGATTGAGTTTTCTGATGGCAGCTTTGGCATTATTGATTGCAAATTTCAAGCAAAGGATTCCGATAAAACAGAGCTCTACCAACCACAACTTGAGGCATATGCATTTGCGTTAGAAAATCCTGCAACTGGTGCTCCAAAGCAGGTTTCAGTTATGGGACTTCTAGTTTGGTCATTACTGGAGCCAGCTGGTGATGTTAATAAAGGCTTTGGTTTAAAGTTAAAACACACCTGGCGACCAATTGAACGAAACCCGGCAGCCCTTGGTGAGCGCCTTACCGATTTTATTACCGTGGTAAGTGGTCCGATGCCAGCTGCTAAAGACAACTGCGATATGTGTAATTACCTAAATCAGCGACGAGAGTTTATTGGCGCTCAGTAAATCAGACATCATCCTCATCAAAATCAATTCTCTCTCTTAAGCTCTTTTTGATTGCATCTTTAGCATCAGAGGCGTACATATGTGGCACATACTCTTGCTTTGATAACTCAGCAATCTTCTCCATTAATTGATTGGTGGCAGCTCTTAACACCGTCTGATCGGTTGAATCGCCAGAAAAATACATTGGTTCACCAAAGACCATCTCAACCCGCCTTACCTTGGGCACCACCTGCCCAGTCGGTTGTATCTCTGCGGTGTTAAACATCGCAACTGGCACAACTGGTGCTCCTGACTCAATTGCCATTCGTGCAATACCAGTTCGACCTTTATATAACCGTCCATCTGGGGATCTTGTCCCCTCTGGATAAATTCCAACGCAATGTTCCTCTTTAAGCAACCTTAAACCAGTCAAGATCGCCGCCTCACTACGTTTGCCACCAGATCGATCAATCGGAACCTGACCCAGCGCAATAAAGGTTAGTTTTTTAATTAGACCTTTTAAACCAGGTGAGGTGAAGTACTCACTCTTTGCTAAGAAGGTGACATTACGTGGCACAACCAGTGGCATAAAGATTGAATCGCTAAATGAAAGGTGGTTGGAGGCGATTATCACCGGTCCGGTGCTTGGCACATGTCTTAATCCACTTACCTTTGGCCTAAAGATAAACATCAATAGCGGGATTAAAAATGACTTCAAGATCTGGTATGGCATAGGGATAATTTAGTGGCTAAGCCAATCTATGACACCATTCGAGCGTGAATTCCATTCCAAACTCAGCCGGATTTACCCTGATGGGTGGAAAAATTGGAGTGCTACTTATCCATGGTTTCACCAGCACACCAATCAGTATTGCCCCGTGGGCAAAATTTTTAAACAACGCTGGTTACACCGTAGTTGCGCCATTGCTTCCTGGACATGGCACCAGCTGGCAACAGATGAATCAAACAACTTGGCAAGATTGGTATGGCGAGGTTGAGAAATCTTTTTTGGAGTTAAAGAAAAGTTGTGATCGAGTATTTGTTGCAGGCTTCTCAATGGGAGCAACCTTAGCCCTTAGGCTGTGCCAGATTCGTGGCTCTGAGGTGGAGGGTCTGATTGTTTTAAACCCCTCAATTCATGATCGTAGATGGTTTATGAAATTTGTTCCGATTTCAAAGTTTCTAATTGGTTCAATTGGTAAAGGTCCAACTGATGTAGCAGCGCCAAATCCGCCAATTCATGCTTATGGCCGAACTCCATTAAAAGCATTGGATTCCCTTCGTAAATTATGGAGGCTAGTAGAGCGTGATCTTTACTTGATTGATTTACCAATCATGGTGGCTTACTCAATTAATGATCATGCAGTTGACCCAGAGAACTCAATGACGGTGATAGACAATGTATTTTCAGTAGATATCCGGGAGGTTGTTTTTGAAAACTCATTTCACAATGTTGCGTTGGATTTTGACTTAACGCAGTTAAATATCGAAAGTAAAATCTTTATTGAAGATGTTTTATCTGGTGCGGTAAAACGCGGCTCAGATTTTAATGAAAGTGATTTAGTCGATGCTGAGTTTGAGTCAATTGTTTCTGGCTTATCCCTTGATCAATCCGCACCTACCACCTACTTAGATGAGTTAGAAAAGATTGATCAGGCAAATCTATTTACTCCGCCAAATCCTGGCAAGATAAAACTTGATCAAATGCAACGAAGTTCAGTGGTGGCATTGTTGGGTTCTGGTGCATATCTAATACTTTATTGGTTTACTGATTTTGAATTTATTGGAGTTTGGCCAGCGGTGTTGGGGTGCTTAGCCTCGGTGGCGATAATCATTTGGCGAACTGCTCGAACAGAGGATGACTTTGATGATGGAGCTAGTCTCTAACTAAATCCGCCGCTCCAATTAAGCCAGCATCATTGCCGTGTTTGGCCGCAATAATTTTTGGTAACAGATGAGTACCAGCAAATGGCATATACCTCTCCATTGCATTTCTTACCCTAGTTAGAAACAACTCCCCTGCCTCAACTACACCACCACCAACTACGATCGCCTGCGGATCTAGCAACAATGTGTAGGAGGCGCAGGCGCTACCCAGCCAATCTGCTTGTTTATCAAATGCAGCAAGTGCCAACTCATCACCATTTTTCGCTGCTTGGGTCAAAATAGAGCCAGTTAGATTGGCAAAATCACCATTACACATAGGTAATAACGCCTCAGCTTGCTTTGGGTTGGCGGCGATCGCCTCTTTTGCATAACGCATTAATGCACTTCCGGATGCGTACTGCTCGATACAGCCAAATGCTCCACAACCACATTGCAAACCATTTGGTTGCACAATCATGTGACCAAACTCTGCGCCAATTCCATTAGCTCCTCTAAACAATTTCCCATCAACTACTAGACCGCCACCCATGCCAGTGCCAATAATGAAAAATATAACGGGATTTAATCCTTGAGCATTTCCAAATTTATACTCAGCCCACATGGCTGCATTTGCATCATTTTCAGCGATTACTGGAAGATTAAAAACTTTTTTTAACTCAGCCACAAAATTTAACTTACTTAAATTTGCAATATTTGGTGCACCTACGATTGTGCCTTGATCTTTTGAGATTAATGCTGCGACGCTGATACCAATTCCTGCGATTTGATGTTTGCCTTGAAACTCTTTAATCAAATCAATAATGGTGGTTATTAGCGCAGCTCCGCCGCTTGCAGGGGTAGGACGTCGGGCAGAGTCAATAATTGTGCCCTTGTTATCTACTACCCCACCTAATACCTTGGTGCCACCAATATCAATACCAATTGTTAGAGCAGATGTTGCAATATTGTTGCTCAATTAATTTTCCAGTTTTTCCTTTAACTGTTTTAAGGTTAAATCAATTGTTGCTTTCTCTGCCTTAGTTCGCATGACATCTGGAACAGGCATAGATAATGCAACGGTTAATTCAAAGGTAACCTCAGACTCATCACCATTATCTTTAACGATGTATGCCCCACTCATATCGGTTAATAGGTCAGCATCCTCAAGTGAGTAATCCACTCGATCTGGATACCCAGACCAATCAAAATTTAAGGTTGGCTTATCCTTTAATGCACCAGCATCAACAGAAAATTTCGCCTGTGTAACTCTGCCATCGCCATTTGATGCCAGCACTGTTACTGACTTAAATGAGGTAGACCAGGTTGGAAAGTTTGCAATATCAAAGAGAACAGCCCGGACATCATCTGCGCTGGCTGAGATTGTTACGGTGGAGGTGGTTGGGTTGCTCATGGCGCAAGGTTACCCTGAAGTAGCCAACCCGATTAGCCCATTCCTGAGAGTTATCAATAGGTTCTAGCGCAATTTAGTGGAAGCCAGTAGCGTGGGTCTATGAATGAGATAACTATTCCAGCATTAATTCCAGCCGCAGTCGCCGGCAACTTAACAAATCTAATTTCAGAAAGAGCTCACTTTGAGCCGCAACGAGTAATCGTCTCCCGCCCATTAGGTGATGGCTGGCAAGCTGTTACCGCCAAAGAGTATGAGGAGGAGATCAAGGCTGTTGCCAAGGGATTGATCGCAGCTGGTATCTCATTTGGCGACCGAGTAGCGATTATGGCAAAGACTCGGTATGAGTGGACAGTTCTAGATTTTGCAATCTGGTATGCCGGTGCAGTTCCGGTACCTATTTATGAAACCTCTAGCGCAGAACAGGTGGAGTGGATATTAACTGACTCTGCGGCAGTTGCAATAATTGTTGAGACTCCGGCATTGGCAGAGTTAGTCCAACCGGTACTACCTGCTGCATGTAAGAAAGTTTGGAATATTACCTACAACGCACTTGCCACCTTGACCCATGAAGGAAAAGATGTAAGTGATGATGAAATTGCAAAACGTCGTGAGAGATTAAAACCAGAGACACTTGCAACTTTAATTTATACCTCTGGCACCACTGGTAAACCAAAAGGTGTGCAGTTAACACATGGAAACTTCTTATCTGAGTGCGGAAATGTGGTCAATGGCGCAAGTGATCTATTCTTAAAGCCTGGTGGTTCAACTCTTTTGTTCCTGCCAGTTGCCCACGTCTTTGGTCGAATGGTGCAAATTGGTTCAATTACCGCTGGCTTACATCTTGCCCATTGCAGCGATTTAACAAAACTACCAATAGACCTGGCATCATTTAAGCCAACCTTCGTATTGGCAGTGCCACGTATATTTGAAAAGGTTTACAACGGCGCTGAAGCAAAGGCACAAGCAGCTGGTAAAGGAAAGATCTTCCATAAAGCTGCTGAGGTAGCAATCGCTTATAGCAAGGCTTTAGATAGTAAAAAGATCTCACCACTTTTGAAATTGCAACATGGGTTATTTGATAAGTTGGTTTATGTAAAGATTCGCACCGGTTTAGGTGGCAGAGTAGAGGCTGCGATCTCAGGTGGTGCGCCATTAGGTGAACGCCTTGGCCACTTCTATCGTGGAGCTGGTATTAGAGTTTTAGAAGGTTATGGATTAACCGAAACTACAGCCGGTGCAACATTGAATTTAACAACCGCACACAAGGTTGGATCAGTTGGTAAGCCAATCCCAGGCACCACAATCAAGATCGCTGAAGATGGCGAGGTCTTAATAAAAGGTGCAATTGTGATGCAAGGTTATTGGCAAAATGATGCAGCAAACAAAGAGACCTTCACCTCAGATGGTTACTTTAAATCAGGAGATCTTGGAAAGATTGATGATGAAGGTTACCTATCAATTGTTGGCCGTAAGAAAGAGCTAATTGTTACCGCAGGCGGTAAGAATGTTGCGCCTGCCGTATTAGAAGACAGATTGCGTTCACATCCACTTATTAGCCAATGCATGGTGGTTGGTGATAACAAACCATTTATCGCGGCATTGATAACAATTGATCCAGATGCGATTAAGCCTTGGGCTGCTGCTAACAAAAAAGAGGGTGCATCAATCGCTGATTTAGCTAAGGATCCAACCCTGCAAGCGGTAATTCAAACTGCAGTTGATGAGACTAATAAGGCTGTCAGTAGGGCTGAGTCAATTCGAAAGTTCACAATTTTACCGGTTGACTTCACAATTCCTGGCGGACAATTGACCGCTAAGTTATCTGTAAAGCGCCATGTAGTTTCGCAGCAATTTGCTCGCGAGATTGATGAACTCTTCGCCTAATTCAGAACGTACTCGACTTGCTCGAGAGCTTCATGATGGACTTGCTCAAGAGTTAGCTGCCTTTGGCTATCGATTAGATCAAGTAATTGGTGATGAGAATTTAGGGAGTAAAAATCGCTCTACCCTGCGTGATCTGCGCCTTACCCTCTCAGCAATACTAAATCAGGTGCGAGATGAGATTTATGAGCTGCGAACTCAAGATTCAAAGAGTTTTTATCAACAAGTTCAAGATCAGGTACAACCACTACTTTCAGATACATCAATAAATTTTGAGGTCACAGGTGAGATCCTCCCTGATGCAGCCCACAAATATGAGTTACTTCGAGTTATCCGAGAGTTAGTATTAAATGCAAAGCGATATGCAAACTGCCAGCAGATTAAAATCACTTTAGAGCCAAAGCGAATCTCGGTAGTAGATGATGGCGGTGGTGGAGTTAAAGATAAGCCCAATTCATTTGGTATGACTGGGGTAATTGAGCGGCTTGCCCTGATTGGGGCACAAATCAAGGTTGATTCAACCGCAGCTGGTACTTTGGTAGAGATTACCTTTTAAAGTGCGAGTACTGCTAGTAGATGATCATGCGCTAATTAGAGCTGCAGTTGCGACGGCGCTTAAAGAAAAAAACTTTGAGGTAGTTGCTGAGGCTGCAACTGTAAATCAAGCACTTGCCATGCTAAACACCCACCAACCTGAAATCACAGTAGTTGATATAAATCTTGGTGCCGCAAGCGGATTGGAGGTAATCAAACAAGCACATACTGCCAAGATGAAGAGTAAATTTGTGGTGCTGACAATGCATGATGATCAACAAACACTTGAGTTAGCCAAGGCAGCTGGTGCAGCCGCCTTTATTACCAAATCGGCACCAACTGATTCACTTATTGAGGTAGTACAAAGTGTGGCTGCTGGTGTAGATAGGTTTCTAAAAGCTGGTGAGATCAAAAAATCTAAAGTTAGAAAAGATTTTGATCTCACCCCCAGAGAGTTAGAGGTGCTCTCACTACTTTCATCCGGGGCAACAGCAAATGCAATTGGGGCGGTCTTGTTTTTAACTGAAGCTACAATCAAAACCCATCTAGCAAACATCTATCGAAAGTTAGGAGCTGCAAATCGCGCTCAGGCGGTTGCAATCGGCATCGAAAATAATTTAATCACCAATTAGTATCTGGTTAAATTTCTTTGACCAAGTAGAAGCTTGCCAGTTTTCAATCACCCAACCCCTACCTGCTTGACCTAGCTGCTTGGCAGCGGTGGGATTTGCTAGCAATTGAGATATTTTTTCAGCAATATCTGCGCAGTCATTTCCATCTACCAGCAAGCCGGTAACCTTATCTAGAACCGCATCAACTGCTCCGCCAGAGTTTCCAACTATTATTGGTAGGCCACAGGCACTTGCCTCTAAATAGACAATGCCAAGTCCCTCCACCTCTAATCCAGAAAATCTTGATCGAACTGGCATAGCAAAGACCTGCCCTAAAGATATGTAATCTGGCAACTCATCATGGGAGACTCTTCCGGCAAAAACTACCTTTGGTAATACACCTAATTGTTTAGCCGAGTTAAACAACATATGTTTAATTGGCCCTTCACCGACTAATAGCAAAATTGCATCTGGAAATCTCTCCAGAATTTTTGGCAATGCCTTCACTAACTCATCTTGTCCTTTTCGGTGGACCAATCTGCCAACACTGACAATCACTTGCCTGCCATCTAATCGATACTTTTCAATTAAATCCTTCCGTGGTGGGCGGGGAGTAAAGTGATTGGTATCGATGCCAGGTGCAATTTGCACAAACTTTTTACTCTCACCACTTACCTTAATAATCTGACTCTTTGTGAACTCACCCAAATATCCCAAATAATCCACCTCGGTGATGATCTTTTTGAGCAAGCCTTTGAGCATTGGAATCTTTGCCCACCACACCTCATGGCCATGAGATAAAGCAACGATATTGGTAGCACCAGCTGCTCTTAATTTGCCGGCCATTAAACCAAGCGGTGCGGCTGCGCCAAACCAAATATTTTTTGCCCCGCTTTCTTTAAGAATTTTTACCGCCCTACCTAAAACTCTTGGAGTTGGCAACAAAATTCTCGCCCGATCTCGAATTACCACTACCCCGTATTTTTGTAGTAATTGTTGATCAAATGCCTGATCGCCTTTTTGGCTGGAGGTATAAATCGTCAAACAGTTCTTGGGTAAGCCTTCAATTAAACCAAGCACAAATGTCTCAATGCCACCTGCTCTAGGCCCTAGATCATTGGTGACTAATAGAACTTTTTGTTGATTAGAGACGGCGAGCTCCAATATAAGGTTTCTTACCCATATTCATATTGGCAATTTTTACCCGGCTGCCTGATCTAGGTGCATGCAGCATTCGATCCGGTCCTAAATAAATTCCCACATGTGAAATTGGTTTACCAAAAAATACTAAATCTCCAGGTCGTAAATCTTTTTTAGCTACCGCCTTGCCATATCGATACTGTGCTCTCGATGAGTGAGGCAGGGATACACCTGCAGCGGCAAAGGCGCGCATGGTCAAGCCAGAGCAATCCCAGTAGGTAAGCCCATCTGCTCCAAATACATACTTATCCCCAATCTGAGCTAGGGCATATTTAATTGCTGTACCGGCCCGGCCAGATAAAGTAGCGTACTTACTAGCATCACTTAAAGACTTTTGTTGATCTGCATCCTCTTCATCCTCAGTTAATTTTGCTAACCGCTCCCGTTCGGCCGCTGTTAACTTAGCAAGTAATGCCTCTGCCTCTTTTAACTTAGAGTTTGCCAGGGCCAACTGCCTAGTAAATTTCGCCTCTGCAGCTTTTACCATCGCTAACTTATCTTCTACAGTTAATGAGGTTGCAGTTAATCTTTGGGTTGCAACTGAGAATTTCTTTAAATCCGCTGTCTTTTGTCTAGTTACCGCCTCTAATGAGCCAGCTGCTGATAGGTAAAGTGTTGGATCGGTGGAAAAGAGCAACTCAAGTGATTGGCTAAGTGGGCCAGATTTGTAACGCTCATTTGCAATTACGCCAATTGATTTATTAAGTGCAGTAACTGAAGCACCTTGTTGACTTGCCTGCTGTTGCACAGTCTCTAAGGTCTTTTTTAACTTTGCTAACTGCACCTTTGCCTCTTGGGCACCCTCGGCGGCGGTTGTTGCCTGCTCCTGTAGCTCTCGTACCCTGCCCTGCACCTCAATTAGATTTGGCGCAGCATTTGCTGAGATTGGAAATAAAAGACCAACTGCGATAACAAAGGCAAAAATCCAGCGCAAGGAGTACCTCATCAAGAAAGGCTAACTGCTTAAAGTGGGCAAACTCAACCCATCGCAAGCGTGCTCGGCTGAGAATTACCTAAAATTAATAAGATTTTGCGCCTATCTACCCAGTTTTCTTTCTGCCACCTTGGCCTTTGCTGCCAGGGGTAAATCGCAAGGGGGGAACCAAGCCAACCTTGGCTAGATTATTTATTGCAGCCGCATGGGTGTTACTTAGCTCAGCTTTTTTAACAGGTGCTGGTGAGATTTGCAGCAGCACTGATACAACACAATCGCCACAGGCGATATCGCGCATTACACAACTTTCACAATCGATGATCATTGCTAAAGATTAGAGCTGACCACTGACAGTGGGTAGCCTTAAGCACTATGCGAGAAGTGATCACCTGCGCCAACCTAATTGTGGGCA
Organism: Actinomycetota bacterium; assembly: GCA_016870455.1. Classification (GTDB taxonomy): domain Bacteria; phylum Actinomycetota; class Actinomycetes; order Nanopelagicales; family Nanopelagicaceae; genus Nanopelagicus. The sequence continues at coordinate 9,700 of VGBN01000012.1, read as the reverse complement.
AAGATGGCTCAACTACCCTGGTCGGATCATCGATCGGCCTTTCAACTGAGGCAGATCGAAGCCGATTTAAAGCACTTCGCCAAAAGAGTGATCTGATCTTAATCGGTGGAAATACCGCCCGACGAGAGCCTTACAAACGCACACCAATTCCACTTTATATTCTTACCCACTCAAAAGTTAGATTGCAACCAAAAAATCAATTAGCTAAACAATTCTCACTCTCTCCTGCTGAATTCATAAGTGAAATCGCAAACAACTTTGAAGCCACTAAAACTACACCGATAAATTTACTTATCGAGGCTGGACCAAAGCTTCTATTAGAAATGGTGAGGCAGGGATTAATTGATAATCTGTATTTAACTGTTAACCAGGAAAAGAGTGGTGAAAATCAAATTTCTATATCAGATTTGACAAAAGGTTTTGAGTTAATCAGTAGTGAGGAAATCTCACCTTGTCAGTTTAGGTATTACAAAAAATTAACTAATTGAAATAACTGCTACACCGGCAATAGCAAATGCAATTCCTAGGTATTGAACTTTATGCAAACGCTCATGCAGTAACTTAAATGCTAACAATGCGGTAACTATTGGATAAAGTGAACCCAAAACAACTGCAAGTGAGACTAACCCCTTAGTTGTTGCCACACCTAACAGTAAATTTGCAATAAAGTCAGCACCACCAATTGCAATCAAAATTGGCAGCTCCTTCTTGGTGAAGCCACCAATGGTTCGATAACGCGCAAACAACAAAAGCGCTACCATGAAGGTGGCAAAACGCATTGTGGTCATGGTCATGATTGCACTGCTCTCAGATCCTTTAGCAATAAATGTGACCGCTCCACCAAATCCAAAAGCTGCAATAACTGCAAAGAGAATTGGCTTAAGGGCAAAACCACCTTTGATCTCTGGACCACTGGCAAAGAAAGCACCGGTTAAAGCAATACCCATGCCCATTAGTTGCCCATCATTTGGCTTTTCACCATTGATAAATGCAATTGTCAGCGGAATAAACACACTCAGTGCACTTATTGGTGCAACAACTCCCATTCGTCCAGTTGCTAATCCTGAGTAAAAAGCAACTAATCCGATAAATCCAAGTAATCCAGCAAATATGCCTGATAAAAAGTAGTTATCCCAGGAAAGTGTTGGCCTAAACCAGGAGGAGCTAATCAACACAATCAAAATTCCAATTAATAGGCCAATTGCCTGAGAAACAGCGGTGACCGCTATTGCCTGATAGCGCTTTGATAATTTTCCACCTAAAAAATCCGCTCCACCCCAGAGTATGGAGGATAGAAGTGCTAGCAATGAGGCCATCGGTGGATCCTACTGGGTTGAATTACTGCTAATTGCGCTGAGTCTGCTCGTGCCTACACATACTTACTCATTTAACAATTTATCCTTAGGTAGTGAGCAAAACTTTTGATCAATTAATTCAACCTATTTTGGCGTTAAAGCCAAGAGGTGAAATTTTGCTTGAAACAGTACCTGCTCCGCAAAAACTTGCACCCTTTGCATTAGCAATGACCGCTGATGTTTTAGAGGATGCAGCCACCGGACGATTTGTTTTACTTCATGATCCAGCTGGCCAAGAGGGCTGGGGTGGGCAATGGCGGTGCGTAACATTTGCGCGAGCAGCAATAGATCTTGAAATGGCTTCAGATCCTCTTTTGCCTGAGATCGGTTGGGCATGGTTAATCGAATCTTTGAAAAAACATGGTTGTGAATTTATTAACCCAAGCGGCACTGTTACAAGAGTTGCTAGCGCCTCATTTGGTGAATTGGTGGAGCGAGATGAGGATTCTGAGATTGAAGTTCGCGCTTCATGGACACCAAGTAATGAAAGTAATTTGATAGAGCATGTAAATGCCTGGCTGGATTTGCTGGCAATCAGCGCTGGACTGGAGCCAATTCCGCAGGGAGTTAGCCCAATTGCTCGTAATAGTTAGAATTCTCTAAGTAATGCTGACTCCACTCTTATCCCCACGTGCTGGCACCCCTGAAATATCTGCAGATGAGAGCAGTTTTGAAAAAGTAATAAAGGATTTATTGGCAGGTGATGGATCAATTGCCATTGATGCCGAACGTGCCTCTGGTTATCGCTATAGTCAAAAAGCTTATTTAATTCAAATTTTTCGTAAAAATGGTGGCCTGCATTTAATTGACCCAATTGGGTTGCAAGGATCAAAACTTTGGCAAAAGTTTAATCAAAGCTTCTCAGAGATTGAGTGGGTGATTCATGCCAGCACCCAAGATTTACCCTGTTTAATTGAGGTTGGTTTAATGCCCAAGAAACTTTTTGATACTGAGTTAGGGGCACGAATAGCTGGCTGCCCAAAGGTTAGTTTAGGTGCACTTGCTGAAAGTTTGTTGGAGTTGCAACTGGCAAAGGAGCATTCAGCAGTTGATTGGTCAATCAGACCACTTCGCCCGGAATGGATAAATTACGCCGCCCTTGATGTCGATATCCTGCTGGAGATTAGAGACAAGGTTGAGCAAATGCTGATTGAACAAAATAAACTCAAATGGGCTGTGCAAGATTTTGAGTCAATTTTAAGGGACTATCAAGATTTTAAGTTTTCAGATATGCCAAAACCAGATCGCTGGCGGAAAACCTCAGGAATGCACAAGGTGCGAGATCGATTAACCATGACAATTGTTAAGCAGCTTTGGCTGAGCCGGGATCAATTGGCGCAGGAGTTAGATCTAGCTCCAGGCAGAGTGTTAAATGATGAGGCGATAATCGAGTTGGCAATTAAGCGACCTGAAAGCTTAGAGGAGGTAGCAAAGGTAATAGGTTGGCGAACCAGATTAGAGTCCCCGCCATTTAATCGTTGGTTAAAGGTTTTAAATCTTGCTCTTTCTACGCCTATTGAGCAACAGGTGCAATTACGGGTTGAGTCACAATCTCTACCGCCACTTCGAGTTTGGAAAGAGAAAAATCCGATTGGGTATGCCCGACTAACCCATGTCCGGGCCGCCTTGGCGGAGTTATCTACCCAACTACAAATTCCAACTGAGAATTTAATAACCCCAGAGTTTATAAAACGGATTTGTTGGCAGCAGCCGCCAAGTAGCGATAGTGAGTATGAGAGTTTTGTCGTAGCTGAGTTGCAACATTTAGGGGCTAGGAGTTGGCAGGTAGAGCAAGTCTCTAAATTAGTAGCATCCAAGTTGGGCGAAAGTGAGCCATTGATAATTCCAGAGCCAGTTGAATCTGAGAGTCAAAGCGCTGAGGAAAATAACTCCTAACACCCCGATTCAAGCCTCACTATCCATTTTCACTACTGGCGAGTAACCTACTGCCATACCGATGAACAGTGAGCTAGGGGTTAAGTATGAGTAAAACCGCAACATCCAAAACCAATGTGGTCTTAGTGGATGCAGTAAGGACGCCCTTTGGTAAAGCGGGTTCTTTATATGCTCAAACTAGAGCTGATGACATTATGGTGCGCTGCATTCGCGGATTGTTAGAGCGAAATCCAAATCTGCCAGTTAATCAAATTGATGATGTTGCAATTGCGGCAACTACTCAAACTGGTGATCAAGGAATGAATATCGGTAGATCTGTTTCAATTTTAGCTGGTATTCCAAAAACTGTTCCTGGCTACTCAATTGATAGGTGGTGTGCTGGCGCACTAACTGCGGTAACCGCTATCGCTGGTGGCATAAATATGGGTGCATATGACTTAGCAATTGCTGGTGGTGTGGAGCATATGGGAAATCATCCGATGGGTGATGGCTTCGATCCAAATCCACGTTACTTAGCAGAAAAGATTGTGGACACCGATGCATTGCAAATGGGCGCAACTGCTGAGAGATTGCATGACAAGTTTCCTCACCTAACTAAAGAGCGGGCAGATAAGTATGCGCTAGCTTCGCAACAAAAAACTGCAGCAGCATATGCAGCAAATAAAATTCAACCAGATTTGATTCCAGTTGCAACAAGAAATATTGAACTTGGTTGGGGTGTTGCAACTGTTGATGAGCCACCTCGGCCGCAAACCACATTAGAGGCTTTGGCAGCGCTGAAAACACCATTTAGACCAGCAGGTCGGGTGACTGCAGGAAATGCTGCAGGTTTAAATGATGGTGCAACCGCTGCATTATTGGCCTCAGAGGATAAAGCTAAAGAGTTAAACCTTTCCATTAAGGCCAAGATGGTGGCATATGCATTTGCTGGTGTGGAGCCAGAGATTATGGGATATGGACCAGTTCCCAGCACAATCAAAGCGCTGAAAAAAGCAGGCTTGGATATTACTGACATCGGTTTATTTGAGGTCAATGAGGCTTTTGCAATTCAAGTACTTTCATTTTTAGATCATTTTGGAATTGCAGATGATGACAAGCGGGTAAATATCTATGGTGGCGCAATCGCTGTTGGTCATCCGCTAGCCTCATCTGGAGTTCGGTTAATTTTAAATCTAGCTAATGGCTTCAAGGATAATCCCGATGTGCGATATGGAATCACAACTATGTGTATTGGTCTAGGTATGGGTGGCACAGTTATCTGGGAAAATCCTAATTACAAAGGAAGTAAATAATGGCTGAGATTTTAGCAGGATCACCTGATGAGGTCATCACAAATGCAATTGTGCAAATGGTTTCACTTTCTCCATTTGGCCATAGCGGTAATTTAGCTTTAATCACTTTAGATAATGGAGCAGATCATAATCGCCCAAATACATTTGGACCTGCCTCCCTGGCAGCTCTCTCAAATGCCATCGATGAGGCGCAAAAATCTGACGCCGCTGCGATTGCAGTAACTGGAAAGCCATTTATATTTGCAGCCGGCGCAGATCTTTCTGCCATGAGTTTTTTAAAAGATAAGTCACAAGCTGTTGGGATTGGCGATTTGGGCCATGAGATATTTCTTAAATTACATGAGAGTAAAAAACCAACCTTTGCTTTTATAAATGGTTTAGCACTAGGTGGTGGTCTAGAGGTTGGGCTTAATTGCCACTACCGCACCTTGGCATCTACCGCATTTACCGCACTACCAGAATGCTTCTTAGGACTTGTGCCAGGTTGGGGTGGTGCAACATTATTGCCAAAGCTAGTTGGTGCTGAGAATGCAGTTCAGGTAATAATCGTAAATGCCTTAAACAACAACACAATGATGAAAGCCAAAGATGCGCTATCGCTTGGCGTCGTTGATGCCGTATTTGAACCAGCTGATTTCTTGGAAAAATCAGTTAAGTTTGCTGCAAATGTTTTAAGTGGCAAAACCAAGGTTGAACGTAAGGATTTTAGTAAAGATACCGCTGGTTTTGAGAAAGCACTTGCTACCGGTAAAGCAGCTGTGTCTAAAAAATACAGTGGGGCTCAAATACCATCCCCATTAGCTGCGCTAGATCTTATTAAGGCAGCTCAAAGCAACTCTGTCCGAGATGGTTTTGCCGCTGAAACCAAAGTACTTGCTGATTTGGTAATGAGTGATTCATTACGTGCCTCTTTATATTCTTTTAATTTGATTCAGAAAAAACGCAAGAAAGTTGAAGGAGCTCCAAAACCTGCTTTAGCTAGAAAAGTTACCAAGGTGGGCGTGGTTGGGGCTGGTCTAATGGCATCTCAACTGGCCCTGCTGATGCTGAGGAATTTAAAGGTTCCAGTAGTAATAACTGATATCGATCAGGAGCGAGTGGACAAGGGTTTAGCCTGGATTAAATCAGAGATTCAAAAGTTAGTTGATAAAAAGCGACTAAGCACTGAGGGTGCTGCACGTTTGCTATCTAATATCTCCGGTTCGGTGGATAAAAAGGTATTTGCAAATTGTGATTTTATTATCGAGGCAATCTTTGAAGAATTAGCACTGAAGCAAAAACTATTCAAAGAGTTGGAAGCAATCATTACCCCTGAGTGTTTGCTTGCCACAAATACCTCATCACTTTCAGTTGAGGCCATGAGTGAAGGATTAAAGAATCCAGAGCGAGTTATTGGTTTTCACTTCTTTAACCCAGTGGCGGTAATGCCACTCTTGGAGGTAGCTCGAACATCAAAAACTGATGATGCAACCACTGCAACTGCTATCAATGTTGGTAAAGAGTTGAAGAAAACAATGGTGATTGTAAAAGATGCACCAGCCTTTGTGGTAAATCGCCTCCTAACTAGATTTATGGGTGAGGTCACCGATGCAATTGATGAGGGCACCCCTTATGAGGTTGCCGATGCTGCCATGGCTCCACTTGGCTTTCCCATGTCATCACTTGAACTTCTCGGGCTAGTAGGGCCAGGGGTGGCATTACATGTCTCAGAAACTTTAAACAAAAATCTTGGTCCCCGTTACAAAGTTTCACCAACCATGCAAAAATTTGTTAAGGAAGGGATAAAAACTTTCTATATCAAGGATGCAAATGGTGTTAATACCGTTAACCCAGCAGCACTCACCGCTTTGCAACAGGGAAATTCTGCCTCAACTGCAGAGCAGGTTAGAAAACGTGCCTTGCAAGCTTTAGCAACTGAGGCAAAGATGATGCTTGATGAAGGTGTGGTTGCAACCCCACAGGAGATTGATATTTGTATGTTGCTCGGCTCTGGCTGGCCAATGCACTTAGGTGGAATTCTTCCTTACCTAGATCGAGAAGGTATTAGCGAAGCGGTTTGCGGCGTTCGCTTTCATCCAAAGGGCGTTGCATCTCTTCCTTAACATCTACAGTAATTTGACTGCTATGCCAAGCAACCAAAGAACGGGTAATGTTTTGAACGGTAATTCCTAAATCTTCAAGTATTTGTGCTCGTTTGGAATGTTCAATAAATGTTAACGGTAACCCAATTGAATGCACTGGTGTATTGAGCTGCTCCTCTCTAAACAACTCAGAGACTGTGCTTGCAATCCCACCATGTTTGATTCCATCCTCTAACACCACCACATTTTTATATCGCTGCGCCATAGTTATAAGTGCCTTAGGTAATGGCTTGACCCATCTTGGATCGATAACTGTCACACCAACACCTTCACGGTATGCCTGCGCTGCTGCCTCAACGGCAATCGAGGCTAAAGCCCCAATACTTATAAGTAAAACATCAGCACTCTCTCCCCGATACAAAACATCGATGCCATCTCGACGTTCAAAGGCTGGAATATCTGGATTAATTGCTCCCTTTGGAAATCTAATCAAAGAAGGAGCATCACCAATATCTAATGATTCACGTAATGTCTCTCGCAAACGCTGCCCATCTCTTGGGGCTGCCACATGCAAAGTAGGCACGATGCCAGTTAATGCTAGATCCCACATGCCATTATGGGATGGCCCATCATCGCCGGTAACACCTGCTCGATCTAGCACAAAGGTCACTCCTGCTTTATGAAGTGCCACATCTAGTAATAATTGATCAAAGGCACGATTTAAAAAGGTTGAGTAAACAGCAACCACAGGGTGTAATCCAGCAAATGCCATACCAGCAGCGGCAGTAGTTGCATGTTGTTCGGCAATGCCAACATCAAATGTGCGCTCAGGATATGCCTTTTCAAATTTATCTAAACCAGTTGGTCCCATCATCGCCGCTGTAATCGCAACTACATCACTTCGCTGGGCACCAATCTTTACCAACTCATCTGAGAACACACTGGTCCAGCTTGTGCCACTTTTGCTTAATGGCTGACCAGTCTCAGCATCTACAACTCCAACTGCGTGGAATTTTTCTGCCTCATCATTTAGCGCCGGCGCATGTCCTCTACCCTTTTGGGTAATTACATGTACCAATACTGGCTGCCCATACTCTTTAGCAATTTTTAAACTCTTCTCCATCGCCAATAAATCGTGACCATCTATTGGACCTACATACTTAAGACCTAAATCTTCAAACATTCCTTGCGGTGCAACGATATCTTTAATTCCTTTTTTAACTCCATGCAAGGTTTCATAAATTGGATGGCCCACCACCGGAGTTTTCTCTAGCACTCCTTTACCCCACTCTAAAAACTTTTCATATCCACTTGTTGCTCTAAGGGTTGAAAGATAGGTAGCTAAACCACCAATAGTTGGCGAATAAGATCTTTCATTGTCATTCACAATTATTACTAATCTTTCATTCTTACTAGTTGAGATATTGTTTAGCGCCTCCCAACTCATTCCACCGGTTAAAGCACCATCTCCGACTACGCAAACAACCACTCGATCTTTTTGGCCCGTTAGATTAAAGCCTTTAGCAATACCATCACTCCAAGAAAGTGCGGTGGAGGCATGTGAATTTTCCACCACATCATGTTCACTCTCGCTGCGATTTGGGTATCCTGCCAGGCCACCTCGTTGGCGTAATTTCTCAAAACCCGCCACTCTGCCAGTCAACAACTTGTGTACATAACTTTGATGTCCAGTATCAAAAACCACAACATCCTTAGGTGAATCAAAAATTCGATGAATAGCAATGGTTAACTCAACAACACCTAAATTCGGTCCTAAATGACCACCAGATTTAGATACTTGCTCAATTAAATACGCTCTAATCTCACTAGCCAATGCCGGCAACTCAGAATGATTTAACTTTTTAAGATCAGCAGGTGACTTGATCTGATTAAGCATCTTCATAGTTTAAGGGCAAATTTAAGTTAATGCGATTTATTTGGCTAGTAATGAGCGCAATACATACTGCATAATCCCACCGTGACGGTAGTAATCTGCCTCACCTGGTGTATCAATTCGAAGCTTGGCCTTAAATTTCTTATCCCCTGCCGCTACCTCAACCTCTTGTGGAGTAACTCCCTCATTTAACTTGTCCACGCCAGTAATGGAAAAAGTTTCACTACCAGTCAAACCAAGAGATGCCGCGCTTTGTCCATCCAAAAATTGAAGTGGCAGAACGCCCATACCAATTAGATTTGATCTATGAATTCTTTCAAAGGACTCTGCAATAACTGCTCTCACACCTAGTAATGCAGTTCCTTTTGCAGCCCAGTCTCTGGATGAACCAGAGCCATACTCCTTGCCGGCCAAGATAACTAATGGAATTCGGGCTTTAATATATGCAGCAGATGCCTCATATATTGTTGTTTGCTCACCATTTGCCAAGAAATTCTTTGTAAAACCACCCTCAACTCCATTAAGCAATAAATTTTTCAAACGAATATTTGCAAATGTTCCTCTGATCATTACCTCATGATTGCCACGCCGAGAGCCATAGGAGTTAAAATCTAATTTATCAATGCCATGTTCGGCTAGATACTTTCCAGCTGGTGAGTCAACTTTTATATTCCCAGCAGGTGAAATGTGATCTGTAGTTACTGAGTCACCTAACATCGCCAATACTCTGGCTCCAGTTATATTGGTAACAGGTTGAGGATTTCTTGGCATGCCATCAAAGTAGGGAGGTTTTCTAACATAGGTTGAGTTCAAATCCCATTCAAAGGTGTTGCCAGTTGGAGTCTCCAAGGACTTCCACCTCTTATCTCCCTCAAACACCGAGGAGTAATCTTTAGTGAACATATCTGATGAGATTGATGAAGAAATAACTGATTCAATCTCTTCAGTACTTGGCCAAATATCCTTCAAAAAGACTGGATTTCCATCACTGCCAGTGCCAATTGGATCCTTTTCAAAATCATGGTTCATCGACCCAGTCAATGCATATGCAACCACTAAAGGCGGTGAAGCTAGGTAGTTCATCTTTACATCAGGTGAGATTCTTCCCTCAAAATTACGATTTCCAGATAAAACAGCAGATACTGCCAAATCATTTTCATTTACCGCTTTACTTATCTCAAC
>VGBN01000011.1 GCA_016870455.1 Actinomycetota bacterium | reverse complement strand
TCTCTCCTCGAAAATTATTGATCTCAGGTAGTAATTTAATAATTCTAGGAAATTTATATGAGAAAACTATTACAACAGGGTTTTATTTATCTGCAACAAAAACTGGAACTTTTTCTTCAATACTCAAAATTGGATCAAAAAATACTCAAATAAACGATGCAATCCTAAATTCTGATGGTGGCGTAACTGCTGTGGGTGCAAGTGGCGAGTTACTGTTAAAAGCTAAGCCCATAAGTAAATCTGATGCAGTTACACTAAGAATTTCAAGTGCAGGTGTGCTACAACAAGTTGCTAGAGCTACATTAAAAAATACCACTAGAAGTTGGAGTTCAATCGACACAGGCCTGTTACAAGCTGGTCGGGTAATGTATTCAAATAAACAAGAGGCTGCTGTTACAAAATTTTCAGCACTTGGTAAACCGGTTTGGAATGTTAGATTTCTATCTAGATCTACCGCCCTAGCCACGGTGAGTAAAAACTCTTGGACCACATTTGTCTCATCCGGTGCAATTAAAGGTATTCCAGCCTGGAAACCTAAGGTAGCCACATCAGTTTTGCTGGAGTTGGGCAAAAAAGGCGAAGTAATCTCAGCTCACACTCTCACCGCACCAGCCGTTGCAATCTCATCAAATAATGAAATTGGAACAGTAGTAATTACTGATTCGGGTGTGAGTTTTGGTTTAGTAGTAGTTAACTAGTAATCTTTAGCCATAGTTTCAATTAATAAAGGAGCAAAATGGGTTCAGTAATCAAGAAGCGTCGCAAGCGAATGGCAAAAAAGAAGCATAAAAAACTTCTTAAGCGAACCAGAATTCAGCGCCGCAACGCTAAGTAATTTAATTAAAATTACGGTTTAAATAGAGTCAATTTTCCGGATACACCAGCAACGGCGTATCTGATTTTATTTAGGGTAATCAAACTACTTAGCGAACCCTCTTGTAGTTGACCATTTGATACCAACCTCACTGATTGATCAGCTCGATTTAATACACACAATCTAAGCTGGCATCCAAAGATGAGGCTTCTGTCATCCATCACAATTGGCGAGTTTGGTATTCCAAACTCAGTCGATGTGGCATCAGTGAATGTTGAAGCTCCAAGTAGTTGATATCTAATCTGATCTGGGTTTGGAAATGAAGCACCTGTGCCTGTAAACCAACCAGTATTAACTCCTCTTGCGCCATTAAATATTGCAACATCATATCCAGCAACTGATACACCATTACCAGGTACATCTAAAGTTTTATAAGTCCAATCTTCCACCAACGCACTACTTCTTGTGGCGTATCTAATTTCGCTTCTAGTTACATTTCTATCCATATCAAAGCCTCTAACTGAGTCATAAATCAAATGGATTTTTTTACCCACTGTTGTTGCCTTCAGGTGAAAAGCTACATCACCAGTTGTTCGATCTTCAGTGTCCTTATCGCCATCAACAATTTCATACCGCCAGTCGTTTTTATCTTTGACTGCACCAAGCAGAATTCCTTGAGATTCATCTCGATAAAACACTTGAACACCAGAGGAGGTAACCGCACATGCGCTTGAAATGCTCACATCTGATCCGCCACGTTTTCTTGGGAATTCTTTATAATCTTGAATCGATAAAGCATCACCATCAACAATTTCGTAGTACCAACTTTTTCCATCAAATACTGCATACCTAAGATCTTTATCTTTTAAATCAGCATAAAAGATGTGTAAATAATTGGTGCGACCACTTACCGAGGTGCAGATAGAGATATATCCAGATACATCATTGGTGGTTTTGCCAAAAGTTGTGGAGTTACCGTCAATAGTTTTGATACTCCACTTATTACCGGAAAAAGTAGCAAGTTTTAAGTCGCCTTTTTTACTATCGCTATAAGCAATAACTGGCCGACCAGCATATACAGCAGTTGCCAAGTATCTAGCATCAGCAGTTGAATCAACTACCGAACCCTTCCAAGCAGTTTGTGGTGTTACTGAGTTGGTATTGACTGTATTAGAAGTTCCCAGTGAATTAGTAGCTGATACTGAAAAGGTGTATGCGGTTCCATTTTTTAAACCAGAGACCGTTACGGGACTTTCAGAAGCACTGACTACCACACCAGTTTGAAGATTAGTAACATCATATTTTGACACTTGGGCTGATCTAAAATTTACCGGTGGATCAAATCTGATTATTGCACTTTTATCACCAATCAAAGCTTTAACATTTTGCGGCGGTAGAGGTGTTCCAGCAGCTATTCCAGCAGGTGGCTTTTGCCTCATGTCCTCAAACATTGCAAGTAGTAGTGGACCAGGTAGATGAAAAACTTCGCCAGCATCTAAATTAGGAGTCATCACAGCATTGTCAGCAGATTGAGAAAAAGTTGCCTCATCAAGGTGACTTATTGAAGAACCAGGCTCATATACAGATGGTGTATAAAGTTTAGGTTTGATTCCGTTATTGGCTTTAATGGCATTTTCCCCCGACCAAAACAAACTAGAGGTCATTGCCTTGCCTGCTTCAAGTGATGGTGAAGGCAGATCAGCTAAACGCCTGCCATCTGGAAGTTGAGCATAAGCATCAAAGGGAGTTGGCTGATCTACTCTTCCAAAACCTGAAAATGAATCGTAATAATTTCCAGAAACAAATCCCAAGCCATGTCCTAGTTCATGCAAAATAACAGAGACCAGGTCAAAACTTCTTGGCGGACATTTTCCATCAATTCCGTAATACCAAGGTGCATTTGATGTTATAGATATTTCAACCTCAGGTGAACTCGGATCTAAATCGCGACCTGCAAGGGCATTTGCTAAAGCTGAGGCATAGTAAAGCGTTCTATCAGGTGCACCATTAAAGTTTGAAAAATTATTCTTAGCACTAGCTGAAGCCAAAACTCCATAACTAGATGAACTACCCCATTTGACATTCACATTCACTGGAACTGTTGAACTAAAGTTTTCTGACCAGATATCTATCGCTGCCTGAATAGCAGGTCTTGCAACCGAAGGTACTGTATTAAAACTGACAAGAAAATTACTTTTCTTTTCTATATTGGCTGAAGGCAACCTAGGAGTTGCTTGAACCGATACAGAGTTACCACTGGCGTATATATAGCCCCAATTTGCTGGAGCTACTTTGATTCCAAGAGCTGATGAGTTTGATATTGGAGCGACTAGAAAAGTGGCCACTACAAATACTGCAGTGGTTATCGATTTCAAGCGCATAGGCGCAAGGCTAACAGTCTGAGATGATAGGTCTATGCCACCGATAGATCTATCAGCAAGAATTAAGGAAAATTACATTTGGCTTTGCTACCCCCATATAAATCTGCAGGGATTTGGGCTTTTTAAATGAAAAAAGTAACTGTTTACTCTCGTACAGGATGCCATTTATGCGAAATAGCTATTGATCAAATCAATTCTGTAAAGACGGATAAGAATTTTATACTTGAGGTTAAATTAATTGATAATAACAGTGACTTAGAAAAAGAGTATGGCGAGCAGGTGCCAGTTATTTTGATTGATGAAAAAATTCATGATTATTGGCGTGTTGATTTAAAAAGATTTACAAAGGCAATTAGCAGTTAATTTTTCTTCATAACCTCATCGGCATCAATAATTCGATATGCGTAACCTTGCTCGGCTAGAAATCGTTGACGATTTTGAGCAAAATCTTGATCAATAGTGTCTCGTGCAACAAGTGAGTAAAACCGCGCTCCACGTCCATCTGCCTTTGGTCGCAAAATCCGACCCAACCGCTGCGCCTCTTCCTGCCTTGATCCAAATGTGCCAGAGACTTGAATCGCAATTGTTGCCTCCGGTAGATCAATAGAGAAGTTAGCCACTTTGGAAACCACCAAACACTTTAACTCTCCAGAACGAAAAAGAGCATAAAGTCGTTCTCGCTCCTTGATTGGAGTATCTCCTTTAATCACTGGCACAGCTAAAGCTTCAGAAAGTTGATCTAACTGATCAATATATTGACCGATTACTAACACTTGGTCATTTGCGTGTTGCCTAGCCAATTCCACCGCAACATCTTTTTTACTTTGTGAGGTAGAACAAAATCTATAACGATCTTCTTGTTCGGCAGTTGCATAATTTAAGCGCTCTGCATCAGTCAGAGTAATTCTTACCTCAACACAATCTGCTGGTGCGATATAGCCTTGCGCTTCAATCTCTTTCCATGGAACATCAAATCTCTTTGGTCCAATTAGAGAAAAGACTTCACCCTCCATGCCATCTTCTCTAACCAAAGTTGCAGTTAAGCCAAGCCGACGCCTTGATTGAATATCTGCGGTGAATCTAAAAATCGGTGCTGGTAGTAAATGCACCTCGTCATAAATAATTAAACCCCAATCAATTGCATCAAATAGATCAAGATGGGCATAAACCCCACCTTTTTTTGTGGTCATGACTTGGTAGGTGGCAATCGTTACTGGGCGAATTTCTTTCTTAGCACCACTGTACTCACCAATATCATCTTCATTTAAATCAGTTCTTTGTAACAACTCTTCACGCCACTGTCTTGCTGCAACAGTATTAGTTACCAAAATCAAAGTTGTTGCCTTGGCATGAGCCATGGCTGCCGCTCCCACAATGGTCTTACCAGCTCCACATGGCAGAACCACTACTCCTGATCCGCCATGCCAAAATCCCTCTGCCGCTAACTCTTGATACTTGCGAATCTGCCAACCATCCTGGCGTAAGGCGATTTCATGATGTTCACCATCAACATAACCAGCAAAATCCTCAGCTGGCCAGCCTAGTTTTAACAGAGCTTGCTTTAAGAATCCTCGTTGGCCTGGGTGCACAACAATTGTTTCATCATCTAATTGTTTACCAAGCATTGGGGCAACTTTTTTCCCACGGGTGACTTCCTTCAAAACAGCTGCATCATTTGAGACCAATATCAAGCCATGAACCGGATGAGCCTCAAGACGTAACCTTCCGTATCTAGACATAGTCTCGGCGATATCAACTAACAAAGCATGTGGCACTGCAAATCGTGAGTACTTAATTAAAGTATCAATTACCTCTTCTGCATCATGACCTGCTGCTCTGGCATTCCATAATCCCAGCGGTGTTAATCGATAGGTATGAATATGTTCTGGTGACTTTTCAAGTTCAGCAAAGGATGCGATTGCTCTGCGACATTCATCTGAGAGTAAATGATCGATGTCTAGTAAAAGTGTCTTATCACTTTGAACAATTAGCGGGCCATCACTCATTTCATCAACTCATTGATAAAAGCACTAATTAACTTAATTCTCGGCTCTACCGTTGATACCTTTATAAACTCACTTGGAGCGTGAGCACCATGTCCCTCAGCACCTAAACCATCTAATACCTTGGCACCAGCTGATGCAGCAAGATTGCCATCACTAGCACCCCCAACACTTGCATTTCCAATCTTTTGCATTCCTAATGCTGCTGCAACTTTCTCCAACCTTTCATACAGTGCCAAAGTGCTTGCCTCTTCAAGTGGCAGACGATTGATTCCGCCAGTAACTTCAACTTTGGCAGTAGCACTTTTCAAATTTCTAATAGAGCTATCAATTCGCTCAAGCTCGGCCTTAGTAAATGATCGAACATCTACATCTAAAGTTGCCAATGCCGGAACAGTATTGGTGGTGGTACCTGATTTCATAACCGTAGGCACTGCTGTGGTGCCAAAGGTGGGATTTTCTAATCCAGCAATTTCTAATACTAGTTTTGCTAGCTCGGTCGTGGCATTTATTCCTTTTTCTGGATCTAACCCAGCATGGGATGCAAGTCCTGTAACTTTTACTTGATACATCGCAGTTCCTTTGCGACCTGTTTTAACCTTGCCATCTAAAGAAGCTTCAAAAACTAAGACCGCATCTGCATCTTTAGATAATCGATTAATTAACTCCTTTGAGGTCGCACTGCCAGTCTCTTCATCTGTGGTTGCTACTAAGGCTACTTTTGCTTGCGCATTTTCAATTCCGATTAAGGCATGCATGGCTTGAACAAATCCAGTTTTCATATCAAAAACTCCAGGACCGCTGGCTTTATCTCCACTTACCCTCCAAGTTGGTTGGAAGGATCCGATTGGCCAAACTGTATCTAGATGGCAAAGCAAAACAATTTTAGGTTTATCTGCTCCCCACCAAAATACTGGTCGACCATTTTCAATAACTTTTTGTGCAATTGGCTTTAATCTTAAATTTGCTATTTCAACTGCTAGATCAATAACTTTGTGACAAGCAGCTAGATCCTCAGCAGGAGATTCACACTCAACTAGGCGTTGGATATCCAAGAGTGCATTCATAGGTCTAAGTCTGCCTTATTTTCTAAAATGGTGAGGGCTGGAGCTACACCATTAATACGGGGGATCCTAAATTGCACTATTTCATCACTAGCCTCATCTTTTGCTGTGAGGGTACCGAGCGAGATAGAGATTGGATCAATGATTCGATTTGATACCCCGCCATTATTGTCGGCATAACTAATCATCAGCGTTTTTCCTTCCGCAATATATTGGTTAATTAACGCCAAAGTTTCATTTGAGGATGTACCAGGAATAATTGGCTCAACTTTTCTACTGCGCTCACCAGTTCTAATACTTTTAACTGCAGCTATAACAACCGCATCTTGTGGGGCTGAGAATTCAGAGATTATCCGAGGAGGTTTTGGACGAGATTTTGATCTTCGCAGGTTTGGTTGTGAAAGCAAAACACCGCTGGCGTTTTCAGCAGCTGGTAAATACCCATACTCTCTTAACTCACCAATAACCTCAAGTAGTTCAAAATCTGTAACCAGTACCTGTGGTGCAATCTTACGAAATCTCAAGTGTTCACATTTTTTATCATGCAGAATCTGCTGCACTAAGCCTTCATCCTCACATCGAATATAGGTATGGGCAGAGCCGACTCTTAATTTGCCATGTCGTTTAGCCACATCGGAAATCAAATACTCCAAGGGTTGTGGCATTGGAGTTTTAGAGGTTTTAATTAAGAAGCTCTTAATTTGATCTCCAGTTTTTCCATGATCTAAGCCACGACGAATTGAACTCTCACTAAAACGATAGACAGTTGCACCACCCCTACTTTCAATATCTGCAATCGTGCCCATCTCCGCAGCAAGTTCTGGTAGTAGTGGTCCAGGTGCAACTGCGCTGTTATCTGCCTGGATTAAAATATGATCAACTGGTTTTGGCAGCGCAAATTCAATCCCTAAATCCTCTGCGCCAGATAACAAATTGATCCCAAATGTAGAAATTCCACCTTGCCCAGTGATACCTAACCATTCAGCTTCACGTAGAAACCACTCTACAAAATCTGAATTTGCTCGCTTTGGATTCCACCACTTAATAATCTCTTGAATAGATTTAAAATCTGGGCTGACCTGACGATTCTCAGATAAAACCTTTAGAGCAGTTCTTCTGATCAAACTAGCGCCAGCCCTATCTAACTCAGGCCCGAGCGGGGCAATACTCCTGTCACCTAATTTGCCAATTAAGCCACTGACTCTAGAAGTATCGAGCCAAAGAATTACTAAGGAATACCATCGTTCCTCTGCAGGTTTACTTAACCAAAGATCAAAGGCCGATGTGGGAAGTATTTGATCATCTGAATCGATAACCACTAAACCACCAAGATAACAAAGCTCGGCAATAAATCCAGCACAAGATTCATCAACACCAAGATGTTCTGCAATCCGCTTAAGATCGCGTACCCCGATACCACCAGTTCTAAGAGCTGTGGGTGTTTCATCTGAAAGATTATGCAAAAATTCTTCACACCAACGAAGAATGGTTGAGATATTTGCAACTGCAGCTGAATCTATTTGTTTTTGCTCTATTTCTTTCCCACTCAATTTTGAAGGATTGCTAAAAATCTCTTTGTGGATCTTGCCACCTCGTAATTTGATCGCTATTTCGCGTGGTAGAGCTACTGTGTGAGAATCCAAAGCGACTAATACATTATTTTCTAACAACCAGCCAATTGCGTTACCTGGCTTCTTAATGTTGGCAATTTGTCCTCGTGGTGGACCCCAAATCAATTTTTCTAAAACCTCTTGTGAGGCTTGAGGCACTTTCTTAAGAGTATCTAAATCAATTTTCTTAACTGAGAATGGGCCAAGGCCAGCTGGTTCATCACCAATAAGAAGTTTTAAGTTAGTTGGTGTTCGATAATTGTTTCCCTCTTTATACAACAAGCCCATTTGCCATAATTGATCTAGCGCAAAGTTAGTTTGTTCACTAGTTACAGCTACCAATTCTGATTTTTTGAAAGGTTCTGGCAATGCGCAGGCAGCTTCAATTATTTGATACTGCCATAAATTTAATGAATCAAGTGCTCGCACCAGTGATGGAGTAGAGGTAGCGCGCGCAGCCAAAGCAGAAAAATCATTAGGTACTGGGGTTACCAAGTCTGGTCTTAGTCGGAAAATGTTAGCTAGCTCTTCATCTGATCTAGAGCGCAGCTCATCGGCAAATGTGATCGCGACAGTAGACATAACTGGCCTATTTTACTCGGGTTTTACTTGCGCAGATTACCTTTTACGTTTGAGATTTCTTGGCGAGATCAGTGAGGTTAGGGCTGCTATTCGACCAGCTGTTGGCCCAAAGATTTTTTTAAATCGCCTAGCCCTACGAAAATCATAAACAGGCCAGTTATCCCGGTAGGCCCGAATCTCCAATAGCGCATCAGGATTGATGGCTCTTGGATTACCAACTGCTTCCAGCAGTGGAATATCGTGATGGGAATCAGAATAGGCATAACAATTTTTTAAATCAAAATTCTTCTCAACCGATAATTGCTTTATTGCCAAAGCTTTTTCAGAACCATGCAATAAATTTCCAATCATTTTCCCGGTGTAAACACCATTTTCTATTTCAGCTTTAGTGCCTAATGCGCCAGTAAAACCTAGACGCTTTGCCATTAAATTTGCCATATCAAGTGGAGTGGCTGTTACTAACCACACCTCCTCACCTTTACTTAAATGCTCCTGCGCTAGTTCAACAGTTCCCTGCCAGATCGCTGGCGATACATACTCTTCATAAATTTCTTGCCCAATTTTTTCAATTTCAATTACATTGTGCCCTTTAATGAACTCAGTTGCAGCATTTTGAAATCGCGTAATCTCATCTTTGTTTTCTTTACCAGTTAATCGATATCTGATATTTGCCAGAACAAAGGCTGAGATGTCTTTCTTTGTAAAAAAACCTCGCTGATACATCCCACGACCCAAAAAGAAGAGAGTAGAACCTTTTAACAAGGTGTTGTCGACGTCAAAGAACGCAACTCGCTTTTCTGTGAGTGCCATATCACTACCATAGCGAACGAGCCTGAATTCGCCTGCTTTATGCTTACCTCATGGCTCAACTAATTCACTTCATTAGACATGGTGAGGTTCATAATCCAGAAAAAATCCTCTATGGATTACAACCAGGTTGGCACTTAAGTGAACGCGGTATTCAAATGGCTCACGTGGTGGCAGATTGGTCAAAAAATTTGGATTTAGGCGCAATTCATTCATCACCATTACAACGAGCACAGGAAACTGTTGCGCCAATTGTCGAAGTCCATAAATTGAAACTAACAACTGATAAGAATTTAATTGAAGCTAGCAATGTTTTTGAAGGTAAAAAGTTTGAATTAGGTAGCGGAGTTTTAAAACATCCAAAATCATGGCGGTATTTATACAACCCTTGGCGACCGTCATGGGGTGAACCATATGATCAAATAATAAACAGAATGTTAAAAGCCTTATTTGCTGCACGGGATGCTGCTGCGGGTAAGGATGCAATCTGTGTATCGCACCAACTTCCAATTTGGATATTACGTTCTGCAGTAGAAGGTCGCAGATTAATTCATGATCCAAGAAAGCGACAGTGTTCATTGGCTTCAGTTACAACATTTGAGTTAGATTCAGATGGAATGGTAAGCGGTGTCTCTTACTTTGAACCAGCACAACATTTATTACCAATTCAAAAATGAAATTTACCTCGATTTTTCTCAGCTTACTCTTGCTAACCGGATGTGCTGGTGGCGGCTTATCCAGCGTAAATGAGAATTCCTTTATATCTGGTAGTGGAATTGCAACCTTTGTTGAGAAAGGTCAACGTAAGAGCGCACCAATTTTATCTGGTCCAACTTTGACAACTGGAGAGATAACTCTTAATTCAAATCAAGTAACCGTGGTCAATGTCTGGGCCTCTTGGTGTGCACCATGTCGGGCTGAGGCTCCAGTGCTGCAGGAATTTTCAATTAATTACCCCCAGGTTCAATTTGCTGGAATTTTAACTAGAGACAATCTCTCATCTGCTCGTGCATTTTATGAAACTTTTGGTTTAACATTCCCGACATTTATTGATGATTCATTATTGGTTGGCTTTGACGGGTCTTTAATTCCAAACGCAATTCCTACCACCTTGATTATTGATCAAGAAGGGAAAGTCGCGGTGAGAATAAGTGGTGAGGTTACTGTGGCCGGATTAAAGAAGATGCTCGATAAGGTATTGGCAAATGATTGAGTTTTTAATTGATCAGGTCTTTGATGCAAATCTTTTAATAGCGATGTTTGTTGCAGCTCTTGCAGGTTTAGTCTCATTTTTTTCACCCTGTGTAATCCCATTAGTTCCTGGTTACCTCTCGTATGCATCTGGAATGAGTGATGTGAAAAGCAGGAGCAGAGTTTTTTTGGGTTCGGTGCTATTTGTTGCTGGGTTTACTTTGTTGTTTGTTTCATACGGGGCATTGTTTGGTGGGCTGGGTTCTAAAATTGCTGAGAACTCAAGACCCATATCAATAGTTCTTGGTTTAGTAACGATTGCACTTGGAGTTATCTTCTTATTGAGTGAAAAGTTTTATAGGAGCTTTAAACCCAATTGGCGAATGCGAAGTGGCCTAACCTTTGCACCTCTTTTAGGTTTTGCTTTTGGTATTGGTTGGACGCCTTGTATCGGACCAACATTGGGAGCAGTACAGGTACTTGCAATCCAAAGCGCAACTGCTCAACGAGGTGCAATTTTATCGGCTGCTTATTGTCTAGGCCTTGGTCTTCCTTTTATCTTGATGGGCTTGGCATTGGATAAAGCAGAGCGATTACGAAAATTTATTACTAGGAGAGGTAGCACAATCACAAAGATTGGCGGTAGCTTTTTAATACTAATTGGCTTCCTGCAGGTTTCAGATCTTTGGGATCAACTTATGAACAGCTTGCGCGATTTAATTAGTGGATTTATACCAATCATCTAATGAGTACCGAGTTAGATAGCAGATCCTTCTTAAGGTGGTGCTGGCGCCAGTTAACCAGCATGCGAATTGCGTTAATACTTCTTCTCCTACTTGCAATTGCAGCTATTCCAGGTTCACTCTTCCCTCAACGTAGTCAAAATCCAGTTCAGGTGAGGCAATACTTTATTGACAACCCACAGGTTGCAATTTGGCTTGATCGATTTAGTATGTTTGATGTTTTTAGCTCACCTTGGTTTAGTGCCATCTACTTATTGTTGTTTATTTCGCTAATCGGTTGTGTATTACCTAGGAGCATTGAGCACCTCAAAGCAATTGGTGCAAAGCCACCATTAACTCCTAAGTATTTAGATCGTATGGAGTCATACACCGAGTTTAAAAAAGTGGATCTAGATATTGTAGAGCGGTATTTAAGGAAAAAGCATTTTCGAATCAGGAGAGATGAAAACTCAATTTCAGCTGAAAAAGGATATGCCCGCGAAAGTGGCAACCTGCTCTTTCACTTATCGCTAGTTTTGATCCTTGTTGCAGTTGGCATTGGCTCATTATTAGGCAGTCGTGGTGATGCAATTGTCAATATAGGAGATCGCTTTATCAACACACCAACCTCTTATGACATTTTAGGCTTTGGTAAGTATCAATCTGAGGATTCACTGCCACCATTTTCAATAACAATTAAAGATTTTAAAGCCAAGTATGATCCAGTATCAAATGCTGCACTTGATTATGAGTTAACCGTATCCACAGCCAATCCCGTTGGTTCAACAGAAACAACCAGAGTTATAAAGGTAAATCAACCACTAACCTACGGAAGTACGAAAATTTATTTGCAGGCAAATGGTTATGCACCAATCGTGGTAGTTAAAGATAAAACTGGAAAAGTTGTGTTTGATGGGCCGACTACGTTTTTACCTCAGGATGCAAATCTTTCTTCGATTGGTGCAATAAAAGTGCCTGACATGCAACCGCAGATCGGATTTGTTGCATCCTTTTTGCCAACCGCAGATCGAGATCCAATTCGTGGTGGATTTTCTTCATATCCTGAGGTTTTAGACCCTCGCCTATTGTTGGCGGTTTGGAAAGGTGATCTAGGGCTTAACAGAGGAATTCCACAATCTGTTTATCGAATTGATACCAGCAAGATGGAACGGATTGGTTTAAAGGCATTGGTTCTCAATGAAAGTTATGACTTTGGTGAGGGCAGCATCACATTTACAGGATGGACATCTTGGGTTAACTTACAAATAGTTAATGATCCTGGAAAAGGCTTTGCATTAATTGGTGCAATACTTGCTATCTTGGGATTACTAATTTCATTATTTACAAGACAGCGAAGAATTTGGGTTAAGCAGGGCAGAAAGACCCAGATTGCAGGTCTTGCAAAAAATGGAATACCAGGTCTAGAAGATGAGATCAAAGAGTTGGTGAAGGAGATGAGTAATGAGCGATAACTCCGCTGCAGTACTATCAAATAATCTTATTTACTCAGCGATACTTTTTTATGCCCTAGCTTTTTTATCTCACGCAATAGAGGTTGCTTGGTCGGTAAAAACACCTGCTAAATCAGTTAAGAAAACTAAATTGGATTTTTCTCGAACTGAACGAGTTGGCCGACTCGCCACCGCCTTTATGGTTATAGGTTTTTTACTTTTACTACCTGGTGTAATTTTCCGAGGGGTTTCTGCAAATCGAGTTCCATGGGGCAACATGTATGAGTTTTCAATAACTGGTGCACTTGCATTTAGTGGAGCATATTTATTTGCACTAAAAAAATATAAGTTGCGATGGCTTGGCTTACCAGCAGCACTTTCAATTCTGCTTACTTTAGGAACTGCAGTTACCTTGTTGTATCGTCCAAGTGCACCTTTAATGCCGGCTTTGAAATCGCCATGGTTGGTAATCCATGTTTCAGCAGCAATCATCTCTGGTGGTGTATTTCTCTTGGCTAATTGCATTGCGGGTGCATATTTATTTCTTGACAGGTATGAGCAAAAAGGAGTTAGGCCGGTTTGGGCTGAGAAATTACCAACACTTGAAGCATTAGATAATCTTTCATATCGATTAGTAGCTTTGGTCTTTCCATTATGGACTTTCTCGGTAATTGCCGGGGCGATTTGGGCAGAGGCTGCTTGGGGTCGTTACTGGGGATGGGATCCAAAAGAAACTTGGGCCTTCATAACTTGGGTTGCTTATGCTGCCTATCTACATGCACGTGTGACTGTAGGTTGGCGAGGTAGAAAAGCAGCTTGGCTTTGTTTACTTGCCGGCTCAACATTCCTTTTTAATTACATTTATATAAATGTATGGGGAACTGGCCGTCACACCTACTCTGGTTTATAACTTTCTTAAAAAATCAGGATTGTCATCGGGCGGAATAATTCGCTTTTGACCACCACGATTAGGTCTTGGCCCTCTTGGTCTACCCGCAACAAACCAGGCAATATCACCAATTATTCCGGTCAGAATGATTATCAATAACCAAGCCCACTTGGGAAATCTGCGTACCTTTTCCTGTGGGGTCATAGCGCAATCAATTAATGTATAAATATCAATAATGATAACTAGGACCACTAAGTACTTAAGCATGCTCTTAGTTTAGCGGTTTTAGATTACAAGTGCAGTGGTTAATAAGACAGCCATCAAAAGTTGTAGTTTTGCAGTGTGCGACAAAAGTGCAATTAACTCCTTGCCAACTGCGCCAGCCAAAACCTGTTTACTAATCAAGTAAGTCAGCGGTAGGCAAAGTAAGGTGAAAAATGCCAACAGGGATATGGCACTCGCGCCAGCAGCAAAAAACTGAGCAATTACTAAGAGAAGTACAAAAAAACGCCGAGTGTTTTTCTCACCAATTTTAACCGCCATAGTTCGCTTACCTGCCAAGGCATCTTGAGGCAGATCTCTTAAATTATTGATAGCTAAAATTGCACAAGAGTGAGAGCCAACTGGAATTGCCAATATAAAAATTTGCCAATTTATCTCTTGGGTTTGAACAAAATAACTTCCAATAGTTGCAACCAACCCAAAGAATATGAAAACTGAAAGTTCGCCAAATCCAAAGTAGCCGTAAGGTTTTTTCCCTCCGGTATATCCCCAAGCAGCCCAGATTGCTAAAGCACCCACTGCAATAAGCCAGTAAGAAACCCCCATCGCAAGAATTAATCCAGCAACAGCAGCAACTAAAAATGAAACAATTGCAGCAGCTTTAACAGATTTAGCATTGGCCAAACCTGAAGCAACTAGTCGAGTTGGACCAACTCGATTGGCATCTACTCCTTTGATTCCATCTGAGTAGTCATTGGAAAAATTCACCCCAATTTGAAGTGATAGTGAAACAATCATGGCAAGTGCCGCATTTAACCAAGTGATCTGGCTGGCATATGCGGTACCAACTAAAACTGGTGCAATAGCAGCAGGTAGAGTTTTAACTCTAGCGCCAATAACCCAGCGTTTCATTTGATACTCATCTTACTTGCTAACTCAATAGCAGCTCTGCGATCTGGTTTTTCCATTGTGGTTTTAGGAATTCTTTCAAAAACAAACATCTCTTTAGGTGTTGCTAGATTTCCCAACTTTAGTTTGAGCTCATCCTGATTTATCTTCAGAGTAGAGGCGATACATAATTTTTCACCCCATTTATCATCAGGTAAACCAAAAGCAATTACCTCAACGTTTGGCAGTACCTTTCTAATTGAGTCCTCAACCTCAACCAAAGAGATTTTTTCACCTCCAGAGATAATCACCTCATCAGATCTACCCAAAATTTTTAATAGGCCAGCATTTAATTCTCCAATATCACGACTTTTAAACCAGCCAGATTCAAATTCTTTCTCAATCTTTCCATCCTCACTTAGATATCCAGATGAGATCATCGGTCCAGTAAGTTGGATTAAACCCTCATTTGAAATTTTTACTTCTACTCCATCAAGAGGTTTTTGATTGTAAACACAACCCCCACACATCTCAGTCATCCCGTATGTAGTTATAACTTTTACATGCTTACTGTTTGCTTCTTTTTTTAAGCTTTCACTTAATGGCCCACCACCTACCAACACCGCCTCTGCAGCGGTTAAGTGTTCTAGCAGGGCGGGATCAACAGTTAAGGCTTTATGGAGTTGAGTTGGCACAATAGAAACAAAATCTGCATCAACATATTTATCTTGGTTTCGATTATCAATAACTCTAGAACCTAATGCGGTTGCTCTGATCAAGACATTAAGGCCAGCAATATGATTTGTAGGTAGTAAAAGTGACCAAGTATCCCCAGGAGTTGCACCTAAATATTTATGACTTGCATTTACTGAGGCAATAAGTGCCTTTGATGCGATCGCAACTGATTTTGGTTTACCAGTTGAACCAGAGGTAGCCACCACAAGTGCTATCTCACTTGGAACATGCCTGACCTTTAACTCCTCCGTTGAAAGCGCTGGACCCGATCCCTCAACTGCCATCGCTAAGTTTTCTTGTAGTTGTGGGATTGACCACTTAGCCTGAATCGAGATTAAATCTCGCAGTTCATTTTCACCCATAATCACCGTAGGCTATCTCTTATCTAATTGTGAATAAAACCTTAGGAGCATCCCGTGAGCAAGCCAGTTAAACGAGCACCTGGCGATCGAACTATTCCAAAATGGGAGAGCGGTAAGGGTGGTAAAGATTTTAAAGATATTAGATACCAAACCGCTGAAGGTATGGCAAAAATTACAATTAATCGGCCGCAGGTTCGAAATGCGTTTCGACCACAAACTCTGAAAGAGTTGGCTAAAGCATTTGATTTAGCACGTGATAACGATCAAGTTGGCGTCATTATTTTTACTGGAGAAGGTACGGAAGCTTTTTGCTCGGGCGGAGATATAAATGTTCGAGGTGACGATGGTTACCTCGGCGATGATGAGTTAAGTAAAAAAGGAATTGGCCGCTTAAATGTTTTAGATCTTCAGATTCAAATTCGTCGTACTCCTAAACCAGTTGTAGCCATGGTTGCTGGTTGGGCTATCGGTGGCGGACATGTTCTACATGTAGTTTGCGATTTAACTATTGCTGCAGCAAATGCCAAGTTTGGTCAAACAGGTCCAATGGTTGGGTCATTTGATGGCGGCTACGGTGCTGGGTTGTTAGCTGCACATGTTGGACAAAAGAAAGCACGAGAAATTTGGTTTCTCTGCCGGCAATATGATGCACAGGAAGCATTAGATATGGGATTAGTAAATGCCGTGGTGCCTGTTGAAGAATTGGAGGCAGAGACTGTCAGTTGGGCTAGAGAGATGTTAAGACATTCACCAATGGCACTTCGATTACTAAAAGCTGGATTAAATGCAGCAGATGATGGTCTGGCTGGTGTACAGCAATTAGCAGGTGATGCAACTATGTTGTTTTATCTGACCGAGGAAGGTCAAGAGGGTAGAAACGCCTATCAAGAAAAACGAGAGCCAAATTTTAATAAATTCCCTAAACGTCCATAATTAATGTTTCCGTTTCAAATAAATGTTGTCAGCCTGCCAGTCAAACATAATTTTCGGCATATAAAAGTTCGTGAGATTGCATTGTTTGAGGGGCCACAAGGCTGGAGCGAGTTTGCACCATTTACAGAGTACAACCACAAAGAATCAGCAACTTGGCTTAAAGCAGCATTAGAAGCAGCTATAACCCCTGCACCAAAACAAATTAGAGGTGATATATCTGTAAATGCCACTTTGCCAAATGTAAAGGTTGATCAAGTTGGAAAATTACTAGCCGGCTTTAATGGCTGCACGACAGTTAAAGTAAAGGTAAATGACTTTGTCCATGACCATCTATTACTTCAAGAGGTTTCACGTCATATACCTAGAGTGAAATTTCGCTTAGATGTTAATGGTGGCTGGAGTTTAGAGGAGGCAATTGCCAATTTAAGAAATTATCTTCAAGAATTTCCAGGGCAAATTGATTACGTAGAGCAGCCATGTTCAGATATTGCTGATTTAAAGCTACTTCGTCAGTCGGTAAATATTCAAATTGCTGTTGATGAATCAATTAGAAAGTTTTTGGGCTCTGATTTAACCAAACTTAGAGAGGTCGCTGATGTGGCAATTATCAAATGGGCACCAAGCGGAGGATTTTCAGCATCGCTTGAGTTAATTGAAAAAATCCAGTTACCTGTTGTGGTATCAAGTGCGCTTGATAGTAGTGTCGGAATCTCGCATGGCTTATCGCTTGCAGCTGCTGTTCCGAATCTTTACGGAGCATGTGGGCTAGCAACTACGGCCTTACTTGATGCGGATGTGACAAGCAAACCATTAGTTGCAGAGAATGGAAGTATTAAAAATAGAAAAGTTATTCCTGATTTGCTCGAGCAATTTAAAGCAGCACCAACACGCCAAGAATGGTGGCAAAATAGAGTTAATGAAATTTATGAACAGGTTTTGATATGAGTAGTGCAACTAATTTAGCCCACGCTGTACTTCGCCAATTGATTGAGGCTGGCGTAAGTGATTTTGTAGTCTCACCTGGTTCTCGTAATGCGCCTTTACTCACATCACTTAATGAAGCTGTCAAACGAGAACTAATTAACTTGCATATAAAAATTGATGAACGTGGTGCTGCCTTTTTCGCACTAGGAGTGTCAAAGGCAAGTAATAATTATGCAGCAGTCATTTGCACAAGTGGAACAGCAGCAGCTAATTTTCATCCAGCTGCAATAGAAGCATTACATGGAATGAATAAATTGCTGATTATCACAGCTGATCGGCCGGCAAGATTAAGAAAAACTGGTGCGAATCAGACAACTAATCAAGTAAATCTTTTTCCAGGCATAAAAACTTATGACCTCTCATCTGAGATTGAGATTAGATCTCTACTCAATGACGGACCGGTTCACCTCAACCTTCAATTTGATGAGCCTTTAATTGCCACTGACAAAACTGATTGGTTGGCAGGTGTAAAGATAAATCCAATCAGTTACCAAAATAAGCTTGAAGGAAAGATTGAATCAGGTACTGGAGTATTAATTGTTGGACATGATCGTGGAGGCTATCGAGTCGATGAGGTTTTAGAGTTTGCAAAGCAACTGAATTGGCCAATGATTGCTGAGGATCCCCTTTCTTTTCCTCAATCAGTAGCACACGCAGTATTGTTTTTAAATGATAACGAAATAGCAAAAAGACTTGCCCCAGAAAATGTAGTAGTCATTGGTAGAACCACACTATCTAGAAGCACAAATAACTTTATAAAACTTGCGAAAAATCTGATTGTAATTGATCCTCGCGCTAGCAGTATAGATAGCAACCGAGAAGCAAATTTATTGCTTTCAAAATTACCTAAACAGGTTTTTAGTGAGAAAGCCGATTTAAGTTTGTGGAGTACCTCAGTAACTTTGGCTGCTGAGGTGATTAGAGATTTACCTTGGTCTGAACAATTGGTTATCTCAAATATTTGTAACTCGCTACCAAATGGGAGTGCGTTGTTTGTTGGCTCTTCTCGGCCAGTTAGAGATATTGAAGCATTTTGTAAGCCAAGAGGTGGACTTGATGTTTTTGCAAATCGAGGTTTGGCTGGCATAGATGGAAATATCTCAACAGTATTTGGTATTGCTAAAGAGTTTGAAAACACCAATGCAATTTTGGGTGATTTGACCTTTTTACATGATATTTCCGCGTTAACAAATGCAGCTGGTGAAAATATACGGATCTATGTTATTGATAACAATGGCGGTGGGATATTTTCCACCTTGCCACAAGCTGGGGTTGAAGATTTCGATCAGTTATTTGGTACTCCACACAATTTAGATCTTGTTGAGGTTTGCACTGGCTTTGGGGTAAATGCTTTGAGGGTAAGTGATGCTTCCCAATTGCAAAATGTGTTAAACAAGAAAGTTACAGGCTTAGAGATTGTGGTTGTAGCGGTACCAAATCGAGAGATAAATGCCCAAAAGTTAAAAGATATATCTCAGAGCATCTCAAGAGCGGTGCGCATGGGCATTAACTTAGCCTGACTCTCGGCAAATTCTTTCTCAGGGTCTGAACCTGCAACAATTCCACAACCTGCAAAAATTCGCATAGATTTTTTGTCTTCTGAAAGTAATCCACAACGAAGTGCAATCGCTACCTCACCATCTCCATTTGCATCTACCCAACCGACTGGAGCTGCATATCGTTCGCGATTCATTAGTTCAAGATTACTAATCAATTCTCTTGCGATATCTGTAGGGGTACCACAGACCGCTGCTGTGGGATGAAGTTGATCGATCAGGGTAAAAATATCTGCTTGTTTTACGCTGTCATTGAGAACTCCAGTGACATCAGTTGCAAGATGCATAACATTTGAAAGATGTAGAACAAAGGGAGATTCTGGAACATTTGTTGATGAACAAAATGGTTCTAACGCATCAGCGACTGATCTAACTGCGTACTCATGCTCCTCTAAATCCTTTGAAGATTTGGCTAACGAGGCGGCCAGAGCCAAGTCTCTGTCTTCATTGCCAGTTTTTTGGATTGTTCCTGCTAAAACTCTAGAGGTTACTAGAGATTTACTTAGCCTAACTAAAAGTTCAGGAGTAGCACCAACTAATCCATCAACCATGAATAACCAAGTAGATGGATAATCAATTTCAAGTCGTTGCAAAAGACTGCGAGTATTAATTGGCGAATTAGAACGTGCAATTTGATCCCTGGCTAGAACTACTTTTTCTAACTTACCCTCATTTATTGATTTGATTGCAAAACTTACCTGTTCTCGCCACTTATTCTCTGATATTGACCCAATCTCCCAAGTTATCTGGCCACTTGATTTTGCATTGTTTAGCTTTGAAAAATCTGGCTGTCTGCTATCGCCAATCCAAGTAACCCAAGACTTATTACCTTTTTTCGCCAAGATGATCTCAGGAATAAGTAGCACTGAGCTTTGTTGAGGATCAAATGAGAACGAGGTAAAAAGCACAGGCCCGGTGCCACTACCGTGCACATTATTTTGAATTTTAAATTCAGAAAGTTGTTGGTTCCACCAGGTGCGGGCTTGTTTAAATCTATCGGGTCCTGAAATTTTTACTTTTTTGTACTCTCCAAAACCTACAAGCCCATCTCCACTTCGCAACCAAGCTGCAGTTAAATCTAGATGGCTTTCGACAGAGGTAAGTACTGAATTCTCTCCCAAGATTTCAGTAGTAATTAAAACTGACATGAATAATTTACGCCCATCTATTTACTGGATTTGTGTGCAAAGCCTACTCCTTAGAGAATAGGGGCGTGGTCCGTGCTAATCTAAACAAAGATCCAGATGATGTATCAAAGATGTTTGATGGTGTGGCAAGTCGATATGACTTTCTAAATGACCTTCTTAGCCTCGGTAGAACTAAATCTTGGCGCAAAAGTGTGACGGCAATCATTGCTCCAAAAACTGGTATGCAGATCTTGGATATAGCCGCTGGCACCGGATCATCAGCTAGACCATTAGTTGATAAAGGTGCACAAGTTACTGCACTTGATTTCTCAGAGGGAATGCTTGCACAAGGCAGGAAGCAACATAAAGACATTAAGTTTGTTCAAGGTGATGCCCTTAAGTTGCCATTTAATGACAACACTTTTGATGTAACTACAATTTCATTTGGTTTGAGAAATACAAGTGATACTTCTTTGGCATTAAAAGAAGCCTCGCGCGTTACTAAACATAACGGGAAAATAGTTATTGCTGAATTTTCTCATCCCGTGAATAAGATTTTCAAAAGCATTTACCTAAACTATTTAATGAAGGCACTGCCCATCGTGGTGCGAAAAATAAGTAAAAATCCAAAGGCTTATGTTTATCTTGCAGAATCTATTCGAGCCTGGCCAGATCAGGCAGGGCTGGCTCGAATAATGGAAAAAAATGGGTGGAACTCTGTGGCTTGGCAGGACCTAACCTTCGGAATTGTCGCAGTTCACATTGGGTATAAGGCTTAAGTGGCAAAAGCCACTGCTGGCAAACAATAAGATTTGACGGTATGAATCTTTCATTTAATCCCTATGTGCCAATCCTGGCGATTGGGGCAATTGGTTTTGGATTTGCGATTTTTTCTGTTGTGGCCGCAGCCCTGACTGGCCCAAAACGGTATAACCGAGCAAAGTCAGATGCTTATGAGTGCGGTATCCAACCCTCACCACAAGCAGCAGGTGGCGGTAGATTTCCTATTAAGTATTTCTTGACTGCCATGTTGTTTATTGTTTTTGATATTGAAATAGTCTTTTTATATCCATGGGCTGTTGCATTTGACGAGCTTGGTGTATTTGGATTAGTTGAAATGGGATTATTTATTGGCACGGTATTTGTGGCCTATGCCTATGTCTGGCGACGTGGTGGATTGGAATGGGATTGACATGGGCTTAGAAGAAAAATTACCGAGTGGATTTCTTTTAACAACAGTTGAAAAACTGGCTGGTTATATGCGCAAAAATTCATTGTGGCCAGCAACTTTTGGTTTAGCTTGTTGTGCTATTGAAATGATGGCAGCGGGTGCTGGTAGATATGATTTAGCGAGATTTGGAATGGAAGTATTTCGGGCATCTCCTCGGCAAGCGGATTTAATGATTGTTGCTGGCCGAGTCAGTAACAAAATGGCTCCAGTTGTTCGCCAAATTTATGATCAAATGGCAGCACCTAAATGGTCAATTGCCATGGGAGCTTGTGCTTCATCAGGAGGTATGTTCAATAACTACGCAATTGTGCAAGGGGTTGATCACATAATTCCTGTTGATATCTATCTTCCAGGATGTCCACCAAGACCTGAAATGTTGATGGATGCAATTTTGAAACTACATGAGCAAATTGGAAATGAAAAACTTGGTCCAAATAGAGAAAAAATAATTAAAGAGGTAGAGGCCGCTGCGTTAGCTGCAAAACCTACTCATCAATTAAAGGGATTGTTGGCATGAGTAAGAGCGGAATGTTTGGTAGCCAAGGAAGCGGAGATACTTCAGGTTTTGGCGGATTGGTAAAAACCCAAACTGTAATTGGATCAACCGAACGGCCATATGGTGGATATTTTGATCAGGTGGCTGATGATTTAGAGCGGGCATATCCACTATTTAGTGATGCAATTGAAAAGGTAGTAGTAGATCGTGGTGAGTTAACCTTATTTATAAAACCAAGTCGTTTACTGGAAGTGGCCAAAATACTACGCGATCAATTGAAGTTTGAGATGTGTGTTGGCGTAAATGGTGTGCACTATCCAGAAGAAGTAAATCGCCAGTTGCATGCAATTTATTCATTGCTTTCAATAACGAGAAACCAACGAATCAGATTAGAAGTTTGTGTGTCGGAAACAGATCCCCATATTCCATCACTAGTTGAAATCTGGGCTGGAACAAATTGGCATGAGCGAGAAACTTATGACATGTTTGGAATTATTTTTGATAACCATCCTGGCCTAACACGAATTTTGATGCCAGATGATTGGTCTGGTTTTCCACAACGAAAAGATTATCCATTAGATGGTATTGAAATTGAATACAAGGGTGCAACAGTTCCTGCACCATCACAGCGTCGGAGTTACTCATGACCACTTTCACTGATCCATACGCATCTTCGCAGGAAACAACTGAAGGTCGAGTTTATTCAGTTACAGGTGGAGATTGGGATGCATTAGTAACTGAAATTGGTGCAACAAAAGAGGAACGAGTTGTTTTAAACATGGGACCACAACACCCCTCAACTCATGGAGTGCTTCGTTTAATTTTGGAGCTTGAAGGAGAAACAATTACCGAAACACGATGTGGAATCGGCTATCTGCATACTGGAATTGAGAAAAACACTGAGTTTAGAAATTGGACTCAAGGCGTAACTTTTGTAACCAGAATGGATTATCTGTCACCAATATTCAATGAGACTGCATATTGCCTAGGCGTTGAAAAGCTATTGGGAATAACAAATGATGTGCCAGAAAGAGCTACGGTAATACGTGTAATGATGATGGAGTTCAATCGAATCTCATCACACATGGTTGCCCTAGGAACTGGCGCACTTGAGTTGGGCGCTCTATCGCCAATGATCTTTGCATTTAGAGAGCGTGAAAAGGTATTAGATATATTTGAAATGCTCTCTGGGTTGCGAATGAATATGGCTTATGTACGACCAGGCGGAGTGGCACAGGATTTACCCCAAGGTGCGCTGCAAAAGATTCGCGAGACTGTTAAAGATTTAAGAATTAACTTTAAGGATAATGAAAAGCTTTTGGTAGGAAATTCTATTTGGATCAAGCGTACGCAGGGGGTTGGTTATCTAGATTTAGCCGGATGTACGACATTAGGAATTACTGGACCAGTGCTTCGTTCAACTGGATTAGCTTGGGATTTACGTAAAGCACAACCTTATTGTGGTTATGAGGATTATGAATTTGAAATCCCAACTACCGATACCTGTGATGTTTATGGTCGCTTTTTAATCAGAATGAAAGAACTAGAGCAATCTTTGAGAATTATTGAGCAATGTGTTTCTAAATTAGAGAAATTAGAGGGCCAACCAGTAATGGTGGCTGATAAGAAGATTGCGTGGCCATCCCGACTATCAGTTGGTGCTGATGGAATGGGTAACTCACTAAATCACATTAGAGAAATTATGGGTGAGTCAATGGAGGCGTTGATTCATCACTTCAAATTAGTCACAGAAGGTTTTCGTGTTCCAGCAGGGCAGGTATATACCGCTATTGAATCTCCTCGAGGTGAATTAGGAGTTAATTTAGTTTCAGATGGTGGTACTAGGCCTTATCGAGTTCATTTCCGAGATCCATCATTTAACAATCTGCAATCAACGCCAGCTATGTGTGAGGGTGGATTAATTTCTGATGTAGTTGCTGCTGTGGCATCAATTGATCCTGTAATGGGAGGAGTTGATCGATAATGGCATATACAAATGAGCAAATTGCAGTTATGGATTCAATAATTGCAAGATATCCACGTAAACGATCTGCCATCATGCCATTGCTTCATTTTGTGCAATCAATAGAGGGATATGTGACTAATGAAGGTATTGAATTAATTGGCCAAAAACTAGAGCTTGCAACCGCTGAGGTGACTGCAGTTTCAACTTTTTACACCCAATACAAATCTAAACCAGTGGGTGATTACCATGTTGGAATCTGCACCAATACATTGTGTGCAGTTATGGGTGGCGATGCAATATTTGATGCGGTTAAAGAGCATTTACGAATTGAAAATGATGGCGTCACTCCAGATGGCAAGGTTTCATTAGAACACATTGAGTGCAATGCTGCTTGTGATTATGCACCTGTTGTTATGGTCAATTGGGAGTTTTATGACAACCAAACAGTGCAATCAACTAAAGATCTAGTTGATAGTGCAAGAGCTGGAAATCCAATCCCACCAACACGAGGCCCAAAGACACTGCGAACTTGGAAACAAAACTCAGCGGTCTTAGCTGGCATCTCTGATGGATTGGCAAATGAAGGCGTGCAGGCAGGTGAGCCAACATTGTTGGGATTAAAGAAGGCTAAAGGTGGGGCATGAGTAAATTAACTCCAGTCCTTTCTGCCAACTGGGATCAAGCAGATTCATTCACTATTGAAGGTTATAAACGCAGTGGTGGGTACACCGCAGTTGGAAAAGCTTTAGCTATGAAACCAGATGAAGTTATTCAAATGGTTAAAGATTCTGGGTTACGTGGACGAGGCGGAGCAGGTTTTCCTACTGGAAATAAATGGGGTTTTATTCCGCAAGGAGATAACAAAGAACATTACTTTGTTGTAAATGCTGATGAGTCAGAACCTGGAACTTGTAAAGATACACCTTTAATGATGGCAAATCCCCATGTGTTAATTGAGGGTGTGATTATCGGTTCCTACGCAATAAGGGCCAATTATGCATTTATTTATATACGTGGTGAGGTAACGCATGTAGTAAGAAGAGTTCAACAAGCGATAGCGGATGCTTACAAGGCAGGCTTACTCGGTAAAAATATTTTGGGCAAAGGTTTTGATTTGGAGTTAGTTCTCCATGTTGGAGCAGGTGCTTATATTTGCGGAGAAGAGACTGCGTTACTAGATTCACTTGAAGGATTTAGAGGACAACCAAGATTGCGTCCACCTTTTCCAGCAATTGCTGGTTTATATGCGAAGCCAACCGTTGTTAACAATGTTGAATCTGTTGCCTCAGTACCGGCAATTATTAATAATGGTGTCGCATGGTTTACTGCGATGGGAACAGAGAAAAGTAAAGGCTTTACCCTTTATTCACTCTCAGGCCATGTAAACAATCCAGGTCAATTTGAAGCACCACTTGGCATAACACTTCGCCAACTACTTGAGATATCTGGTGGAATTAGATCAGGGCATAAATTGAAGTTTTGGACACCAGGCGGTTCATCAACGCCAATATTTACCGATGCGCATTTAGATGTGCCATTAGATTACGAAGGAGTCTCCGCTGCAGGCTCAATGCTTGGCACAAAAGCATTACAAATATTTGATGAGACAACCTGTGTGGTTCGTGCGGTGCTTCGTTGGACAGAGTTTTACAAACATGAATCTTGTGGAAAGTGCACACCATGTCGAGAAGGAACCTGGTGGTTAGTTCAGGTATTGAAGGATTTAGAGGCTGGCAAGGGCAGCGCAGCAGATCTAGATAAGTTGTTAGATCTTTGTGACAACATTATGGGGCGTTCATTTTGCGCACTTGCAGATGGTGCAGCAAGTCCAATAATTTCTTCACTTCAATACTTCCGACAGGAGTATTTAGATCATCTATCAGCTGGTAGTTGCCCATTTGATCCAGCGGCCGCCACCTTGTTTGAAAGTGCAGGTGTTAGATGAGCATTCAAGAGCTTAGTAGTGAACAAAAAGTTGAGTTAATAACCTGTGTGATTGATGGCTTTGAAGTAACTGTGCCAAAGGGAACGCTAGTGATCAGAGCGGCAGAAAAACTTGGAATTCAGATACCAAGATTTTGTGATCATCCACTACTTGAACCTGCTGGTGCTTGCCGACAATGCTTAGTTGATATTGAAATTAATGGTCGAGCGTTCCCTAAACCACAAGCTTCCTGCACTATTCCAGTTGAAAACGGAATGATCGTTAAAACACAACTAACCTCAGCTGTAGCTGATAAAGCACAAAAGGGTGTGATGGAGTTATTACTTATAAACCACCCATTGGATTGTCCAGTGTGCGATAAAGGTGGCGAGTGCCCATTACAAAATCAAGCCATGTCCAACGGCCGTGGTGAATCTCGATTTGAGGGAGCTAAGCGAACATTTGAAAAACCGGTAGCTATCTCTTCACAAGTTTTGTTAGATCGTGAACG
This sequence comes from Actinomycetota bacterium, assembly GCA_016870455.1. Taxonomy (GTDB): domain Bacteria; phylum Actinomycetota; class Actinomycetes; order Nanopelagicales; family Nanopelagicaceae; genus Nanopelagicus. The sequence continues at coordinate 11,275 of VGBN01000011.1, read as the reverse complement.
ATGCGTGCTTTGTGCTCGCTGCACCAGATTTTCAGAGCAAATTGCTGGCGATCCATTTATTACCTTAAATGAACGAGGCGCTCTGCAGCAGGTGGGTATTTATGAAGATGAACCATTTAATTCTTACTACTCAGGTAATACTGTTCAAATCTGTCCAGTAGGAGCATTAACTGGAACCTCTTATCGATTTAGAGCAAGGCCTTTTGATTTAGTTTCTACCGAATCTGCATGTGAACACTGTGCTTCAGGCTGTGCAATGCGCACCGATGTTCGTAGAGGAAAAACTTTACGCAGACTAGCTGGTGAAGATCCATCTGTGAATGAAGAGTGGAATTGCGATAAAGGTCGCTGGGCATTTAAGTATGAAGTGGCAAAAAATCGAATTACTACCCCACTGATTCGCGACTCAAATGGTCAACTACGAGAGGCCTCTTGGCCTGAGGCGTTGGCAGTAGCAGCAGCTGGATTAAAAGAGGCACGAGCTGGTGTGTTGGTTGGCGGACGAGCAACAGTTGAAGATGCTTATGGTTATAGCAAATTTGCTCGAGTAACTCTTGGAAGTAACAATATTGATTTTCGAGCACGAGTCCAAACTCAAGAGGAGTTGGATTTCTTAACATCTACTCCTTCCACAGCGGCATACTCAGATATCGATAAGGCAGATCATGTACTTCTCATTAACTTTGAACCAGAGGATGAGTCGCCAATTGTCTTTTTAAGAATCTATAAACAAGTTCACAAGCGCTCAATAAAAGTGACCAGCATTGCTGCTCTTTCAAGTCGGGGAAGTGAAAAACTAAATGCGAATTTGATAAAGAGTGCAGCTGGAAATGAAGTGGCGGCAATTAATTCAATTACCGGTTTAACAAACAAATCAGTGGTGCTAGTTGGTGAGCGGGCAGCTGAAACTGTTGGAGCGTTGTCAGCAGTTGCCAATTTGATTCAAAAAACTGGTGCAAAATTGGGTTGGATCCCTCGACGAGCAGGTGAGGTAGGTGCCATAACAGCAGGAGCGCTGCCAAATTTATTACCAGGAAAACGTCCGATTACTGATGCTGCAGCCAGGGTAGATCTTTCAACAGCTTGGAGTGTGGACTCACTACCAACTGCTCAAGGCATGGATACCCAAGAAATGATCAACTCAGATTTACAGGCGTTAGTAATTGGTGGAGTTGATCCAATGGATATCTCTGCAGATGCCAAAGTAAAACTTTCTAAAAAGTTTATTGTGTCACTTGAAATTCGCCAAAGTGATATCACCGAAATCGCGTCAGTGGTATTTCCTGTTGCAGCAGTGGTTGAAAAGAGTGGTTCGTTCATGGATTGGCAAGGAAAGGTCCGTAAGTTTGAGGCAGCAGTGGAACAATCGCTTAATCGAAGTGATGTAAGAATTCTTTCAATCTTGGCTGATGAGATTGGTAAACCAATTAACTTGCCAACAGTTAAATCTGCAAGAGCCGAACTAGAATCCCTTGGTGCATGGGATGGTGCTAGTCCAAGTATGAAATCAGTTGCCGGCACTGAAGTTAAATCTCTTAGCAACGATGAGGCAATTCTTACCTCATGGCGAAACCTGCTAGATAAAGGTTCTTTACAAGATGGAGAGGAAAATTTAGCTGGTACTGCTCGTGCTTCTGTTGCTGTGATTAGCAAATTCAGAGCCAATAACCTAGGTGTTAGGGAGAGTGATTTAGTTAGAGTTTCAAACAGTTATGGCGCAGTTACACTTCCATGCGTAATTGGTGATATTGATGACTCCAGCATTTGGTTACCTCGCAATTCAATCAATAGCCAGTTGATTAGAAATCTAGGCGTGGTTGGAAATTCTGTTGTGAAGGTGGCTAAAGCATGACAAATGCAGAGTTAATCAGCCAAGATCCAGGTTGGGTTATTGCACTAAAGGGTTTAATAATTTTTGCTGTATGTGTTTTCTTAACGATTATGTCGGTTTGGGGTGAGCGACGAATCGTTGCCAGAATGCAACAACGAAGTGGACCAAACAGAGTTGGTAAATTTGGTTTATTACAGGCATTAGTTGATGGCGTAAAGCTAGCTCTAAAAGAGGATCTAATTCCCAAATCAGCTGATCGCATCGTGTTTGTAATTGCGCCAATTATCAGTACGACTGCATGTTTTATGGCATTTGCAGTAATTCCTATGACTGGGCCTGTCAATTTCTTTGGTCAACAAACAGCGATGCAGCTAACAGATCTTTCAGTCGGCGTTCTTTACATTCTTGCCGTAGCCTCATTTGGAGTTTATGGAATTGTGTTGGCAGGTTGGTCTTCTGGATCAACTTATCCGCTGCTAGGCGGGCTTCGTTCATCAGCCCAGGTAATTTCCTATGAAGTTGCAATGGGATTATCTCTTGTTGCTGTTTTCATCTATGCCGGCTCAATGTCCACTTCAGAGATTGTCGCCGCCCAACAACAGTGGTGGTATGCAGTTGTGCTGTTTCCATCCTTTGTAATTTATTCAATCTCTATGGTTGGCGAAACAAATCGTGCACCATTTGATTTAGCTGAGGCAGAGGGTGAACTAGTTGGTGGTTTCCATACTGAGTACTCATCACTTAAATTCGCACTATTTTTCCTATCAGAGTATGTAAATATCATTGCAGTTTCAGCCTTAGCCACCACATTGTTCTTGGGTGGCTATCGAGCCCTACCAGGTCTTGGATTTACTGAGCAGTGGCTGGGTGGATGGTTTACATTAGTTTGGTTCTTTATAAAGGTTTTAGCATTTTTCTTTGTCTTTGTTTGGTTACGTGGAACCTTGCCACGTCTGCGATATGACCAGTTTATGAAGTTTGGATGGAAAGTACTGATTCCATTCTCATTAGCTTGGATTTTAGTTGTAGCAAGCTTGCGATTGTTATCTCAAGAGAATGCACCACGGGCAGTTATATTCGCATTTGTCTTTACAGTTGCACTTTTATACCTAGTTGGTACCTCTTTGTTTGAGCGCCATAAAGAAAAGATTGCAAAGCAAGCAAAAATAGTTAATGCCTCTGAACCTAATTTTCCAGTCCCAGCAATTCCAAACTCAAGAGCGGAGCAGTTAAATGGCTGATGAAATTTTGCCTCGTAATGAGGATTTTGGTTTAGCTAAGTCAGATCAAGCTAAAGCTCCAATTACTGATCATGAAAGTGCAAGCTTTGGCAAGCAACTTCTTGGATTTTGGGTGACTTTCAGAACAATGTTTAAGAAAGTAAATACAGTGCAATACCCAGAGGTAAAGGAACCAACCGCTGAAAGATTCCATGGTCGCCATCAATTAAATAGACATCCAGATGGACTCGAAAAATGCATAGGTTGTGAATTGTGTGCATGGGCTTGTCCAGCTGATGCAATTTATGTTGAAGGTGCTGATAACAAAGAAGGCGAGCAGTACTCTCCAGGTGAACGGTATGGAAAGGTATATCAAATCAATTATTTAAGGTGCATATTCTGCGGGCTTTGTATTGAGGCTTGCCCCACTAGAGCATTAACAATGACAAATGAGTATGAGTTAGCAGATAGCACAAGAGGAAAATTGATATTTGAAAAAGATGATCTACTAGGTCCGCTACGAGCTGGCATGGTTCCACCACCACACCCAATGTATCCAAATACTGATGATGGTAATTACTATCGTGGTGAAGTCACAGGCTCTCATCCATCACAAGGTGTAGCTATTAATGATTAATTTCGCTTTAGATGTTGGCACAACCGCCACTCCAGAGTCTTATCTGTTTTATTTCCTTGCGCCCTTGTCAGTTCTGGCAGCACTTGGAATGCTTTTAGTAAAAAAGGCGGTTCACTCTGCTTTGCTTCTTGCTTGGGTGATGATTTCATTGGCAATTTTCTATATTGCTCAAGAGGCCCTTTTCTTAGGCATTGTTCAAATAGTTGTTTACACCGGCGCTGTAATGATGCTGTTTTTATTCATTTTAATGTTAGTTGGCATTGACACATCAGATTCATTGGAAGAAAACATTCCTAGACTTAGACCAATAGCAATAGTTGCAGCAGTTGGGTTTGGTGGTCTATTGGTTAGTTTGATAGGTCGAGCAACCTTTAATCGACCAATCACAGGCTTAGCTGCAGCAAATGCTGAAGGAAATGCATTTGGGATTGCCGTGCAGTTGTTCACTAGGTATGTCTTCGCATTTGAAGTGGTATCGGCTCTGTTAATTACCGCAGCAATTGGTGCGATGGTGTTAGGACATAGCCAGAAATCTAAATCAAATAATTCTCAACGAGATTTGTCGATTGCAAGATTTAGAGAAGATAACTTAAAAGATGCTGCTGGCTTACCAAGTGCTGGTGTTTACGCACTACATAATGCAGTAGATGTGCCAGCGCTATTGCCAACTGGACAGGCTGCACCTACCTCAATTTCAAAAGTACTGCAGGCTCGGGGAGACATTATTGAGAGTACAACTTTTGAAATGAAAAAAGCTGAAGAGGAGGAAAAGTAATGGCAGTTGCTAATTATCTCTACCTCTCAGCAATCTTATTTACCATTGGTGCTATTGGTGTAGTGGTACGAAGAAATTCAATTGTGGTATTTATGTGTATTGAATTGATGCTTAACGCCGCTAATTTAGCTTTTGTAACCTTTGCGAGAATAAACAGTAATTTAGAGGGTCAAGTTGTTGCTTTCTTCACCATGGTTGTTGCAGCTTGTGAGGTGGTAGTTGGACTGGCAATTATTGTGACTATTTATCGATCTAGACGTTCTGCATCTGTAGATGATGCAAGTTTGCTGAAAAGATAAGTATGCAGACATCTGAGAACCTACTCTGGTTGATCGCGCTTCCATTATTTAGCTCAGCGATTTTGTTGCTGGCAGGAAAGCGAGCTAACTCCTGGGGCCACATAATGGGAACAATTGTTTCTGCCTCTACTTTCACAATCGGAATTATTGAGTTTTTTGCGATGCAAGCAAGGTCAGAGGAAAATCGAGCGGTAACACAGAAAATATTTACTTGGATCTCTGTAGGCTCCTTCCAAGTAGATGCTTCGCTTCTTTTAGATCAGCTTTCTATATGTTTTGTTTTGCTAATCACAGGTGTTGGCACTTTGATTCATGTTTATTCAATTGCCTATATGTCACACGACTTAGATCGCAGGCGTTTTTTTGCCTATCTAAATTTCTTTATTGCTGCTATGTTGCTTTTGGTTTTAGGTGACTCTTATTTGAATCTTTATGTAGGTTGGGAGGGAGTAGGACTTGCCTCCTACCTGCTGATTGGTTTCTGGAATGAAAAACCTGCATATGCAACCGCAGCCAAAAAAGCATTTGTGGCTAACCGCGTCGGTGATGTCGGGTTATCACTTGCGATAATGATTGCATTTGCCACCTTCGGCGATGTCTCTTTTTCTGGTATGAAAGAGGGTGTTGACCAAGCATCTTCAACACAGCTGACTGCTATTGGTCTAATGCTCTTACTTGCTGCCTGCGGTAAATCTGCCCAATTTCCATTGCAATCTTGGTTGGGAGATGCAATGGCAGGTCCAACTCCAGTTTCGGCCTTGATACATGCGGCAACCATGGTTACCGCCGGTGTATATCTAATAACTCGATCTAATTTTATTTTTGATGCTGCACCAATTGCGCAGTTAATGGTCTTAATTATTGGTGGAATCACTTTACTTTTCGGAGCAATTATTGGTACCGCAAAAGATGATATTAAAAAAGCATTAGCTGCTTCTACTATGTCACAAATTGGCTACATGATTTTAGCAACTGGATTAGGACCGATTGGTTATGCATTTGCAATTATGCATCTACTTACACATGGGTTCTTTAAGGCGAGCATGTTCCTTGGTGCTGGTTCAGTAATGCATGGAATGAAAGATGAAGTAAATATGCGAAGGTATGGCGGAATTGGAAAATTTATGCCGATTACTTTCCTAACCTTTGGCCTTGGGTATCTTGCAATTATTGGCGTGCCACCATTTGCTGGTTTTTATTCAAAAGACAAAATCATCGAGACCGCTCTTAATGAAGGTGGAGTTAAAGGTTTGATATTGGGATCGGCGACACTATTTGGAGCCATGATTACCGCCTTTTATATGACCCGAGTGGTTATTTTGACCTTTTTCGGAAATGAAAGATGGGGTCATAAAGATGAACCTCATGAAAGTCCAGCTTTGATGTTAATACCTATTGGATTGCTTTCAATTGGCTCTGTTGCCTCCGGTTATCTTTTGTATAAAGGTGATTGGTTAGTTCATTGGCTAGAGCCAGTTGTAAATCCACTCGAAGTTCATCATAAGGAGCTTTTGCCACCAATTGTGGTTTCAGTTATGGCTGTAGTTGTTGTAATTATTGGTGTAGCAATCGCAATACTTAAGTATCGCGGGGAGCAAACAGATAAGGCACCAGAGCAGGTGTCATCACTTACTAAAGCAGCACGAGCAGATCTATTCCAAGATAGTTTTAACGAAGCAGCTTTTATGCGACCTGGACAATCATTAGTAAAGAACTTGCTAAATATCGATTACTTATTGATAGATGGAGCGGTAAGAGGAGTGGGTTCTGTTTCATTGAGCGCTGGTAACAAATTAAGGGTTATTCAGAACGGATATGTAAGAAGCTATGCATTGTTAATGGTTGTAGGAGCTTTAGCTTTGATCGCAACAATATGGGTTGTTACCGCATGAGTCTGGTAACTCTAATTGGCCTACTACCACTAATTGGCGCAGCGCTCATGTATTTCATCCCAAATAAGAACACCGATTTTGTGAAAAAGTTTGCTCTCTTAGTTACAACTTTAGTGGCAGTTGCATCACTGTTTTTAGCTACAGGTTTTGATAAGTCACTAACTAGTATGCAGTTTACGCAGAGTAATGCCTGGATCTCAGCCTTTAATATTAACTTTGCCGTTGGTGTAGATGGTATTTCTTTAGTTTTAATCTTACTTTCAACAATTTTAGTACCAATTGTGGTGCTTGCAACTTGGAATGAGTCTGATGGTGGTAGATGGAGTGTTAAAACTTTTTACGTCTTAATCCTAATTCTTGAAACCATGATGATTGGCGTTTTTGCTGCTACTGATCTATTTCTATTTTATGTTTTCTTCGAAGCAATGCTAATTCCGGTATATTTTTTAATAGGTGGATATGGAAGTGTGAATAGATCAGCAGCCGCGATTAAATTCCTTTTGTATAGCTTATTTGGTGGATTATTGATGTTAGCTTCCATAATAGGTGTTTATGTAATATCTGGAAATCAAATTGGTTCTACTTTTGATTTGACCCAACTTTCAACTTTAGAAATAGATAACCAAACCGAAAACTTCCTGTTTTTAGGATTTTTCATCGCATTTGCCATCAAAGCTCCATTGTGGCCTTTCCATACTTGGTTACCCGATGCCGCAAAATCAGCTACACCTGGCACCTCAGTTTTGCTATTAGGTGTACTAGATAAAGTTGGCACATACGGCATGATTCGTTTTTGTATTGAGTTATTTCCAGATGCTAGTAAAACCTTTACGCCTTTAATAATCACCTTGGCGGTTATCTCCATAATTTATGGTGCATTTATGGCTATTGGACAAAAAGATGTTAAAGGATTGATTGCATTTACCTCAATTTCTCACTTTGGATTTATCACAATGGGTATTTTTGCCATGACCACTCAAGGTATGTCAGGTGCAAACTTGTATATGGTAAATCATGGTTTTTCCACCGCAGCATTGTTCTTGATTGCAGGTTGGATGATGGCTCGAAGAAGCTCATCAACAATTTCAGACTTCGGTGGGCTTCAAAGAGTTACTCCAATTATGGCCTGGAGCTTTTTTATTGCTGGCTTATCAGGACTTGCACTACCAGGATTGGCAAGCTTTGTAAGTGAATTCTTAGTGTTAGTTGGAACTTATACTCGGTATCCAGTAGCTGCGATTATTGGTACATTGGGAATTATCTTGGCTGCCCTTTACATTTTGATTCCAATTCAAAAAACTTTACATGGTCCAATTACACCAGGTAATGAAAAAATGGCAGATCTAAACTTGCGTGAAAAAATTGCAATTGCCCCTGTTATAGCGATAATTGTTGTGATGGGTTTTTATCCAAAACCAGCACTTGATTTGATTAATCCAACCTCTGAAAAAGTGGTGACAGATGCCGGCTTTTTAGATCCGATAGCGCAGGTGAAGAAATGATGCTAACCGCACCTGCTCTTGGTTACCTTCTACTTTCGCCAATGATTATTGTCTTTGCGGCGGCCGTTATTGGTGTTTTGGTTGAGGCGTTTATGGGCAAGACTCATCGAGCCGCTGTCCAACTGACTATCAGCATTGGTGCATTGCTACTGGCGTTAGTTCAGCTGTGGCGAATAAGGGATATTTCATCTACTACTGCAGCGGTTAATTCGGTAACGATTGATAAAGCTGGTGTATTTATCCAAGCAACAGTGGTGATCTTGGCTTTAATTGCAGTATTACTTATTGCAGATCAGGATAACTTCACAGCTCAGGCTTCAGCATTACCGGGATCTAGTGAGGAAGCTGTTGCTTTGTCACAAAAAAATCAACAAACTGAGATTTTCCCACTCTTTATGTTTGCCGTTGGTGGAATGATGCTGTTTCCAGTGGCCACAGATTTAATAACATTGTTTGTTGCACTTGAGGTGTTCTCACTACCACTTTACTTATTAGCTGGTCTAAGCAGGCGAAGGCGCTTACTCTCCCAAGAAGCAGCGCTTAAGTACTTCTTACTTGGAGCATATGCATCCGCCTTTTTCTTATTTGGTGCAGCCTTTTTATATGGCTATGCCGGCACAATCTCATTGGCTGGCATTAGCTCAGCCGCCGGTAGTGCCAATGAAGTATTTTTGTTGATTGGAATTATCTTCGTCTCAATTGGTTTATTGTTCAAAATTAGTGCAGTTCCATTTCATTCATGGACGCCAGATGTATATCAAGGCGCTCCGACTCCTGTAACTGCTTTTATGGCCGCTTGCACAAAGGTTGCAGCTTTTGGAGCAATTTTAAGAATCTTTTACATAGGTTTTGCTGAAGTACAAACAATGTGGCGACCAATAATTACTGTGATTGCGATCTTAACTATGGTTTTTGGCTCTGTGGTTGCAATAGCTCAGCGAGATGTAAAACGTATGCTGGCATACTCCTCAATTGCCCACGCCGGTTTCCTACTTTCTGGCGTTGTGGCACTTAGTAAAGATGGTTTAGCTGCTTCATTGTTTTACCTAATGGCTTACGGATTAACCACTCTTGCTGCATTTGGAATTATAAGTTTAGTCAGAGATTCAACCGGTGAGGTAACTGACTTAAATCGTTGGGTTGGCCTAGGAAAGAAATCACCACTTGTCGGATCAATATTTGCCTTCCTACTTCTAAGCTTTGCAGGTATTCCATTAACCTCTGGCTTTATCGGTAAGTTTGCAATTTTCTCCGCTGCTTATGAATCTGGACGTATCGAAATCGTTGTAACTGGAGTTCTTGCAAGTGCGATTGCCGCATTCTTTTATATCCGAGTCATAATAATGATTTTCTTTACTGATCCAGTAAATGACTCAGTTTCAGTGGTGATTCCAACTGTTAAAAGCAAGCTTTCAATTGCAGTAGCCACAATTGCCTCAATCATTTTAGGTTTAGCCCCATCTTTGTTATTGAGTTCGGCGACTAACTTTGCAACCTTTATTAAATAAATGAATAAAATTGGAATACCTAATCTAGATATTCAACTTGAACAATCCTTGATCTCTGACCTTAAAAAAGTCGAAGATTTGATGCGATCACACATTAAAGGTGATTATCCATTAGTAGTTGAAACTTCACGTCACTTAGTTGAAGCTGGCGGGAAAAGACTTAGACCGCTACTAACACTTCTGGCCGCTCAATTTGGAGACGCTTCAAATTACGACATCATAAAAGCAGCGGTATGTTGCGAGTTAACACATTTAGCAACTTTGTATCACGATGATGTTATGGATGATGCCGCACTGAGACGCGGAGTTATAAGTGCTAATAAAAAGTGGGATAACGCAGTGGCAATTTTGACTGGTGATTATCTGTTTTCAAAAGTGTCAGACATGCTGGCTGAAATTGGCCCAGAGGCAGTCAAACTACAGGCAAAAACTTTTGAAAGATTAGTGATTGGTCAAATCAAAGAAACTCAAGGCAAGAGTGAAGGCTTATCTCAAATAGATCACTACATGAAGGTAGTTGCTGATAAAACTGGTTCATTGATTGCCACTAGCGCAAGATTTGGCGCTTTATTATCCGGTGCATCTATGGAGGTTGTTGAAACTCTTACAAAATTTGGTGAAAAAATAGGTATTGCCTTTCAGGTTGCAGATGATTTGCTGGATATAGCAAGTAATGAGACCGCTTCTGGCAAAACTCCAGGCACAGATCTTAAAGAGGGAATTCCTACTTTAGTTACCTTATTTGTAATCGCAGAGAATGATCCGGCCGATCAGCAGCTGATTGAAAAACTTAAAAAGCCAATCAGTGATGATGATCTGTCTAATGTAATTACTGAGCTTCGTAACAACAAAGCACTAAAAAAGGTTCAAGATTATTTAGGTGATGTGGCAAGAGATGCAAATAAGCTGCTTGTTGATCTACCTGACAGCCCAGCCAAAAGTGCTTTAGAAAATCTAACCTTTGCTTTGGTCAATCGATCTACCTGATCGGTACATATCAATTCCTAACAAAATTAACGCACTCCAGATAAAAATAAAGCCAAAAATTTTAGAAAAAGTTAATGGTTCATGAAAGACAATAAACCCAATTAAAAACATGATAGTTGGATTGATATAACCAAGTAGTCCAAGAAGTGTTAAGGGCAAAGTAGTAGCAGCTGAGTTAAACATAAGCAATGGAATGATGGTTACAAGGCCAGTTGTCATAACTATTAGCGAGAACCAAAGCTCTGAGCCAAATTCATTTTGATTATTGCTGAACAGATAGAACATATAAATTCCGCTAGGAATTAAAGCAAAGAGCATCTCTACAGAAAGTGTTTCAAGGGAGCCGGCATCGAGCCGTTTTTTTATCAATGAGTAGGTGCCCCAACTAAGTGCTAAACCAAAAGCAACTAGTGGCAACTGGCCAAAGGCAATAGTTAGTATTGCAACACCTATCGCAGCCAAAGTTAGTGAGAGTTTCTGAGCGATCCTTAGTTTTTCTTTCAATATAAAGACACCAAAGAAAACCACCACCAGTGGTGTCATGTAATAGCCAAGGGATGCTTCAACTACTCGATCAACTGATACGGACCAAATATAGATACCCCAATTTAGGGTAAGTAAGAA
>VGBN01000010.1 GCA_016870455.1 Actinomycetota bacterium | reverse complement strand
CTAAAGGCGGTGAAGCTAGGTAGTTCATCTTTACATCAGGTGAGATTCTTCCCTCAAAATTACGATTTCCAGATAAAACAGCAGATACTGCCAAATCATTTTCATTTACCGCTTTACTTATCTCAACCGGTAGTGGCCCGGAGTTTCCGATACATGTAACACAGCCATACCCAACTAAGTTAAAACCTAACTTATCCATATAGGTAGTTAAGCCAGCTCGATCATAATAATCTGTCACCACTTTAGAACCTGGTGCCAAGGTAGTTTTTACCCAGGGCTTACTGGTTAAACCTTTTTCAACCGCTTTTTTAGCTAACAAAGCGGCGCCAATCATTACCGATGGATTTGAAGTATTAGTACATGAGGTGATGGATGCGATCACCACATCGCCATTTGAAATAGTAGTCGCCTTACCATTTACTTTTACATCAATCTTATTTTTGTTTGTTTTATCACTAAAGTAAGAGGGCAAAACATCTTGATAAGATCTTTTAGCATCAGATAAAGAGATTCGATCTTGTGGGCGTTTTGGACCTGCAATTGATGGCACAACTGTAGATAAATCTAATTCTAGTTTTTCAGAGAATCTAGGTGCTGCATCTGGATCATGCCAAAGTCCATTAAACTTTGCATACTCTTCCACTAACTTAAGTTGCTCAGAGGACCTTCCGGTTAACTTTAGATATTTAATTGTCTCTTCATCAATTGGGAAAATTGCACAGGTAGAGCCATACTCAGGGGACATATTTCCGATTGTGGCTCGGTTGGCCATAGGAAGTGCTGAAACTCCTGGGCCATAAAACTCCACAAACTTTCCTACCACTCCATGTTTTCTCAACATTTGAGTTATAGTCAAAACCAAATCTGTTGCAGTTGTGCCAATTGGTAGTTTTCCATTTAACTTAAAACCAACAACCTTAGGAATCAACATTGATACTGGCTGACCAAGCAGAGCAGCCTCTGCCTCAATTCCACCTACTCCCCAGCCTAAAACTCCCAAACCATTGACCATGGTGGTATGTGAATCTGTTCCAACCACTGTATCGGGATAAGCTCTGAGAGATCCATCAACTTTTCTACTCATGACTACACGGGCTAGATACTCAATATTCACCTGGTGCACAATTCCAGTGCCAGGTGGAACCACCTTGAACTCATCAAATGCGCTCTGCCCCCATCGCAAGAAGCGATATCGCTCTTTATTTCGCTGATACTCAATATCAACATTTTTTTCAAAAGAATCCTTGGTACCAAACAAATCTGCAATTACTGAGTGATCAATCACCAACTCTGCTGGTGATAGTGGATTAACTCGAGCTGGATCACCACCTAAGTCGGCAATTGCCTCTCGCATGGTTGCCAAATCGACAATACAAGGCACACCAGTAAAGTCCTGCATGATTACACGGGCTGGGGTGAATTGAATCTCAGTATCTGGTTCAACCGATGGATCCCAATTAGCTAATTTTTTAATCTGCGCACTGGTGATATTTGCTCCATCTTCAGTTCGCAAAAGATTTTCCAAAAGAATTTTTAAGCTGAAAGGAAGATCTTTAGCCTCAGGAAATCCTTTGATATCAAATATTTCGTAGCTTTTTCCCGCTACTTCCAGCGTGGTCTTGGAGTTAAATGAGTTTTTACTCAACGCCCCACACCTCTTTCGTTACCAATTCGTTGCCAATCCTATCTCTTTGCCGGTGAAAATCCAGCCACGCACTCGATGTGCTGAGTCATTGGGAAAAGATCAAAGGCCTCAATGTGATCCAACTTATAACCGGAATCGATCAAGGTTTTTGCATCTCGCGCCAAAGCGGCAGGATCACAGGCAACATAAACAATTTTGCGTGGAGTAAATTTAATCATTTGTTTAATTGCAATCTCTCCTGCACCAGTTCTTGGTGGATCTAATAAAATTAAGTCTGCCTTTTTGACAATTGGCAATTGCTGGGCAACCAAACCTTGCAAAATCTTTACATTCTCTCTACCAGCAAAATTTCTTCTAGCATCCGCTACGGCAGTTTTATCACTCTCAATCAAAGTGATGAATCCTTGATCGCCAACCTCTTTAAGTAATGCAGCTGCAAATAATCCAACTCCTGAATACAAATCTAAGAGATGATCTCCTGATTTTGCCTCCAACATGCGCAGAGCAGCTTTTACCAACTCAACCGGAGCTGCCTTATGGCTTTGCCAAAATGAAGCAGGTGAGATTGTTAGCGAGTGAGGACCAACCTTTTCAACTAATTGAGTAGGGCCACTAATGCTTCGACCAGATCTAGTAATTGATACCTCGTTGGCGGTAGAGACTGCCACCTCTACCTTGGCATCTGACTTCCAAGCCCGGCTAGCTAGTTCACTTACACTAATTCGAGTGTCGGCGATTAAGCAATCTTTTACCTCCACAACTTGATTACTTCTAGCGCCAAAAAATCCAATCTGCCCGTTAGCAGATACTGCAAAATCCATTCGGGTACGCCAATGTAATCCATTCTGGGGCTCAAATCCTTTTACATCAATCTCAAAACCAAGTGATGCTAAATCTATTCTTCCAATTCTTACGAACTGCTCCTTTATAACTGCAGATTTCAACTCTCGCTGCGCGCTTAGATTGATATGTTGAAAATCGCAACCACCACATTTGCCCGCATATTTACATGGTGGTTCAACTCGGTTGGGACTAGCTTGGATTACCTCAATGACATCTGCGTGAGCAATTTTTGAGGTGACGGAAGTAATTTTAATATTTGCAATCTCATTTGAAATGCCATGTCTAACAAAAATAACTTGTCCGTTATGTCTTGCAATAAAATGTCCGCCATGTGCCACAGGACCAATCTCAACCTGTAAAACCTGACCTACTTTTACCCGCTCTTGAGCGTTTGATTCCATAGAGCCGAGCCTATGGGTGTAAGTTGTGCTTTGTGCACGTAGTAATAATGGGTTGCGGTCGAGTCGGATCCACCCTTGCGGTAGATCTTGAAAAATCAGGTCATACAGTGGCAGTTATTGACCAAAATCGTGAGGCATTTAGGCGCTTAGGAGCAAATTTTAACGGTCGCACAGTTGCTGGAGTTGGTTTTGATCGTGACACATTATTAGAGGCTGGTATCGAAAAAGCTGAAGCATTTGCTGCCGTATCAAATGGTGATAACTCCAATATTTTGGCAGCCAGAGTGGCGCGAGAGCTCTTTGGAGTTAAGAATGTTGTTGCTCGCATTTATGATCCAGGTCGAGCTGAGATTTATCAGCGACTAGGAATTCCAACTGTTGCAACCGTGATTTGGACAACTGATCAGATCCTGCGACGACTTACTCCTGATGGTGCCAAATCTGAATGGCGAGACGCCACTGGCACTGTGCAATTAGTTGAAGTAAGTCTGCATAAAGATTGGTATGGCGAATCAATTTTATTGATTGAGAAAAACACTGATGCCAGAGTTGCTTTTATTACTAGATTGGGTGAGGCGGTGCTGCCTAATGAGCACACAGTTCTACAAGAAGGTGATTTGGTCCATTTGTTAATAGCAGAAAAACAAATCTCACTTGTTGAAAAAACTTTATCTAAGTCACCGGCGGGTGCTTGATGAGAGTTGCAATTGCCGGAGCTGGAAATGTAGGTCGAGCTATCGCACGTGAACTACTTGCAAATGGCCACCAAGTTTTACTGATTGATAAGGATCCTAAGGCTCTAAAAATGGAGTCTGTGCCAAGTGCGGAATGGTTGCTTGCTGATGCTTGTGAGATTACAGCACTTGATCAAGCAAAATTAGATGGATGTCAGGTTCTAGTTGCGGCAACTGGCGATGACAAGGTGAATCTAGTTGCTTCATTACTAGGTAAGACTGAGTATGGTGTGCCAAGAGTTGTGGCAAGAGTTAATCATCCAAAAAATGAGTGGATGTTTGATTCAGCCTGGGGCGTTGATGTTGCGGTATCTACCCCAAGAATTATCTCTGCATTGGTGGAAGAGGCGGTAAGTGTGGGAGATGTGGTGCGCCTATTCTCAATTCGAAAGGGTGAGGCAAATCTTGTTGAGATAACACTTCCTGACAATGCAGCATGTTGCGGAAAAACTGTTGGTGAGGTTGATCTTCCTGAAGATGCCAGTATCGCTGCAATAGTTAGGGATGGGCATGTAATCACTCCAAAGGATCATGATGTTTTTGCAGCTGGAGATGAGTTGATATTTGTTGCATCCACAAAAGCAGAAGAGCTTCTAAAAGCCTGCTTTATTTAATTAGCTTTTGTAGTTGGTGTTCGCTTTAAAATTTGCCAGGTGCCCCATGCGGTCAAGATAAATAGTGGATATCCCATAAATAATCTGGCAGTTCCAAGTGCGTTGACATTTCCACTTGCATACAGGGGATATTGAATTAATAGCCGTGCGGTAAACATTCCAACCCATAGCCATCCAGCTTTTATGTATGCAGCTAATCTTGCTGGATCTTTTCGCCACAGTAGGTTTTCTCCCAAGATTGGTCCCAGCAATAGACCAAGTATTGGCCACCTAATCAAGTTTGTTACTGTGTATAAAAGTGCATATCCAGCATTAATCCATAAGCCTGGTAAATAAAAATCTGCAGCATTTCCACTTCTTCTAGAGATTAATGCACATATGCCAACACCAATTAGACCAGAGAATGCATGTTGCAAAGTCTCTCGCTTGACCAATCTTGCAAAGGTTAAGATGATTGATAATGCAACTGCAGCATAAATAGATGTATCGATATTTTGATCAGATAAGTTAAATACTATTAGAAAAACTAAGGATGGTAATCCTGAATCAATTAAACCACGTTTGCCACCTAAGGCATTTACTACCTTATCTTTATCGCCATTTTCTCCTTGATAGCTCATTTGCCAGTTGATCCAAATCCATCATCAGATCTTTCTGAGCCTGGTAAATTTTCAACCTCGACAAAGTTAGCTCGCTCAACCTTTTGAATAACCAGTTGAGCAATTCGATCCCCTTTTTTAAAGCTAACAGATTGAGTTAGATCATGATTTATTAAAATTACCTGCAACTCACCACGATAGCCAGCATCAACAGTTCCTGGGGTGTTAACCATTGAAATTCCATGTTTGATTGCCAGGCCAGATCTTGGATGCACCAAAGCCACATATCCAGTAGCTAAAGCGATGCTGATTCCGGTTGGAACCAAGATTCGCTCACCAGGCTTGATAGTAAAATCAATTCTCGTTGCCAAGTCTGCTCCTGCATCACCTGCCTTTGCATATGATGGAAGTGGCACACTGGGATCAAGCCTTTTTATCAATACATCTGTCATGGATTAACATCAAAATCTGGATCGACAAATGCCATTAACTCAGGGTGCTCAGTTAGATGATCCTTGTACTGCTCCGTTAAATTCTTCATAAAATGTTCCATCGGCACTGAAATAAATAGTGCAGCAGCTTTTACTGCAATATCTCCGGTTGGTGAATCTAACCGACCTTCCGCCTGTGTGTATATTTTTCGTCCTGCTTGCCCAGTAATCCTTGCATCAATATAAAGAGTTCGACCAACTGGAACTGGTAGTAAAAAATCGGTTTCTAATCTACCTGTGACCGCTGGAGTTCTGATTAACCACATCAATTTGCCAAGTGCCTCATCAAATGCCAGCGAGAGCAATCCACCGTGCGCAAGTCCTGGGGCGCCCTGATGATTTTCAGTAACAGTAAATTTTCCGGTTAAACCTAACTCTTTGCCAGCGATTGCAACCAAATGCAATCCAGATTTATGTAGCTCACCACAACCAAAGCAGTGACCAAAGTGAGATGGAATCTGCGAGCCAATCGCTGGTGCTTTGGGATGTCTTGGTGGCGTCACCGCATCATCTGCAGGAGTGGTCGATGCAATTCGTGCCATAGGTTAAGCGTATCCTTTATCCCGTGCCAAGATCTAATTCTAAATCTGAGTTTGCCGAGCGAATACTTTGGCCAATTTGGCTTTGGGCATTTTTGGCGATAATGGTTGGTTCAATTTATCTAACAATTTGGGCACCCTTTGGCCACCTGCCTGCAATCGTTATCAGCGCAGTAATTTCATCTACCTTGTTATATAGCAATAAAAAGTTTGCGTTGGAGATTGTATTGATCAACGATTGGCTTTATGTGGGAAATGCAAAAATCGAGGTTAAGTACCTAAAGCGAGCGATACCTTTAGGTAAGCAAGATTTTTTAAAACTTCGCGGTCGCAATGCAGATCCAGCAGCCTTTAATGGCACCAGGTTTTGGGTTTCAACTGGAGTTAAGGTTGAGATTAATGATAAAAAAGATCCAACACCCTACTGGTTAATTTCTAGTAGAAAAGCGAAATTGCTAGCTAGTAGATTAAATTAACTACAATCTTGGCAAACAGCTTTTACGCCTTCACCGCGAGCGCGTTGACCAATATGTTTAACTAAGAAGCAACGACTACAGGTGAACTCATCCTCTTGTTTTGGAACTACCTTTACTGCTAACTCTTCACCAGATAAATCTGCGCCAGGTAATTCTAGATTTTCGGCCGCCTCTGCTTCATCAATATCTACCTGTCCAGATTGTGCATCAGCACGACGTGCCTTTAACTCTTCAAGGGATTCCTCATGTAACTCTTCATCGGTCTTTCTGGGGGTGTCATAATCTGTAGCCATCACTCACCTCCTCTTTAATTACATCAAACACTCATTGAAAACTTTGGTGTAACCATTACCCCAACTGGGCGGATAATCCCCTATTACCTATCGATGTGCCTAATCAACAGTAGGCGTGTCGGGATTATTCCGAGTTAAGCTGCTTGGTGCGACGCTCAGCCTGCTCAAGTCGCCACTTAGCAATCTGAGCATGGTTTCCTGAGAGCAAAACCTCTGGCACATCCAACCCTCGCCAATTAGCAGGCTTTGTGTAATTTGGATACTCAACCAATACCAAATCATCAGATGAGATTGAGTGTGACTCCTCTTTTAAAGATGCTGGATTACCTAATACCCCTGGAATTAATCTGGTGGTTGCCTCAATAATCACCATGGCAGCTACCTCACCACCACCTAAAACATAATCTCCAATTGAGACCTCATGAACTTTAAAGTTATTTTTACCGGCGTAGTATTGACCAACTCGAGCATCGATTCCCTCATACCTACCACATGCAAAAATGAGGTGAGATTTTTTAGAAAACTCCAACGCCATCTGTTGATTAAATCGCCTACCTGCCGGCGTTAGGATAATTAAATCAACTAAATCCTCTTGATTAGTTATGGCATCAATCGCCTTCCCCCAGGGTTCAGCTGACATAACCATCCCAGCTCCACCACCATATGGGGTGTCATCTACTGAGTGGTGATTATCTGTACTTTGATCCCGCAAATCATGGATATTGATCTGAAGCAGCGATCTCTCCTGAGCCTTGCCCAGTAGAGAAAGTTTTAATGGAGTTAAATAATCAGGAAAGATTGAGATTAGATCAATTTGCAACATCTAATAACCCTTTCGGTGGATTAATCACAATCTTCTTAGCGGCAATATCAATGCTGATAATAATCTGCTTAACCATTGGAATCAGAATCTGATTACCATTTCGAGTCACAGATAGGAGATCTTGGCCCGGCAGCTTTACCACCTCAAATACCTGTCCCACCTCTTCATTATTTTCAAGCAAGACTAAGCAACCAATCAATTGTTGGTAGTGGTACTCACCTGGTGCAAGTTGGGATAGATCCACATCAGCTGAGATCAATTGGTCCCGCAAAGCCTCAATCTGATCTCTATCAACAACTCCTTCAAAAGCCAGTAGCAATATTTGATTATGCCAACGGCTGGATCTAATTGTTAACTGCCTGCCATCTGCCAGGGATAATTTATTACCAATTTGAAATCGATTCTCTGGCTCATCAGTTTGAACCTCAATTGTTGCTTCGCCTAAAACTCCATGTGCGCGGCCAATACGACCTACGACAAGTTGCAAATTAACGGACCTCGTCAGCCTCGATTAGATCAACTCGCACAGATCGACCAGCAAGTGCACTAATTACTGTGCGCAGTGCCTTAGCGGTTCTGCCATTGCGCCCAATTACCTTGCCAATATCCTCAGGGTGAACTCGCACCTCAAGAGTTGTGCCACCACGTGAATTTTTCTCAGTGATAACTACCTCTTGTGGATTATCTACAATCCCTTTTACTAAATGCTCTAGTGCTTCATCAATCATTAATTACTCTTTTTTATCTGATTCAGCAGCTGCCTCTGGAGCAGTTGCTGCAACCTCATCTGCTGCTGGTGCAGCTTGTGCAACTGGTTGTTCAACCTCTTCTGCCTGACCAACCTCTGGTACTGAAACCTTTTTACTAACAACTGGTGGGACATACTCTGGCTCAACAATGATCTCACCATCTGCGCCACGACGCTCTTTAATCTTGGTTGCCTTACCAGTTAACTTACGAAGGTAGTAAAGCTTTGCTCTCCGAGCAGATCCGTGACGAATAATTTCAATTCTTTCAATTACTGGCGTGTGCACTGGGAAGGTTCGCTCGACCCCAACACCATAGGAAATTTTGCGAACGGTAAATGACTCACGAACACCTGAGCCACTTCTAGCAATCACCACACCTTGGAAAATCTGAATACGGCTTTTGCTACCTTCAATAACTCGAACGTGAACCTTTAACTCATCGCCGGAACGAAATGATGGAATGTCCTGACGGAGTGAGGCGGCATCAACAGCATCTAACACGTTCATGATTTGTCCTAATCGTTAAAATTTGTGGTCAATTAATTAATTTGGATGAGGTCACATCCTGCCATAGCCGGGGTGGTTAGATCAATTTGAGATCAAATTAAGGGCAAAAGTTGAGCATGCAGGGCAGGCCCAGCACATATGACTAGTTGCGAATTTGGCGCACCACCTGCTGGCCCGGAGACAATCGCACCTGCCTCAGTTGCAATTAATCCACCAGCTGCATGATCCCACTCTTTAAGAGATGCTTCGAAGTAGCCATCTAATGCACCCATTGCAACATAACAAAGATCAACAGCTGCCGCACCATTTCTGCGCAGATCTCTTATCTTGGGTAAAAGTTTTGCCATAGTATCGCCCTGATTAATTCGCAGATTTAAATCATAGGAAAACCCAGTTGCCAGCAAAGCTTTATCTAATTCAATTGGATCATTGCATTTAATTTTTTGGCCATTATAAAAAGCACCACCACCTTTGAAAGCGCTCCAAAACCCATCAATACTTGGTGCAAAGACCACACCTGCCACTACACCAGATTTATCTTTGGCAGCAACGGAAACATTCCAGCCTGGTAGGCCGTATAAATAATTTACGGTGCCATCTAATGGATCTATTACCCAGGTAATGCCAGATTTACTCTGCTTGGCTGCACCCTCCTCGGCAATGATTCCATCATCAGGCCGGCTGGCTAATATTTGATTAACGATAATTTGCTCTGCTTGTTGGTCCATTTGGGTTGCAAAATCAACTGCAGAAGTTTTCTCAGTAAAGGTGAAGGTTGCTGGACGGTTCATTAGATGTTCACCGGCGGCTTTTGCCACAGATTCTGCAATCTTTAATAACTCTAGGCTCACCAGGTTATCTAAGCATGAAAAGGTAAGAGCTGAGCGTGTGGGAGATTTATCCAGCCTGACAATTGTGGCAATCTACTCTCATGAGTGAACCAACAGATCTTAGGTTAACCGGCAAATCTGCCGATGGCACCGGGCTTGAGTTGGTCGATCAACTTGGAAATCAATACTCACTTCGGATCTCAGACACACTACGTGCCACAGTAAACCAACCTCGATTATCTGCTGTTGCAGATTTTGAGGAGGTAGTGACCACCTCTGTTAAAGAGGTGCAGGCCAGATTGCGTGCTGGTGAATCAATTGACTCCATCTCTCGCACCACCGATTGGTCAGTAGAAAAGATTGAAAATTATTCTGGTCCAATACTGCAAGAGCGAGCCTTCATAATTACCCAAGCACTTGCTACCCAGATTCGGCGCGAGCCTCATGCGCCTTACCTTGAGACCGCAGTTGCAAATCAATTAGCACCACGTGGTGTTGATATGACCGCAGTTGAATGGAGTACCCACAGATTGCCTGATGGAAATTGGCAACTAACCCTTTACTACCCACTTCGTGATGGATCGCTAAGTCAGGCAAAGGGTGAGGCCGTTTGGTTGTTTAACTTAGGACGTCGAGCACTTTCTGCTCATGATGATGGCGCTAGATGGATTGGTGGCGAGGCAAAACCAAAAACTCCTACTCAAACCTTTGGCAATATCCCACAGAGTGAACCACCAAGATTAGTTTCAATTAAAGAAGATGTCGCACCTTATGCGCCAACCCCACTGGCAGTTGTCGATGAGGTTAGTGAGGATGATAAGAAGGATGGAGTTACTAGAAGAATCAAAATTCCATCTTGGGATGACATTATGTTTGGCAAAAAGGATGAGGATTAACCAAGTAAGAGTGGAATCTCTACCTCAGTTTTAGTTACACCGCCATGATGGCCCACCATCGAACTCTCTTCACGGATTCTGGCTGGATCTATCAAGATCAAATCCCCTTGGGCGATTGCAATTAAATCTCCCATTCGCTCAGCTGCATCCTCCCTAACTACCTCACCAAATAATCCAGCATCAATTGCAGATTGCCTGCTAAAGATCTCAGCCACCCCTTGCAATTGCTCCTGCCACTTTGCAATTGTTTCTGCCTGTGCACCTGGCTTAATATAAATATGTCGAGCCCTTGGTTCACCACCTATTAAAGTTACATTTTCAAGTAAATCATTATCTTGGCCTAAAATTATTTGGGATGTGCTATTTACCATCCCATGATCTGAGGTGACCCAAACTCTCGTTCCAACTGGCACACTTGCCACTACCTTACTTATGAACTCACTTACCTGTTGTAATGCGGTTAACCATTTATCAGAACCTACTCCATCACTATGACCAGCTGAATCTAAATTGTTTAAGTAGGTATAAACAAAGGAGGGTTGTGGCTTTAGTCCTTGCGCTACTGCTACAACCATTTCATCAATTCCATTTGCACCAACATACTTAGCGCCACGTAACGCTGCCTGCGTAAATCCACTTCCCTCATAACGTTTAGCTGCAACATGTGTTACCGACACACCTGCCAAAGTTGCTCTTTCAAAGAGAGTTGGCACCTTTTGCCAGATCACTGGATCTACTCGCTCATCCCACTTAAGGGCATTTAACAATCGATTATCACTTCTTGGCACCCGTACTGTGTAACCCAACATGCCATGCACGCCAGGTAATACCCCAGTTCCTAGGGTTGAAAGACTAGTTGCAGTAGTTGATGGAAAATTAGCATAAAGGTTTTTAACCTGCTTTAACTCTGAAAATATCTCAAATTGATCTGCGTACCTATCAACAGCATCTTGGCCTAAGCCATCGATCAATATTAAGCACTCTCGCATTTGAGATTGGCCAAGGGAAAGGGTGTCAAAGGTCTCTTTCACCGACAAGGAATTGAAAATTGAGTTTGTAAGATCAGCTAAACCAAATGTTTTACCGCTCAATTGGGGATATTTTCCATACAAAATTTTGCTGGCTGGTTTATTGCAAAAAATCTATCAAGCATGCCTAAAGATTAGCATTTTGATAATTCATCGCTGAATCTGGCTTGTCGGTCGCAAAAAATCACCGCTTCTATTGGCAAGATACGACCTATGGCTAAAACTCCAAAGGTAGTTGCACCTAAAGCGGGCGAAAACCCTGGTCGAGTTATTGATATTGATGTTGCCTCCGAGATGTCAGAATCATTTTTGGAGTATGCCTACTCAGTAATTTACTCACGCGCCCTACCTGATGCTCGTGATGGATTAAAACCGGTGCAGCGCAGAATTTTGCACCAAATGAATGAAATGGGCTTAAGGCCAGATAAGGGTCATGTTAAGTGTGCAAGAGTTGTTGGTGATGTAATGGGAAAGCTTCATCCACATGGTGATGGTGCAATCTATGATGCCATGGTTCGTATGGCGCAAAGCTTTTCCATGCGATTGCCACTGATAGATGGACATGGAAACTTTGGCTCCTTAGATTCTGGTCCGGCTGCCATGAGATACACTGAATCTCGGTTAGCACCATCGGCAATGATGATGGTGGATGAATCTGATGAAGATACCGTTGATTTTGGTTCTAATTACGATGGTCAAATTCTTGAACCTCAGGTGTTACCAGCTGCCTTTCCTAACTTATTGGTAAATGGTGCAACTGGTATTGCGGTAGGTATGGCAACAAATATGGCACCACATAATTTAGGTGAGGTTATTGCTGCAGCAAAACATCTGATGGAAAATCCCAAGGCCACCCTTAAGCAGTTAATGAAGATTGTGCCAGCACCTGATTTTCCAACTGGTGGATATTTAGTTGGTGCCGAAGGAATCGCAGATGCATATGCAAGTGGTAGAGGCTCATTTAAGGTGCGAGCTACCGCTGTGATTGAAAAGGTTTCATCACGTAAGCAAGGCATTGTAATTACGGAGCTGCCATATAACATCGGGCCAGAAAAAATTGTGGAGAAGATTGCCGATTTAGTAAAGTCAAAAAAGGTTCAAGGTATTTCAGATATCATCGATCTTTCTGATGGCCAATCAGGTACAAAAGTAGTAGTTGAGATTAAGAATGGTTATGAGCCAGCCGAGGTTTTAGAAAACCTATACCGCTTAACCCCAATGGAGGATGCTTTCTCAATTAATGCAGTGGCATTGGTAAATGGCAAACCTTTGACCTTAGGGTTGAAGGATTTGCTGCAGGTCTTCATCGACCACCGAATTGAGGTAGTCCGTCGCAGATCAACCTTTAGGAAAGTGAAAACTCAAGCTAGATTAAATCTAGTTGATGGATTATTAAAAGCAATTGTTGATATTGATAAGGTAATCAAATTGATTAGGGCAAGTGAAGATGCAACTGTGGCCAAGGCTGGCTTAATCAAGAGTTTTAAATTAAGTGATGAGCAAGCTACCTATATTTTAGATATGCCACTTCGTAGATTGACCAAGATGAGTAAGATTGAACTAGAGACGGAGGCTAAGGAGTTAAAGGCTACAATCGCCACCTTAACTGCAATCCTAAAAACTGAGGAGAGCATCAAGGCAAAAGTGGCTGAGGAGTTATCTGATATTGAAAAGAAGTACGCCTCCCCTCGCCGCACCCGTCTTGTTGCTTAAGCAACTTTGATATCAACTAATGCTCTAGAACTTCGTGCTGCCGCCAGACTTCTAGTTAAGGATGTCACTGTTCGGATCAACCATGGTGATCGAATTGGTTTTGTTGGAAGAAATGGCGCAGGAAAATCAACACTGGCTAAAGTCTTATCTGGTGAAACTATGCCAGCTGGTGGTGCGGTCAATCGCACCGGAAAAATAGGTTATCTGCCACAAGATCCTCGAACAGGTGAAGATCAAGGCAGTGTGATTGATCGAATCCTTTCAGTCCGTGAATTAGATCAAATCGCCAAGCGAATGCGATCAGTTGAAGAGGAGATGTCGACTGCGCAAGGTGCTGAGTTAGAAAAAGCAATGGAGCGTTACACAAGAGTTGAACATGAGTTCTCAACCGCTGGTGGGTATGCCGCTGCTGCTGAGGCAGAGGCGATTGCATCCTCACTTGGTGTGCCAAATAATCTATTTGATCAGCAGTTAAGCGCACTATCTGGTGGCCAACGGCGACGAATTGAGTTAGCCAGAATTTTATTCTCTGGGGCACAAACTTTAATTTTGGATGAGCCAACCAACCACCTAGATGCTGATTCCATAATTTGGTTGCGTGAGTTTTTACTCAAATATCCAGGTGGATTAGTAATTATCTCTCACGACGTAAATCTCATTGAAACTGTTGTAAACAAGGTCTTTTACCTAGATGCTAACCGAAATGTCATTGATGTTTATAACATGAGTTGGAAGAACTATCTGCAGCAACGTGAGACTGATGAACATCGCAGAAAGAAAGAGCGCGCCATTGCGGAAAAGAAGGCAGAGATACTTCAAAAGCAAGCTGAAAAATTTCGTGCGAAAAAGGATAAAGCTGCCTCAGCAAGGGCGATGTTTAGAAGAGCAGATCAACTTCTTTCTGGTTTAGAGGCCGTTCGAAAGGTTGATCGGGTCGCCAAATTACGTTTTCCTACCCCATCTCCTTGTGGCAAAACTCCAATCACGGCTGCTGAGTTATCTAAATCCTATGGTTCTCTTGAGATATTCACCGATGTTGAGTTGGCAATTGATAAGGGTTCTAGGGTGGTTATTTTAGGTTTAAATGGTGCAGGAAAAACTACCTTGCTTCGAATTTTGGCAGGAGATTTAGAGCCAGATACCGGCCATGTTGAGGCAGGTCATGGTTTGAAGATTGGCTACTACGCCCAAGAGCATGAAACATTAGATTATGAACGAACCATTTTAGAAAACATGTTAAGTGCAACTAAAGATATTAGAGAGCCAGAGGCACGAAATGTCCTTGGTTCATTCTTGTTTACTGGCGATGATGTTCATAAACCAGTGAAGGTTTTAAGTGGCGGTGAGCGAACTAGATTAGCCTTGGCATTGTTGGTGGTCAGTGCAGCAAATGTTTTACTGCTAGATGAGCCAACCAACAACTTAGATCCAGCAAGCCGGGAAGAGATATTGGCAGCATTAGCTGAGTATCAAGGCGCAGTAATTTTAGTTTCCCATGATGCTGGAGCAGTTGAGGCGTTAAAGCCCGAGCGAGTATTAATTCTGCCCGATGGGGATGAAGATCTTTGGAAAGAGGAGTACTTCGAACTAGTTACGATCGACTAAGCGTCAATCCGCTCTCGATCAATATCTGCATTTGAGATGAAATCTTTACGTGGTGCAACCTCATTACCCATCAATAATTCAAACATCGCCTCAGCTTTTGTCACCTCTTTCATCGTGATTCTTCGCAAGGTCCTATGGTCTGGATCCATCGTGGTCTCACGCAATTGATCAGCATCCATCTCACCTAATCCTTTATAACGCTGAATCGGCTCTTTCCACTTCTTGCCATCTTTTTTAAGTTGGGCAGTCACCTTTTTCATCTCATCATCAGAGTAGGTGTAGTGCACCTCGCCTTTTTTCCCGCCAATCACATCAATACGGTGCAAAGGTGGGATTGCGGCAAATACCCTGCCAGCCTCTACCAGTGGTCGCATATATGAGTTGAAAAGTGTAAGTAACAGGCAACGTATATGAGCCCCATCCACATCAGCATCTGACATCAAAATAACTCTTCCATAACGAGCATCATTAATATCAAAGGATTTTCCACTGCCTGCGCCAATCACCTGAATGATTGATGCACACTCATTGTTTTCCAGCATCTGAGAGAGTGAGGCTTTTTGAACATTTAAAATTTTGCCACGGATTGGCAAGATTGCTTGAAACTCTGAGTTTCTAGCAGCTTTAGTTGTGCCCAGCGCAGAATCACCCTCAACAATAAAAAGCTCAGTCCTGGTTGGATCATCAGATCGACAATCAGATAATTTTGTTGGCAAA
This sequence comes from Actinomycetota bacterium, assembly GCA_016870455.1. Taxonomy (GTDB): domain Bacteria; phylum Actinomycetota; class Actinomycetes; order Nanopelagicales; family Nanopelagicaceae; genus Nanopelagicus. The sequence continues at coordinate 22,930 of VGBN01000010.1, read as the reverse complement.
GATGAGCTCTCTAATGCATTTTTTCGACGCTGTAAATCCTTATGTGCTCTGGCAGAAATTCTTGTTCGAGAGGCGTTAGCAATCTTTTCTAGGATCAACCGCCCAGTTGCTTTATCAATCCGCTTTGTGGTGTTGAAAAATGCCTTCATCTCATCAGCTACAACTTGAGCGACAATCTTGCCAGCTGCAGCAGTTCCTAATACCTCTTTAGTCTGCCCTTCAAATTGTGGCTCTGACATTCGAACAGTTACTACCGCAGTTAATCCCTCCTGCACATCATCTTTTATTACATCTGCCTCATTATTTTTTAAAGTCTTGGTAGCTCTAAGTGCATCATTAACAGCTTTGGTTATCGCTCTTTCAAACCCGGCAACATGGGTTCCACCCTTTGGGGTGGCGATAATGTTTACAAATGAGGCGATAGTTGCTTCGTAACCATTTCCCCATTGCATAGCAATATCAACATCCATCTCTCGCTCCACCTCAGTTGGGGTCATATGACCCTTTTCATCCAAGATCGGAACATTTTCGGTGTAGGCACCAGATCCAGAGATTCGAATTACCTCACCAACTGGATCATCAGGGCGAAGGAAGGTACAAAACTCTGAAATTCCGCCTTTATGGAAAAAAGTTTCAGATGTTTTTGTTTTGGTGCGACTGTCATTAACAAGCAAAGTTAATCCTGGCACTAGGTATGAGGTTTGCCGTGCTCGGGCATAAATATCCTCAATGGAAAGAGATGCCTCTTTTAAGAAAATTTGTTTATCAAACCACCACTTTATTCTGGTCCCAGTTACCTTGGCAGATACCTTGCCAATTACCCGCAACCCTGACTTTTCAGTAAAGGATGCATTTGGTCCATCCCCATCAAATATTCCAGCATGTCCTCGTTTAAAGGACATCCAATAAATTTTTCCATCCCGATCAACCTCAACATCAAGACGAGAGGCAAGTGCATTTACTACCGATGCACCAACACCATGTAATCCACCTGAGGCAGCATAGGAGGATCCGCCAAACTTTCCACCAGCATGAAGTTTTGTCATAACTACTTCAACTCCAGTTAAACCAGTCTTAGGCTCCTTATCAACTGGTATACCTCGACCATCATCATGAACTTCAACTGAACCATCTGCTGCCAAATTAATTTCAATTTTCTTACAATGCCCAGCTAATGACTCATCAACTGCGTTATCAATGATTTCCCAAAGGCAATGCAAAAGACCACGTGAGTCGGTGGTGCCGATGTACATACCCGGACGCTTGCGAACTGCATCTAATCCCTCAAGGACAGATAAATCTTTTGCGGTGTAGGTACTAATGATGGCCGCAGAGGTACCATCATCTGCTTTTGTGCTCTTAGTTGCCACGGGTGAGAAGATTATCGGCGCTCATACCACCTATAGCTGATCCTCGCCGATAAAGACCCATATTTATTACAAATCGATATAAAAATGAGATATTAACAACAGATTCTCAGTATTTGAGCGGAAAAATTTACTTAATTGAAACCAAATAACCAGCAGGGAATAAAGTATTCATGGTTTGATGTTCCCCTGCTGACACCAACAGATGGAGAGATAATGAGTAGCCAGATCACAATGGAGCAGACGCCATTGAACTCACTCGATAGATGCGACCGTTGTGGCGCACAAGCATATGTTCGTGCCATTTTGATCTCAGGTGGTCAATTACTATTTTGCTCACACCACGCTAAATCATATGCGGAAGGGTTAAAGCCTGTTACTGCTGTAGTTCAAGATGAGACGCAAAAACTAGCTAAACAATCAGCTAATTAATTTACTCTGCGACAAACCCAACTTCACGGTGACTGCCATCGCAAAATGGCTTCTGCTTTGAAGCACCACATCGGCAGAGTGAAAAATCTGTCTTACTCTCAATCACATTTCCCTCGGCATCAACAAAATCAACGGTGCCGGTAACTCGAACTGAACCATTTTTCTTAACCTGAATCTTTACTTTATCGCTCATTATTTTTCCAATCTTTAATCTAGGTAGTCACGCAAAACTTGGGAACGGGAAGGATGGCGAAGCTTAGACATTGTCTTAGATTCAATTTGGCGAATGCGCTCACGGGTGACCCCATAGACCTTGCCGATTTCATCTAAGGTTTTAGGTTGACCATCAGTTAATCCAAATCGCATCGCCACTACCCCAGCCTCACGTTCCGATAAGGTATCTAAAACTGAATGAAGTTGCTCTTGCAATAAGGTAAAGGAGACAGCATCTGCTGGCACGATCGCCTCAGAGTCTTCAATTAAATCACCAAACTCAGAGTCACCCTCCTCACCAAGTGGGGTGTGAAGTGAGATAGGTTCGCGGCCATACTTTTGCACCTCAACTACTTTTTCTGGCGTCATATCTAACTCTTTTGCTAACTCCTCAGGTGTTGGCTCTCTTCCTAAATCTTGCAACATCTGGCGCTGAACTCTGGCTAACTTATTAATAACCTCAACCATATGTACTGGAATACGAATTGTTCGAGCTTGATCTGCCATTGCTCTAGTAATCGCTTGGCGAATCCACCAGGTGGCATAGGTTGAGAATTTATAACCCTTTGTGTAATCAAACTTCTCAACTGCGCGAATCAAACCTAAGTTACCCTCTTGAATAAGATCAAGGAATAACATTCCTCGGCCGGTGTAACGCTTAGCTAAGGAAACCACCAAACGAAGGTTTGCCTCTAGCAAGTGGTTTTTATCTCTTCTGCCATTAAGTACTATTTGTTGCAACTCACGCTTTACCTTCTTATCCATCTTCTTATCTTTTGCTATCCGCTCTTCAGCAAATAATCCAGCCTCAACTGATTGAGCCAGGGAAACCTCAAGCTCAGCATTAAGAAGTGGTACCCGGCCAATTAACTTCAGGTAATCCTTAACTGGATCTGCAGTTGCACCGGCGGTTAATACAGTTTGAGGTGGCGCGTCATCCTCCTCGGAGTCTTTAAGTACAAATGAGTTCTCCTCATTTTGTGACTCTTCGGCAACATTGACCACCCTGATCTCAGAGCCACCCTCCTCAGATGCACTCTCCTCTTTATCATCAATAAGATTTTCTAGCTCCTCTAAATCAACCTCTTCTAACTCAACCTCTTCTCCATCAATCTTTACCTTCTCAACCTTGCCACTTTTTGCAGCAGGTGCTGCCTTTGGTGCAGGAGGTGTTGCCAGCGCTAACTCACTCTTCTTAAGCATTCGGTAGGGAGATAAACCAACTTTTCTAAGTTTTTCAATCTGCTTAGGAACAATCTCCTCTAATTCACGAGCGATAAAAACTAAATCTTGATCTGCTTTTTTAACAATCCGGTGGATGTTGGTAACACCACGACCCTCTAACTCAGCCAACACAGATTTTTGCTGAATTACCATCTCTTTAACTTTTAAAATCAACGCCACATCTTTGGCATCTAAAACAGCCTTTGCTGGAATCTTTACCGGCTTTTTTGCAGCCTTACCTTTTTTTGCAACACTTTTTTTTGCTGAACTCTTCTTGGCAGCAGGCTTACTCTTACTCTTTCCTGCTTTGGCACCTTTTTTGGGCGCACGAGATACAGCCACAATTCATCCTTTGTTTTTAGGTCTAAAAACTTTTGCGATTCTTTAAACCGCCTCGACCCGTGGCTATATTATAAATTGTCCACAGCCCTAAATGCACATCCGTAACTGGCTAATTTGAGATTTTTTGACCAATTAGGGCGTTCTGGATGATCTGACCCACAGATTCGACCTCAATTAGGAAGCCATCATGACCAAATGGCGATGAGATACTGTGCAAAATGGCTTGATCGGGGGCAAGTTCGACAATCTCCTGCTGCAACCTAGGTGGAAATAGCCGATCGGTGTCAATTGAGACCACATGAATTGGGATTTTCACACTGGCGAGAGCGGCAGCCACCCCACCACGATCTCGACCGACATCATGTGAGTTCATAGCCTCTGTCAAAGCAATGTAAGTGTTGGCATCAAAACGTTTAGCTAATTTCTCTGCCTGATGATCTAGGTATGACTCAACTGCATATCTTCCCGTCTCATCCCCTTGCAACTCCCTGCCAAATCGCACATCCATCTCTGACTCAGTGCGATAGGTAAGGTGTGCAATTCTTCTGGCAATTCCCATTCCCTCGACCGGGCCGATACTTTGTTCATAATAATCACCATTATTAAAATTTGGATCATTCTTTATTGCCCGTAATTGAATCGAGGCGGCGCCAATCTGATCTCCCGTTGCAACAGCAGATGAACCAATGGTGCAGATTGCACCCACTAACTGGGGATAATCAATCGCCCATTCCAAACTGCGCATACCACCTAATGAAGGGCCAACCGCTAATTGATACTTCTTGACCCCAATTTTCTTTGTAAAGGCAAGCTCAGCTGCAACCATATCTCGGATGGTTAGGACTGGAAATCTTGATCCCCATCTTTTTCCATCTGGTGCAATAGATGATGGACCAGTAGAGCCTTGACAGCCACCAATAACATTTGGACAAACTACAAAGTATTTCTCGGTATCAAATGGCAATCCTGGCCCAACCATTTGTGGCCACCAGCCATTGACATCAGCCCAGCCCGTTAAAGCATGATTTACTAAAATTGCATTATCGGCATCTGGATTTAACTCACCCCAACTTTGGTATGCAATAACTACATCAGGCAATACCTCACCTGATTCCAGAGTTAGATCACCAATATTTAAGAATTGGCGATCACCGGGGTCATGACTTTCTAGCCACGCCCCGGTAACTGCTGGATTTACTTTGCTCATTACTTAGCTGCTGCAAATGCTTTTTCAAGATCGGCTTGAATATCTTTGATACTTTCTATACCAACAGATAAACGAACCAAACCTGGGGTAACACCTGCGGTTAATTGTTCCTCAGGTGATAATTGTGAGTGAGTTGTTGAGGCTGGGTGAATCGCTAGGCTTCTAACATCACCAATATTTGCCACATGTGAATGCAGATTTAGCGCCTCAATAAACTTCTTACCCGCCTCAATACCACCCTTAATTTCAAAGGAGAGTACTGATCCACTTCCCTTTGGCGAATACTTATTGGCCCACTTATTCCACTTCGAAGATGGCAGTGATGCGTAGTTCACGCCAGATACTTGTGGATGTTTCTCTAAAAATGCCGCAACCGCTTTAGCATTTTCAACATGTCGCTCAATACGAAGTGACAATGTCTCTAATCCTTGAGCAAGTAGCCATGCGTTGAATGGCGAAACCGCTGCACCAATATCGCGCAGCAGAGTTAAACGGATTTTGAAGATGTAGGAAAGATTTGCGCCAAATGGTGAGCCAACTCCAAGTGCTTGGGCATATACCAAGCCATGGTAGGAAGGATCTGGTTGGTTAAAGTTTTTAAACTTCTCCGGATACTTTGCATAATCAAAGTTTCCAGAATCTACAATCGCTCCAACTACCGCATTTCCATGGCCAGATAGGAATTTAGTTGCAGAGTGAACCACCACATCTGCACCCCACTCAATTGGTCTAATCAAGTAAGGAGTAGCAACTGTGTTATCAACAATTAATGGCACCTCATGCTCATGAGCAATCTTTGCCACTGTTTCAATATCCAATAAATCATTTTTTGGATTAGCAATGGTCTCGCCAAAAAATGCCTTGGTATTTGGCTTCACCGCTTTGCGCCAAGACTCTGGATCATCTGGGTTATCTACGAAGGTAACCTCAATACCAAATTTTGGAAGTGTGTAATGGAATAAGTTATAAGTTCCACCGTATAAAGATGGTGAAGAGACAATGTGATCACCAGCCTGCGCCACATTCAAAATTGCAAATGTGGTGGCTGCTGATCCAGATGAAACCAATAATGCCGCTACGCCACCTTCTAGCGCTGCGATTCGTTGCTCCACCGTATCCTGAGTTGGATTCATGATGCGGGTGTAGATATTGCCAAGCTCTGCTAATCCAAATAGATCAGCGGCATGTTTGGTATCGCGGAATTGGTAAGCAGTTGTTTGATATAACGGCAGCGCCCGTGCGCCAGTTGTTGGATCTGCAACCTGTCCAGCATGTATTTGTTGAGTTTCAAATGAGTATGACAAAGCAACCTCCTAATTAAAGGTGGTGTGAAAAAAATTATTAGGGTTTTCCCTAAATTTTTTATCGACCCACGCTTATCGATTACACCTTGCAATCGATCTGGTCCTCACCCGGAGCACCCCACCGTGGTGGAGGGTTGCCGCTTAGTTAGCCGGGGCTATGAACTAAGACTCGTGACCTAGGAGAAAAATACTAAAGATTGTGCGCCTTGGCAACTGCCTCATACATAATCCTGCCCTCATGCACATTTAACCCCTTTGCCAAACTGGCATCATCGGCGAGCGCCCGCTGCCATCCCTTATTAGCAAGTGCTAATCCATATTTAATTGTGGCATTGGCAAGTGCGTAGGTTGAGGTAGCAGGAACTGCCCCTGGCATATTTGCAACAGCGTAAAAGATTGCATTATGCACCTTATAGGTGGGATCTTGATGGGTAGTAGGACGAGAATCTTCAAAGCAGCCACCTTGATCAATAGCAACATCTACTAATACTGAGCCAGCTCGCATCTTGCTCACCAAATCATTGCTTACCAATTTAGGGGCTTTAGCGCCATGAACTAAGACTGCACCAATTACTAAATCAGCTTGGGTTACCTCTTTTTCAATCTCATAACCACTTGAGGCTAAGGTTTTAACATTGCCACCAAAAATCTGATCAATCTGTGCTAATCGTTTTAAATCCAAATCCATAATCGTTACATCAGCTCTCATGCCATGGGCGATAGTTGCGGCTGCAACACCAACTACTCCGCCACCAATTACCACCACCTTGCCAGGTCTAACCCCAGGCACACCACCTAGCAGTACACCCCGGCCACCCTTACTTGCCTCAAGTGCGGCAGCACCAACTTGAATACTCATTCTTCCTGCCACCTCACTCATTGGAGCTAAAAGTGGAAGTGCACCATCTACCTCAACCGTCTCATATGCAATTGCGGTGCAACCTGAATCCATAATCGCTTGGGTGCAAGCCTTATTAGCAGCAAGGTGCAGGTAGGTATAAAGGATTTGTCCGCTGCGCATCCGCTTGTACTCAGCCTCAATTGGCTCTTTGACCTTTTGAATTAAATCAGCTTTTTGCCAAAGCTCATTAGCCTTATCAATAATGGTTGCGCCAGCTTTGATGTAATCATAATCTGAGATACCAGAGCCGATCCCGGCAGATCTTTCAACAATAACCTGATGTCCAGCACTTACATATGCATGCACACCAGCGGGGGTAGCAGAGACTCGAAACTCATTATTTTTAATCTCTTTTGGAATACCAATAATCACGTAACTACCCGATCTACTAAACCACGATCTTTAGTAATTAAATACTACCCCCAAAAAGTGATGCACAAATCTTTGGGTGTAGCTCAGAGCGCATCGCGGCAAAGGAGTGTGCAGGCCATCCTGAGAAAAAGACCCGGCGTAGCAGCACCGCAAGTGGATATGAGATCTGATCTGCAAATGCATTATCCAAAGCCTTATGTGCCATATCACTCTCCCCTGATTCATAGGCACATGCGGCAAAGATGCAGGCCACCGGTGCAATGTAACCCTTAGGAGCCGTACTCATTAACCAGTACCAGAGGTTAAATTGTTGATCAATGTTTTCAGCACTCACCAGCCCCATTGCATAATCTCGCACCTGTAAATCCTTAAGGCGCACTAATACCAATGCGATTAACTCAGGATCATCCTCATGTTTTGCTAATGCAAAATTTGCCACCAGTTGGTTAACTGCAATAGCTCCTAGCCGTTGCTGCTTTAAAACATCATCATCTTCATAATTTATTTCATTTATCTTACTTAATTGATCATCTAGTAATAGGTTATTTTTCATAGGCAAAGAGTGGCAAAGTGGTGAGTTTAATTTCTCACCTAAATATTAAATTGTGGATATCAACTGACTTACTTAGTAAATCTTCCCACCGCATTAACAACTGAGATATCTCTTGTAATACTTTGAGTAATCCCATTGCCACTAATTGGTGTGGTAACCCCATTTACCGACCAGGTGCCACGCCAGATCACCATTAGGTTAACTGGGTACTCTCCATTTTTTTGATAGGTATTGGTAATCACCCCAACTGGGTAAGGGCCACCTTGATTGGTGGTGATGATTACCCTGCCATCACCAAAGCTCCAGGTAAAGGTTGAATATAGATTTACATAAACAATTAGATCAAGAATTGGCACTACTGCATTAAATCGTTGTGGAGTTTGGGTCCAAAAGTAAACCGGTAAATTAACTAGCGCATCTCTTTCTGGCTGAAAATTTATATCACCTACCGGCAGTAATTTGATTAATCGATCAGATAAAGAGGTGGTGGCAACCTTTTTGATTGGCGCAGCCTTTGGCTTGGGCTTGCTGGGTGTGCTCTGTTTTGGCGGAGCAGTTTTAGTTACCGGCTTTGGGGTGCTCTGCTTACTTACCACCGGCTTTGGTTTACTAACTGGTCTTTTACTAGGTGTTGGCTTTGCCCCATTTTTTGAGGCGGTAATTATCAATTGATTATCCTCAGTAAAGACATCCACACAGGTCTTATCGATGCAATCTGATGCAGCATGCGCTGGTATTGGCAGAAGTAGCCAGATGATTAAAGCTACTTGATATCGCTTAATAACCACCCCTTTCCTATCCGTTTTACGGTAAAAGTATTTTTGATAGTAGAAGCACTCCATAAGATTGATTGCCTACTTGATTTGTCTATTTTTCTAATATCACTTCGATCAATTACCACTGCAAAACTTTTTTGATTAACCCCATCTTTAGCAAGATCAACTCGTTTTAATTGATAGCTACCCCCCACCAAAGTTGCACTCTTAAACAACTTGGCAAGCCGATCTGCTATTGCTAAACAATCACAGCTGCTAATGGCAGTTGATCTAAGGTATAAAAACTCACCAGTTAATGCCAGATTTAAACCATCAACATAATTAATTATTGGCTCAAGGGCGGCTGGCTCAACATCTGGCAGATATGACCTATCTGATTGATCAATTGGAGCAAACCCTTCACTTGCTGGTGGTACTCCAGTTGGTGCTAGTGCTCCTTGTGCTCTAGCACAGCTACTTAATAATGCTGGCAAAAGCATAATAATGATTAACCTTTTAAAACTTAACATAGGGGTAATTTAGGTAATTTCACTAAGTATCTGCTTGGAAAAAACTTATGGCTGTGAATTGTTTAATTGTGTGTAAAACTTCTGCCATGGCACACCGTGATGGAGATGGTTGGATTGAGTGTGATTGCGGTGGCAAACATTGGGGTTTACATGGCGCAGCAGGATTACTGTTAGTAAGAGGTAAAAGTATTTTGATGCAACACCGTGCACCCTGGGTACACAATGGTGGCACTTGGGGTATTCCAGGTGGAGCAAAAGACTCCCATGAGAGCCCAGTTGAGGCTGCGATAAGAGAGGCTCATGAAGAGGTTGGCATCTTTGCCCACCACTTAACCCCAGGTGAGATTTTTACCGATGATCATGGGGTTTGGGCTTATCACACAGTAATTGCGCAGGCACATCCTGAATTAATTGCCCATGAGGCAAATGATGAATCTAAAGAGGTTGCTTGGGTTGAGATTGATCAGGTTTCAAATAAAAATCTACATCCCAGCTTTGCTAATACTTGGCCACAGCTTTTGGCTAAATTAAAAAATTAGTCTGCAGCATATTGGGCACCTAATCTGCTTGCAATGAGTTCAACTGTTCAATCAATACATTTGAATCCCAGGCATCAAAACCTGAAACTACCATGCCATCCTTTAACCGGTCGATGCTGACGCCATCAACTGAAATCTTCTTTCCAGTTGCTTTTATATCTAGATATTGCCCTAGATGAGTACCGGTCAATTTCCATCGAGAAACAACTACATCTTCCTCAGCGATTAACTCCTCAATTGCAAAATTGATATCTGGAAATGCTATTCGCCACTTGCGCCATTGCTGTCGGAATGACTCTCTACCTACGCCAAACTTGGGATCGTTACCAGCAGCATCTTCTGCAATAAACCTATCAATCGCACTTTCATCTCCCTGATTCCATATTTGCTCAAAAAATTGACAGACCAACTCCTTATTTTTAGCTAAATCTGCCATACTCACTCATCTCTTAAATTTGAAGAATAATTTGTTGTTTAGATTAGTTTAAATCCTTACATAGTCCTTGGCAACTAGTTTGAAGGAGACTAAATTTAAATTTGCTAGAAATAAAGATGAGATTGCTTCTAGTTCAACATTGATAAATTCAAGAGTCATGGACAAAGCGTTTGACTATGGAGAAGTCTTAGAAATCATGGTAAAAACAACCATTACAGCGGATTAGGTGCTCAAGAAATCCAAATTTTGGCTCAATCTACTTGTTTTATGCGAAAATACCTCATGCCCAGTTTAGGTATATCAATGGAATCAGAGATCTCCCAAATTCCTGAGGTATTTCAAACAATTCTGGACAATTCAAATCAGTTTGATAAATTGCATGATGTTTTCACGAAACATGATTTTAATTCAGTCCAAATTTTAGGCCGTGGCACCTCCGACAATGCTGCTCACTTTCTTAAGTACTTAATCGAAACCAAAATCGGTCTACCAGTTGGTCTTACCTCTCTTTCCTCAGTTACTATTTATGACACCCAATTGAAATTTGATAACACGCTAGTTATAGCCATATCGCAAAGCGGGCAGTCCTCTGATTTAATCAAGTTCTCAAAGGCCGCCAAGGCCGGTGGTGGATTTTTGATAGCAATGACAAATGATGAGCTTTCGCCATTAGCCAAGTCAGCAGATCTGCACCTGTCATTACTAGCAGGTAAAGAGAATGCTGTAGCTGCCACTAAGAGCTACGCAGCTGAACTTCTATGTTCACTAATTCTTGTTGATGGCTGGCTAAATCAAAAAACAACTGCCGACTCGATAGTCACCCAAGCAAAGTTATTAGTCTCAGATAAAAATCTTGTTTCTAGTGCAGTTGACTCAGTTAATCCTCAAAATGAAATCGTTGTTCTTGGTCGAGGGTTTTCATATCCCAATGCAAAAGAGTTTGCATTAAAAATTCAAGAAACCAGTAAAATCCCTGTGCAGGGCTTATCAATCGCCGATTATATGCATGGACCTATTTCAGCACTAACTTCAAAAACGCAATTATTTTTAGTAGCTCAAAATGACTCAGATCTAAGCTTTGTAAAAGATTACATGACGCAAATCAGAAGTAGATCTCCAAAGATTTATTGGATTGGCACCAACTCTTTAGTAGTGCCTGGTGAGATTGTGATCGAGGGTGCAAAAACTGGAAATGAAATCCATAACTGCATTATCGATTGCATAATTGGGCAACGCTTTGCTTTGGAATTTGCCAGGAAAAATGGATTGGACCCAGATAGACCTACCGGTCTGAGTAAAGTGACACTGACTAACTAATGTCTAAGACAGTTATTTACTTTGATGGTGGCGGTGGTGGTATTCGCGCAGCTGCGGGTGTTGACGGCATAGAAAAAAATTATAAAGATTTTCCTGGAATTACTCCTGGCGAGGGTTCCCTTGTTGATTACTTAGCAAATGTTGTCACAACCTTTGCTAATCAGTTTGAAGGAAGTATCTCCCGGGCAGTGCTTGCGGTTGCTACCTTGCCAGCCGACACCAAGAGTTATCAAGGTATTGCAAATCTAGTTTTCAAAAATAGCAAGGTAGAGGAGCTGTGGATCTGTAGTGATTCGGTGAGCTCTTGCGCCGCTGCTATTGAAACTGATGGGGTAGTAATCACTGCCGGCACAGGTATTACTGCATTAGCTGTTGGTAAATCAGGCACCATTTTGCACTCTTTATCTGGTGATGGTCATTTAATTGGAGATGTGGCTAGTGCTTATTGGATAGGCCGGATGGGTTTAAATTATGCCTTGCGTTCTAGTGATGGGCGTGATCAAACACCAGGAGCTGCCCAATTGCTTGCGGTTGCCTGCCAACACTTTAATGCTGATCCTTACCATTTACCACACGTTGTTCATCAAAGTAATCGGGCAGTACATGCAATTGCGCAATTTGCACAGTTAGTAAATGAGCTTGCTGCCTCTGGTAATGCTACGGCGCTAGAGATTATTGACAAGGCAGGAGATGAGATTGTTTTAATTGCTGATACTGCACGACGTGTGTGTGAAGGAGGGAAAGATTTTCAGGTAGCTCTGCTTGGTGGGGTATTAGCGGAGAACACCATGACTTACAAAAATGTAGTTTCAAAAATAAAAGCAAGTGGAATGATGCTCCATAAACCAAATAAATCTCCACTAGAGGGTGCAAAAATATTAGCTAACAAAGATGATGCTGGTATTTACTCCCCTATGATCAAAATTTATAGGTCTGATAAACAATGAAGCCTAAATACATAGATCTTCAGGTTAATGGACATGGGGGTGTCGATTTACTCTCCGCCAAAACTCCTGATGAGGTAAGAGTAGTGAGTAGATCGCTATTCAAAAATGAGGTCGCAGGATATCTGCCAACCATAATTACTACCTCTCTTCAATCTGCAGTAAGAAGTATTGAATTGATTGAAACTGTTCGCAAAGAACCTAAGCCCGGTGAAGCTTTAATTCTTGGTATTCATCTTGAAGGCCCATTTATCTCAACTGAAAAAGCTGGTGTTCATCCTAAAGAATTTATTACTCCACCAAACTTAGAACACCTCAAGGCGTTGTTATCTGCTGGATCAGTCAGGCTTGTAACCCTTGCGCCAGAGATTGCTGGCGCAAAAGATTTAATCAAATATTTGGTAGGGCAGGAAATCATCGTCTCACTTGGACACTCAAACGCCACTAAATCAGAGGCAAATGCAGGTTTTGATGCTGGTGCCAAAACTGTCACCCACTTATTTAATGGCATGTCTAAACCTCCCGCTCAAGGATTAAGTGATGTTGCAATTGAGCGACAAGATGTAATGGTGCAAGTGATTGCAGATGGTGTTCATGTTTCAGATGACCTGCTCATGCAAACCTTACCAAAAATTATGGACCGATTCATCATTACAAATGATGCAGTTGCTGCTGCCGGATTAGGTGATGGTAATTTTACTTTCGGAGATATCAATGTAGTGGCAAAAAATGGGCAAGCAAGAAGTATTGATGGAAAATTAGCTGGTGGAGTAGCTAATTTGGGTGATTCGATTAATCGTCTAATAGCACTTGGTATCCCAATTGAAACTGCAATTGCCAGCGCAACCACTAGGCCTTGTGACTTGATTGGTATTAGCTATGAATCAGTTATTAGCCAATTTAACTAGCTTTTCAAATATTTGATCAATTTCATGTTTGATCTCAGCACTTAAAATTGTTCTCACTGGACCACGTTGACGTTCTGACTCAAAAATTCCCTGCTTAACCAATAAATATTTTTCAACTGCAACATAGCCATCTATATTTTGTTGAAATGCAACAAGTTGTGTAACTAGATGATGAAACTCTTGAGCACGATCTAGATCATTGGCCTCTAACGCATCCCAAAGCTTTATTATCGCCCAGGGAATCTCACTACCTGGCATAGTGCCAACTACTCCAATTGGATGAGTATCAAGTAAATCTATGCCACTTTGCCCTTCAAAAATCCTCGCTTTTCCGTTGGCGATTTCCTGTAATGCCATAGCCCGTTCTTTAACCGGCTTTGCTTCAGGCTTAAATTGAACTCTTTCTGTTCCGTATTTTTTTATCAGATCGCCATATAGCTTAAGTTCAAGGGGCTGACCCATGTAATTGCTTGCGTCCTGAACTATAAGTGGAATATCTGCTGCTTCGATTATTGCTGAGTAATAAAGGTAAATCTCTGAAGAGGTGGCCGGAAATGATGCTGGAGGTGTAGCCATTAATGCTGTTGCGCCATCGATCTGAGCTAACTTTGCTAATGAAACTGCAATTGCTGTACTTTCACCACCGACGCTGACGATTAAAGGAACACGTTTGTCAATCAATTTAAGTGCAGATTGCCACTGAGAGCGGCGCTCTTGCGCCGTAAATCGCATGACCTCTGAAACCATTGCTAAAACTAATCCTTTTACACCACATTCAATCAACCAATCTATTTCTCGCTTGAAAACACTTTGATTTAGATTCTCACTTTCATCCAGCGGAGTTTGCAATACTGAGTAAACACCACGCTCCATAGTGCACTCCCTATCTAGTGAATAGTTCTACAATAATTAGCTAGTTATTACGCTCTTTATATTATTTAAATCCGATTTACGCATAGTATCTAAAAGGTAAAAATCTATTTCTCTTATGCCAAGTCCAACTAAAGAATCAACTTTCTGAGACAAATTATTGACACTAGTGCAATCAGGATAAGTAGGCCTAAGGATTGCTGTGATATTAGGCGCAATGTTCTTTAAATAGTTTTCCGCAAGTTTAGCTACTTGAGTACTTTCGCGACGATAGATCAACGGTTCGTATCGATCTATGATCTGGACTATTTGGGAATTATCAATACCCACTTGCCAGCTATTTGAAATTGCATCCTGTGAATTCAAGTCTAGAAGTGGTGCTTGATCTACAAAGTTAAAGCTAATTTTGGCCCCGCTAGTAACCTCTGATATTTGTCTATAAAGATTAGTCACTGCTTCTTCCCTACACTTGAGATATTTCAAGATTTGCTCACCTGCAACCTCAGCCAGGTTTGATAAATTCAATTGCTTACCTAGCCAAGGATCCTTATCTTCAAAGACTAAAAGAAGTAATTTTGCAACCTTTGAGATTAACTTATCGACATCTTCATTGCGCGCCTCAAAATTTTGCTTGCAATAATTGCAGAAACATAATGCAAACAAGAATTCAGTAATTGGACTTAACTCAATAAAAAATCGCTCATGATGTTCGCCATGGCGTGCTCCATGAAAATGTAATGACTCTGCTCTAATTCCATCAATCCCCCGACTTGCTAAATCTTTACTCATTCCTACTGCATATTTAGCCACGGCAGGGTTTGAAGGACAGAGCTCTGAGAAAAACTTATTTCCAAGTGCATTTGTAACTACTGAATCTGGATGAGCCATCCCAATTGCAGAGTTATGCATATATACAGCCCAGGCATTTACTTCGAAATCATTCTCCTTGGCAACTTTAAGCACTGAATCCAAAACTTGATTAGTTGGAAGTTGATCTTTTTGCTCTGGCTTGATCGCCCCTGGCTCGTACGCCTGATCATTAACTTGATAGTAATGAAATCCATCAGATAAATACGCAAGTTGCGGTCCTTGACGAAGCAAAAGATCACGACTGCTGTGATAATTAAGAGCTAAATTTATTCCAGAAAACCCATAACTTCTTAATTCAGGAATAACTTTCTCTGCTGGTTCTCTAAAAAATGTGTAAGCAAGTGTAAATGCGTTGGATTTAATGCCACTCATTTCACGCTGCCGGCTGTTAACCCACCCACTAAATACTTTTCGATAGCTATGAAGAGAACTACAACTGGAATAATGGCAATAATCGTGGAAGCAAACAAATACTCCCAAGCAATATCGTACTGACCAATAAACTGAGTCAAACCAACTGGAAGTGGCTTCTTATCAACTGAACTAATAATTGTAAGTGCAATTGTAAATTCATTCCAAGCTGCGACAAAGGTGAAAATGATGGCAGTGACCACACCTGGCAAAGCAACTGGGATGGTAATTTTCCGCAGTGCTTGCACTCTGCTGCAACCATCAATTAACGCCGCTTCCTCTATCTCAGCTGGAATACTGGAGAAAAATCCCGCTAGTAGCCAGATAGAAAAAGCCAGATTAAAGCCAGCATTTAATATGATTAATGCTAAGTAAGAATCAAGTAAGTTAAAGAAATCTACCTCGCGAAAAATACCGATGATTAAAGCAGTTGGTGAAAACATTTGTGTCGCAAGAACTAATAGTAAGAACACACCTCTGAATCTAAATCGATATCTAGCTAAAAAGTAGGCTGCAGGTAAAGATACGAGCAAAACTAAAATTGTTGCTGATATAGAGATAATTAAACTTGATTTGAGGTAATTTGCGATTGGTGCGTTATCCCATAAATCTAAGTAATTTCGCCACTGCCAAACTTGAGGAAAGTGGGTGGTTGGATAAGCGTATAACTCTTCATGTGTTCGCACTGAAGTTAAGAACATGTGTATATATGGATACAGGAAAAACCAAGCAATCAAATAGGCGACCGAAATAGTTACGACCTTCTTACCGGTCAATTTTTTTGCTTTAGTGCTTTTCATAACTCGGTCCTAGTAGCTTTGGTTAGCTTTAGATACAAACTAACTATTAACAAAATAACAATGAAATTAAATACTCCCAGGGCGGTTGATTGACCCATGTTTGATTCTATGAAAGCCAACTTATAGGCAAAGGTAGTGGTGGTGTCAGTCTCATAACCTGGTCCTCCGCGAGTCATAATCCAGATAATTGGGAAAGAATTAAACACATTTATTAAATTAATGATTGTTGCGATCAGCAAGGCATTTCTTAGTAATGGAAACTTTATTTGTCGGTAGGTTTGCCAATGACTTGCCCCATCAACAGATGCAGCCTCGACAATATCATTTGGGATCGACTGCAAGCCTGCCAAAAGTACATAGGTTGTAAATGGTATGGATACGAAGACAGCCACTGCCATTAGAACATAAAATGAACTGCCGGGATTATTCACCCAATCCACGGGCTCATCGATAAGACCTAGTTGGGTAAGAGTTAAATTAAACTCACCTGAGTAGGCATCTAAAATCCAAGTCCAAATCATAGAAGTCATTACCACTGATGCTGCCCAAGGGAAGATTAATGCCCAACGAACGTACTTGCGTCCTGGAAAGTTTTGATTGATTAATTGAGCTAGAGGTAAGGATAAAATCACAGTGAAAAACACAATGCCAAAAACCCAAAGTAAAGTCCTGCGGGCAACTGGATATAAATCTGGATTTGCAAGTAACTCTCGATAATTTGCAAAACCATGAAAATCGAGCAAGCTACCTGCAATTGTGATGTCGGTGAAAGAAATTCTTACTAACTCAACGACCGGCCAAATAACAACCAAAATAATCAAGAGTAAAGCGGGGCCAATCCAAGGTAGGGCACTTGCTACAGAAACATCATGAGTTGCAACAGAGCTCTTTCTTTTTGTTGACGCGCTCTTCACTAGCAGTTTGCTACTCAAAGCTCCTCATTTCAAACCAGCCATCAACTTTTGATTCCACTCAATGTGTTATAAGCGGGATCGGTGATTACTCACTCGACCCCGCTTATAGGTCTAACCTTTAATTACTTTTTAGAGTAATTAATTCGTACCAGCCTTTTCAGCATCCTTCTGTAGAGAATCCAAAACAGTCTTTGGATTCTTGGTAATACCTGTGCCGATTTGAGTTGTTATCTTAGCGACGACAGGACCCCAAGAACCTAGTGTTCCTGGGTAGAAGATTGCATTTGGAAGTTGCTCAATGAATGGAAGCAATGATGAATCCACTTCAGTTGAAGCTGACTTAGTTGCTGGGATAAATCCACCGGCAGCCTTTAGGAAGCCAGCGTAATTCTTGCCTTCAAACAAGAAGTTTAGATACTTAGAAACTGCATCCTTGTTTCCAGTCTTCTTGAAGGCCATGAAGTAATCCTGGACTCCAAGTGTGATTGGCTTCTTGCTTGCGTTAGCAGATGGGAATGGCGCAACACCGTAGTCAACCTTGCTCTTGTAATCCTTCAATGTTGAAGGGAAGAACACGGATGCATTGATCATTGCCACTCTGCCTTGGCTAAATAGCTTAAAGGCATCAGTACGGTTTGTTGATGCTGGGTTTGGTTGTGTGTAACCAGCCTTTACCCATGCTCTTAATTGATTAAGAGTCTCTAGGTTTTCCTTAGAGTTGATGACCCACTTCTTTGTACTCTCATTGAAGTAACGACCACCATTTCCACCTGCCCAGATCTGGAACTCAGCTTGAGCTTCCTCTGAACCTAGTGGGATAGCCAATGGATAAACTCTTGATCCGTACTTAGCCTTGATCTTCTTGGCAGCAGCAGTTACCTCAGCCCAAGTAGTTGGGATCTTGGTATTGCCTGCACCATAGAACAAAGCCTTATTAATAAAGAACATACGGGCTGAAGCCAAATCTGGAACAGCATACTCAACTCCGTTGTACTTTGAGTTATCGCGGAAAGCGGTAACAAAGTCAGAGAGTTTTGCCTCAGTGAAGAGATCACTGGTTTTATACAGTAAATCTTCAGCAGCAAACTCAGAGAATGTATTTAGGTTCAATACATCTGGATATGACTTGGTTGATATATAAGTTCGACCCTTAACCAAGATGTCATCCCAACTTAGATTCTCATGCTCAACTTTGATGGTTGGGTTAGCAGCCATAAAGCGGGCATTTAAGTCGGCATAGTAAGCCGGCATAGCATCTGTGTAATTAGGAGTAACAACCTTAATTGTTACGGTGTTAGCTTGAGCTGGTGCAGCAACTAATACGCTTGCCACCATTCCAAGTGAAGCCAGCGCAACAATTCTGCGCTTGGTTAGTTTTTTCATTTATTAGTCCTCCTAGGATCCCACATGCTTGTGGGGGAGGCTTAGCCCATCATTAATTTCAAAAACAAGCAAGGGGGGTTAGATTGGAAAAATAACACTTTTGTATCAATGGCCCGAAAGGTCGCAGCGGCGACCCTCAAACTACTTTTCTTACTCCCTGCCCTGGGGTTGCCTCAGTTCGCGCCCCCTTGCGCAATGTGGCCACGCCACTAACCCAGACCATTTCAAATCCAGCAGCTGCTACTCGCGGTTGCTCATATGTTGATCGATCAACCACTGTTTGAGAATCAAATAAAACCATATCTGCTTTCATGCCGACCTTAATAAAACCGCGATCAGTTAATCCAAGACGTTTTGCTGGTCTGCCAGTCATCCTTGCAACTGCACCATGCATTGTTAAAACCTTTTCTTGTCTGGCATAAACACCAAGATATCTGGCAAAAGTTCCGTAGCCACGTGGATGTGGTCTATTGCCAGTCAAAATTCCATCACTACCCACCATGTGACGAGAATCTTGCATAATTGCTCGAACATTTGGTTCATGTCCGGCAAAAATTACACAAGAGGCTTTGAGTTCCTCATCAATAATAAAATCTAGATAAAAATCTTCAACTTTTTTATTTACCAGCTGGGCGGCTGAAACTAAATCCATTCCGACAAGTCGCATATTATGAGACTTCTCAACTCCGGCAATATTAATGGCTGGCCAGTTAACTACCCCACCATGATTACCATCGCTGCCAGAGACAGTTAACTCATAAATAACCTTCAACCGATTTTCCATCACAGACAATCGCTGCAGAGTTTTCTTTGAGCCACCTGCCTGGACCCAAGAAGGCAACAGTGCATGCAGATAGGTTGAACCAGCTAAGTATGGGTAGGTATCTAGAGTGACATCCACCCCTTGTTTTTCAGCATTTTGTATCTGTTCAAATAGCAAGCCAGTTTTGCCATGAAAATTTGGGTGGCTCATATGACAGTGAGTTAAGTGAAGTGGAGATTTAGATAACTTAGCAATATCTAAACACTCCATAACTGCCTCTAAAAACTTAGCACCATAATTTCGATGGTGCGGGGCGTAAAAGCCACCAAACCCTGCGACAACCTTGCAAAGCTGCACAATTTCATCATTATCTGCATACATCGCAGGGGTGTAGGTAAGCCCAGCTGATAAACCAAAGGCACCCTCCTGCATTGCCTTACGGGTCAACTGTTTCATCGCCGCCAACTCATCATCAGAGGCAGTTCCAGGCTCATTTCCTCTAACCAACATGCGCACCGAGCCGTGTGGAATTAAGTATGCAACATTGACGGCACAACCATTATCAACTCGATCTAAATACTCTCCCACTGTGTGAAAGTCCCACTTCAAATCTTTTGGATCTGAGTTCCAACCAAATAATTGTTCACGTAGCTCAAGCAAGGTTTCAGGATTACTTGGCACATAGCTAAGTCCATCCTGACCAACTACCTCCAGAGTTACCCCTTGGGAGACCTTTGCTAAATGTTGTTTATCGGTCAAAACTGCTAAATCTGAATGCGAGTGCATATCAATAAATCCCGGGGCTAAAGTTAAACCAGAGCCATCAATAACTTTGCCCTCTTCAGCACCTCTCAAGATTGAACCAAGCTGTGAGATAACCCCATTTGTAATTAAAATATCCAGGCGCTGTGCAGGTGTATCGCTACCATCAATTACATTTGCCCCACGAATGGTGAAGGTATTTTCACTCATCTGATTTAATCAGAACCTTCAACCATTTTAAACATCGGGGCATAACCAGCTAATAGTCCACCATCTACTACAAACTCACTGCCACTAATCCACTGCGCCTTATCTGAAAGTAAAAACAAAACCGCCTCCGTAACATCTACTGGCGTACCGACTCGTCCTAGAGGATACCAAGGTTTTAACTTTTCAAAAATTTGTGGATTTCTATCAACCCTGGCCTGCCAAGCGTCGGTTGCAATAGTTCCTGGCACCACCGTTGTGCAGCGAATTCCATCTGGACCATATCTAACGGCAACTGTTCTAGTAAGCGCATGGATGCCTGCCTTGGCAACTGAGTAGGAGTCACTGCCAATCATCGCCTTGGCATTAACGGTGCCAATATTTACGATGCAGCCAGATTTACGCTTAATCATCCCGGGCAAGGTGGCTTTTATAGTTAAAAAACTGCCGGTTAAGGTCACAGCAAGAGTGCGATTCCAAACCTCAAGTGAGGTGGCCAGTAGATCTTCAGGATCATGAATCATGGCATTATTTACTAAGCAATCAATCTGTCCAAAATCCTTTTCAATCGCAGCAAAACTCTTAATAATCTGACTCTCTGAGGAAATATCAGTTTGATAACCCTCTGCCGTTATTCCCAGCGCAGAGATCTCTTTAACTGTTGACTCTAGATTTTCGGCAATTACTTCAACTACTGCGACCTTTGCACCTCTTTGCCCTGCCCCGATTGCAATCTGGCGTCCAATTCCGCGGCCAGCACCAGTAACTACCACTACCTTGCCAGCTAAATCTTGTGCAATTGTCATAGGATTAATTTGGAAGCGCTACTACAAAATCAATTTCAACTAAAATGTTAATTAAATCTGAACCAACTGTGGTACGGACTGGAAAAGGGGCAGAGAAAAACTCCCGATAAACCTGATCGTAAGCAGCAAAATCTCGGTTAACATCTTGCAGGTGAGCAGTCACCTTAACTACATCTGCAAACTTTGCACCCTTGACATCCAAAATCTTTTGCAAGTTCTTTAAAGTCTGCCTAGTTTGCTCAGCCACCCCACCATCAACAATCTTTCCAGTTGCTGGGTCAACTGGACCCATACCGCAGGTGTATAGGAAGCCATTAGCAACCACCCCATGAGAGTAAGAACCACCTGGCGCGGGGGCTTGGCTGGCATTGATATGTTCGATAGGCATTAGATCTCCTTTAATTAATTTGGGATTAGAAGAATGTATACAAGCAATCTACAACATCATAATTGTCGTTGACTAGTGGAATTAACCGCCATTTATCAAATGTAGTGCAGGGATGAGAGATACCCAATCCAATCAACTGTGATACTGCAAAATCCTGCTTACTTCTCAAGTAACCATGCTGATCATTTAGCTTCTCGATCTGACCAGAAAATGCGGTTAAACCAGATCCATACTTGGCAAATGGAATGGGGTTGTGTAGGTCATTTCCAATATCGCGTTTGCCCAGGTTTAACACCCCAAAATTTGGCTCTGGTGTGCTGATGATCTGAGCCCAGACCTCAATTGCCGGCTTAAACCTCTGATCTAAATCTCGAAATGGATATATCTCCTCATAATACTTACTGTCATGGGTTACATATCCACCGCTGCGCAATAATAAAATCCTCTCTTTGCCAAACTTATTTAACTCCTCTGCCACAATCTCAAAGTAAGCGCTACCCCCGGCCGAGATAATAAATACTCCATCCGCCTTATATGGATAAGCCCGATCAGCTGCGGCCACAATCTTTTGACAAAATGCAGCCAATCTCTTCTCACCTTTTTTGCTTCTAGCAGCAGCTGGTACCGCACCCTCAAAACCAGTAACACCTCGTAGTTTTAATCTGCTATCTGCTGCGATGGCTTTTGCAATTTTTTCTACCTCAGATAAATCTCTCACTCCACCCCGACCCTCATCGGTACCAATCTCAATAAACAGATTTTGCTCACCGGCCGCTAGCGTGTGGTTTTTAACAATCTCTAAACCTGCTAATGAGTCAACATAAAAAATAATTTCAGCAACTTTATCTCTATTAAGGTGAGAGATCTCAGCGATGGCTGATGGGTCTAATACCTCATTGGCAATAATCAATTTCTTAAAGCCAAAGCCTAGAAATATGCTGGCCTGCCAGAAGTTGGCAATGGTTAAGGCGTATGCGCCGGCATTAGTTTGCATTTGGGCAATCTGTGGTGACATGGTGGTTTTAACATGAGGAGCAAGCTCAGCACCCACTGATTTGCAGTAACTAGCCATCCGATCAATATTGTTTTTAAGGGCTGCCTCATTTACAACCATGATTGGAAATTGAAAATTTGCGGTGAATAAATTTGGTTTTGTGGCTAAAAATGCCGCAAGGGTCTTCCCATAAGAATCTATCGGAAAACCCTTGAAACTACTTTCAATTACCTTACTGCTAAAACTGTGCTCCACCCTGAAACATTATCAAAGATAAAGCGGTTTGCTCTGATCAGGAGCAGCCGGAGGTGTTGCCACATCCTTCACAGACAAAGCAGGAGCCAGCCATTCTCATTTTGACGCCGCAGGTCATGCAAAGTGGTGCATCTGATTTAACCCCAGCCATCTTCTCAAACAA
>VGBN01000009.1 GCA_016870455.1 Actinomycetota bacterium | reverse complement strand
GCCCCTGATCCAGAGAGAATATTTATTGGATTTTTGAAGTTAAGTGAGAGATTTTGGGAAATTACTACCCGGCGATCACTTTTAATGCTGGCGGGTGCAATTTTTGCATGAGCATCTGTGCCGCTTTCAATACCCAGAATTAAATTTGGGTTTAAAGAAATCCCTCGCCAAAGTGCGATCTCATCTCTTGGCGCAACACCATAAATATCAATTCCCATTCCACATAAATCAGTGAGTAATTGGAAATGTGTATGTGGTGGCCAACCGACATTCTCCTCCTCTTTACCCATGCGACCAATTAAGTCACCAGCCTTAATTTCTTTTCCTATTTTCCAATCTGGGATCGAATCAATAGAAAGATGGCCATAAAGAGTCCAAAATGGAATTCCTTGATCTGTCTTGTGGCGCAAAACAACAACCGGTCCATAATCGAGATAAGTTGAGTTGTTGTTAAACAACTCAATCACACCATCTAATGGGGCGTAGATAGGAGTGCCTGCGGGCATTCCAATATCTACTCCTAAGTGAAAGGTTCGGGCACTTTCTGATGCTGGATTAAATGCCTCACCTTGATAGACATTTCTATCCTCGCAGTAGTAACCAATAGATACCTCTGCTCCACTCTTTGCCATCAGCTCTTCAATCGCTTTAGTACTTCTGGCAATCTCAGGATTATCAAAGGACCAATTAATATAAACTTTCTTTAATTGAGAAAACGGCTTATCTAACAAGTTAGCCGGAGTACTGCTTAATAGGTAATCTCGAATCAATTTGGCATTTGGATTTGCCTCAAGTCCAATTGCATTCCGCAATCTATAGTGAGCAAAATTGTCATCAAATTGATCCAGCAGAGCAAGGCACTTTGGCACATCACTTTGTGAGATTGTTAAGTAATTATTCTCTGGATTTTGAGCCTTTTGTAGAGCGGCATTTGCCACACTAGATGCCAATCTCACCTTGACTAACTCAATAAAAATTTCTAACTCTTCCAGGTTGATTGGATTAACACTGTGGTAACCGCGAACAAACTGTGAAATCTGCTTAACCGGGTCATCAGATTTAAGTCCAACATATGCGGCAGCGACTGCAGCACCCACTATTTTTGGCGCGTAAATCATGTCTCCAAAATCAATTAAGAATACTCTCTCATCTTTTTCAATTATGTTGTAATCATTTCCATCATTATGAATTACTTGCATCGGCATCTTTTTAAGTTTAGGCAGGGAGTTTAGATGGAAACTCTTTATAGTTTTTTCTACCAACTCCCGTAACTTTGAATCAGTTATCTTTTCGCTCCATTTGAGGATCTGGCCTGCCTGCAACATGTTCCATATGAAAGGAGCATTTAAGGATTTCTTCTCTACTGAACTTACCTTTAAGTTAAGTAAGCTTTTATCGACTGCAGCAATCAATTGCCCCAGCCGTTCGATCTCCTCGGAACTGTGCTCTGCCCTATCACCCCATGCCAAGCCCTCATAGAAACTCAGTAGTCTGGCTGCTGAATTTTTGCTGGGATTGACCAATAACTTCTTAGTCTTGGTAGAAACAACCATCGGACAGGAAGTTAAGCCTTCGCCTTCAAGGAATTTAAGAACTTTATTTTGAAGGTTGAGTTTGGTTTTCAAAGCTGCATCCACTTTTGGATAAACCTTCAAAACATAATTCTTATCAGCACAAACTTTAAAATTGATATCCCGTTCACTAGGTAGTGAGAGTAATTCTGCTTTTACTCCCCAGTGTTTCTTAAGTAGGTTTTTTGCCTCTACCTCCTGCACTTAACTACCCCTAATCATTTTAGAACTTCCCATTGGTGAGTATGAATTCGGCCAGTGCCGCATCTTGAATGCCAAGTCCAACTGAGAAATAGAAAATAACCTGTTCTTTACTCTCTCTACCTTTGATCTTGCCAGCATATACACCACCAATGGATTGAGCGTATTGCCAGGATCGTTCATAATTTTCCAGGGTTTTAACCACTGATCCTGATTGTTCTGAAATAGTTTTTGCATCATCGCCAAAAACCTTATCAGCCACAGATAAGGCCGAGACTGATACCTCAAGCCGATTAGGCGCAAATGAACCAATAGAAATACATGTGGAACCAGAATTTAACGCACTCTTAATAACCGGCTCTTGAGAGTTAGTACAGATGAAGATCAAGTCACAATCATATGCAGCTTGTATATCTTGAGTAGTCTCAATTCCCAAATCATTTTTCTTTAATACTTGATCAATACCAATAATTTTTTTTGGTTTAAAGATTTGTTGAGCCGCCTGTAAATGCGCCACACCCTGATGACCCACTCCAATCACGGCAATTTTTTCAACTGTATTTGCTAACTCCTTTGCTGCTGCCATACTGGCGCAGACAGTCCGCCACTTAGTGACTGCCTCACCATCTAAAAACAATTTGACGCTTCCAGTTTGCGCATCGATAACTGAAACCGTGGTCTGCACTACTGGAATATCTCGTGAGGTATTACTTGGCACTACGGTTCCAAATTTAACAATAGTCGGACCATCCTTTGAGGCGCGGGCGATATAAGAGAACTGAGCATTTTCATTTTGCGACAAAATCGCACGAGGACCCATGACAGCCTCATCCAAGAAATAATTCTTAAATACCTGCTTTTGGTTTTCCATGATTAGTTCATATGAACACAAATTATTTATTTGATCGGCTGAAACAAAGGGGGTTTGTGCAATAGCCATAGCCATAGTGTAGTTAAGAATGCGTACAATAACGAGATGGAAAAGATCACACCCTCCTCTTATTCAATCATGCGGGTTGCATCTAGGGCAGATATTACTTCCGCGATGAAAGACTCATTAGTTCAACTGCTAAAGGATGCAGTAGATAATAACTTTTCAGTTGGATTTATGAAGGATTCTACAGAAGCTGATTTTGATAAATTTTGGAGTGATGAAATTGCATTATGCGAATCAGAAAATAAATTGTTTTTGGCGGTATCAGAAAATCAGGTACAAGGTTGTGTAATTGTTACTCGAGAGGAGCGTGCCAATGGCAGGCATCGAGGTGAGTTGCGCAAACTACTGGTTCATTCCAAAGCACAGGGTATCGGCATAGGAACGAAGCTTGAAGAGGAAGCTACCAGTTATGCTCGCCAGATTGGTTTAACGCTTTTATATCTAGACTCAGCTACTAACTTTCTTGTGAATGGTGTTTATGAAAAATGGGGGTGGAGTAAGAGTGGTGAAATTCCCCAATTTGCTAAAAATCCCGACGGAGAACTTGTATCAACCTGGTTTTTCTATAAGTTACTAAGTTAAAAGGAGTTAAACTCATCTCATGCGATCTGGCTTTATGTTCTTTTGGGCAATATTGGTTTCTGCTTACATGGTTGTTTCCTATCGAAACAAGGTTAGGGCTGATAAAAACCTAACTAAAGTAAATTGGCAGACCTATAAATTAAAGCTAAGTATGAGTTGGTGGACTGGATTTTTGTGGGCCTCTGTTATCTTCACAATTTACTACTTTGTTATAGCCGCTGGATTGACTAGGTAGCTCTTTACCGTTCATTCCACCTTGGGCTCGTACTTTTTGGCGGATAGATAGATTCGGTAATCAAAACAATACCTGGGGTGGTAATTTCAGATCGCTGGTTAAGAACCTTGGCAAGATTCTTCAAATCTGTTTCAATAAACTCAATTCCAAAGGAGGCAGCTAACATCTTCCAATTTGGGTTAAACAAATTTACCCCTCGCTCTGGATGGTGCATAACCTTTTGATCAAATCGCAACATTCCGTATCCGCCATTATCATGGAGCAAAATTGTTACTGGTAATTTCTCTTGTGCCACAGTTGCTAACTCCCCTAAGCCAAAGGCGATGCCACCATCGCCGCAAACAAGTAAGGTTGCAAGACCAGCTGCACTAGCTCCTAAGCTAGCTGGCAATCCAAAGCCTAAAGTTCCCCAGCCAACTGGATACCCGATTTGTCTTGGCCGATTGGCTTTTAAATAAACTCCAATCCAGTAACCAGAGATGGCCATATCGCAAACAATTTGATTTTCACTTGGCCAACTTTTTTCAACTGCAGCAACCAGCGCCATGCCAGCTTCACCGCTCTGACTTGAGGCAATTCTTTCGCGAGCAAAAAGCGAGATCTGTGCTGAATCAACCCACTTTGCCCTGCCATCTAGTTTTAATAACTTAGAAATTACCCCAGCAAGATTTGAGCTTTGAATTATCACATCAGCTGCGATGTTACGAAGTGCATTTGTGGGATCGGCATCAATTAAAACAATCTTTTGTGGAAACTTTATGCTCCAGTTCTTAGTGTTCATGCCATCTAACTGGGATCCAAACACCAATAAAGCCTCGCATTGAGCTAAAAGATTCTCGGCCTCAATCTCATGAATCGGAATACTTAAATAATTGTTACTTGAACTGCCCACGCCTCGACCAGCAAATGAGGTAAAGATGGGAGCACTTAGGTGATTAGAAAGAGTTGCTATCTCTTCAGTGACTTCGGTGGCGCCTCCCCCAGCCCAAATTCCAATTTTTTTAACTTCTGAGAGTAGTTCCTCTACAGATTTGATATCAAAATCTGTGTTATCTAATCGATTAGCAAATGCAATAACTTGTTCACTTGGCTTGGGTATTGGATCTTTATACTCTTGGCTTAACAGATCTGCGGGTATACCTATATACCCAGCTCCAGTTGGTGCAATTGATAAGCACTTTATGAAATCTACAACTGTTGAGATCGCCTCATTTGCAGATTTACAACTCTTTGAAAGAACTAACTCTTGATTACCAATCAATAATCGTTTTGCAAGTGGGGTAAAAAGCGCACTTTGATCATTCATCTCATGCAAAATTCCACGAGCACCCTCACTTAATCTATTTTTCATTGGTGCCTCTGATGAAATTACTAAAACTTGAGAGCCAGATATAGATGCCTCACCAAATGCACCGATGGTGTTAGCAGCACCTGGACCAGTGGTTGTAAT
The DNA here is from genome assembly GCA_016870455.1 of Actinomycetota bacterium. Lineage (GTDB taxonomy): Bacteria > Actinomycetota > Actinomycetes > Nanopelagicales > Nanopelagicaceae > Nanopelagicus. The sequence continues at coordinate 34,053 of VGBN01000009.1, read as the reverse complement.
CGCAACCGCTAGCTGACCAGTTGCTCGAGACAGCCCATCTGCTGCATAGACACAGCTTTGCTCATGTCGAACACTGACAATTTCTGGAAGATCTTTTGATAACGCATTCCAAAAAGCTAGGTTGTGGACGCCAGGAATTCCAAATGCCTTTTTAACACCGGCCTTTGCGAGCAACTCTAAAATCACCGCAGCAACAGTCCTAGTTGAGCCTTCCATGTTCAAACCATATCGGCATTTTCTAAATTTGCTTATCTAGGAGAGAATGCTCTTATGTTTACATCCACTAACCCATCAAATCTCAATGAAGTTATTGCAACGGTGCCCGAGGCCTCAGCAAATGAAATCCTTACTGTTTTGAAAACTGCCAAGAGTGCGCAAAAAGTTTGGGCAAAGTTGCCAGCACCAACTCGAGGGCGAATAATTGCAAATGTTGGCAGATTAGTGGAGAGTAATAAAGAAACACTCGCAAGATTAATTACCAAAGAGATGGGTAAGGTTTACTCCGAGGCGCTAGGTGAGGTTCAAGAGGTAGTAGACACCTGTGATTTCTTTCTGGGTGAGGGCAGACGTTTATATGGTCAAACTGTTCCAAGTGAGATGCAAAATAAAAACTTATTCACCTTTCGCATGCCAGTTGGAAATGTTTTTGTAATTACCGCAGGTAATTTCCCAACAGCAGTGCCTTCTTGGTACATAGTCCCTGCACTCTTGGCTGGTAACACTGTGGTTTGGAAGCCATCAGAGTTCACTCCTGCAGTAGCAAACGCCTTGAGTTCAATCTTTCATGCTGGTGGAGTGCCAAAGGATGTTTTGATAACTGTAGTTGCTGATGGCATTCAAACATTTACCGCACTTGAGTCGGGTCTTAAAGAGGGTGTAATCAATAAAGTTGGTTTTACTGGTTCAACTGCAGTCGGAAAGAAAATTGGTGCAAAAGCTGGAGAGTACATTCAAAGTGCTTGTTTAGAGCTTGGTGGCAAAAACCCGATGGTGGTAATGGATGATGCAAATATAGATTTAGCACTTGAGGGAGCATTGTTTGCCGGTTTTGGCACTGCCGGGCAACGTTGTACCTCACTTGGCACCCTTTGGATTCAAGATTCAATTTATGACAAAGTCTTAGAAAAATTTACATCTTTGGTTGAAAATGCAGCTGTAGGAGATCCCTTTCAGAATGTGCTTTTTGGGCCAATGATCTCTCAAAAATATTTAGAGAATCACTTAGAGCACCTAAAAATGATTCAATCTCACCACAAAGTTATGGGATCTACATCAACTGGCAGAATTACCTCCTCAAATCCACGCAAGGGTTTTATAGGTGATCCAGATAAGGGTTACTTTGCCCATCCAGTAATTGTTGCTGGAATTGCAAAGAGTGATCAGCTTTACTCAACTGAGACTTTTGGTCCACTTGTTACAGTTGGAAAGTTTTCAACATTAGATGAAGCAATTGATCTTGCAAACGGCCATGGATATGGACTTTCTTCAGCTATTTATACCAAGGATCCCCAAAATGTTTGGCGATTCCGAGAAGGAATATCTGCTGGAATGGTCTCGATAAACAATTCAACTTCAGGAGCTGAAGCACATTTACCATTTGGCGGCAATGGCTTAAGCGGAAATGGCTCAAGGCAAAGTGGTATCTGGGTACTTGATCAATTTACTAGATGGCAGTCAATGAATTGGGATTGGTCAAATAAGTTGCAAAAAGCACAGATGGATACAATTGAAATTAAACATGATCCAAACTTTGTTTTAAAAATATAACTATGTCTCTACCTAGCCACGTAGATGTTGTAATTGTTGGCGGTGGAGTGATGGGTACCGCAACTGCATTTCATCTAGCTGAGGCTGGTATTTCAGTTCTACTCTGTGAGAAAAATGAGTTAGCCAGTGGCTCCACCTCAAAGGCTGCCGGAGGCGTTCGAGCAAACTTTTCTGATGAATTTAACGTAGCACTTGGGGCTAGGTCGTTAGAGCTATTTACAAATTTCAGCCGTAGACCAGGTTATGAAATTGATTTACACCGATCTGGATATTTGTTTGCTTTAACAAACCAGCAGGATGTTGATCTGTTTGAAAAATCAACCAAGATTCATCACCAATTTAATGTCGAATCAAGAATGTTGACGCCAAATGAAGCAGGAAAGATTTCACCCTTACTTAACACAAAAGATTTAATTGCGGCATCATTTACTCCAAATGATGGACACTGCACGCCTGAGGCGGTGGTACTTGGTTACGCAGGCGCAGCTAAAAAACTTGGTGCAACAGTTTTAACAAATACCGAGGTAAGTGCAATTAATCTCGACTCTGGTGAAATCACATCAGTAACTACCACCGCTGGACAGGTGAGAACCAGTGCTGTAATAAATTGTGCTGGTGTGTGGTCACCACATATAGCTGCAATGGTGGGACTGGATTTACCTGTGAAGCCATACAAACGTGAGTTAGTTATTACCCAAGCTTTGGATGAGACTTTTTCCGATTTACCTCCAAAGATGCCAATGACGATTGATTACTCAACCTCTTTGTATTGGCATCGAGAAGGTAAAGGTTTGTTAATGGGATTTTCTGACAAATCTGTTGAGCCTGGCTTTGATCTAAAACGTGATCCAAAGTTTCTTGAGAAGTTAGGTGCTATCGCTATGGTAAGAGCGCCACGGCTTATGGAGGTCGGAATTGGAAAAGGTTGGGCAGGCTTATATGAAGTAACACCCGACCATAATGCGATACTTGGTGAATTCAACAAAGTATCTCGATTTTTCTATGCTACAGGTTTTAGTGGCCATGGCTTTTTACAAGGACCTGCGATTGGTGAAATTTTGCGAGATCTCTACCTAAACAAACAACCCTTTGTAAAGATTGATAAGTTAAGTGCGGATAGATTTAACACCTCAGGGCAATTACGACCTGAGTACAACATTGTTTAGTAATGAGATTTATCACCAAATAGGTACTAATAAGTTCAAAATCTTCCAACCTAATAAACCCTCTAGATAGACTTTGCGTATGAATAAACCAGCCGCTTCACCAATCCACCCTTTAGTTTTAATGCAGGTTGAGTCGAGATTAACCGCTGAACAAAAATCAATTCAAACGGTGGTAAGAGATTTTGCTGCCAAAGAGTTAAAGCCAAATATTGCAACCTGGTATGAAGAGGGAAATCTGCCAGCTCGTGAGTTAGCAAAGGCACTAGGCGGCATCGGCGTGCTTGGAATGCACTTGAAAAATTATGGATGTGCTGGAACCGATGCGATGTCATATGGTCTTGCCTGCCTGGAGTTAGAGGCGATTGACTCTGGACTTAGATCCCTAGTTTCTGTGCAAGGTTCACTTGCCATGTTCGCAATTAATAAATTTGGAAGTGAAGCTCAAAAACAAGAGTGGCTTCCAAAGATGGCAAAGGGTGAGGCAGTCGGATGTTTTGGACTAACTGAAGCAGATTATGGTTCAAATCCTTCTGGCATGAAAACTTTTGCCAAAAAAGTTGGTTCTGACTGGGTAATTAATGGTTCAAAAATGTGGATTACCAATGGCAGTGTTGCTGATGTTGCAATTATTTGGGCACAAACCGATGAAGGAATTAGAGGTTTTTGTGTCCCAACCAAAACAGCTGGCTTAATAATCAATCCAATTAAACATAAGCTTTCACTGCGAGCATCAATCACATCTGAGTTAGTTTTCAATGAGATGAAAATTCCAGATTCCTACCGACTTCCAGAGGCTACAAGTTTAAGAGCGCCACTCTTGTGTCTTGCCGAGGCAAGATACGGAATTATTTTTGGATCAGTTGGCGCTGCGCGAGATTGCTTTGAAGTTTCCCTGGCTTATGCCACAACTCGGGAACAGTTTGATGGACCTATTTCAAAACATCAGCTCACGCAGGCAAAGTTTGCTGATATGGCAACAAAGATAACTACTTCGATGTTGCTTGCCTATCATCTAGCCGACCTTAAGGATTCGGAGAAGATTCAACCTGAGCAGATCAGTATGGGCAAGTTTCATAATGTCAATGCGGCTTTAGAGATTGCAAGAAGTGCACGTTCTATTCTGGGCGGAGCTGGAATCACCTCTGAATACTCAATCTTTAGACATATGAGTAATCTAGAAACTGTTCTAACATATGAAGGCACCCATGAAATACATATGTTGGTGCTTGGTCAAGCTTTAACAGGAATAGCAGCGTTTAGATAATCTAATTAAATTTTAGATAGCAAAGAGCGCATCAACTCGATCTCACTTGTTTGAGTTTTTACAATCTGCTCCCCAAAGATTTTTAGCTCTGTAACCTGTGTGCGATTAAGCATTTTCACCATTTCAACCGCCCCCACATGATGCTCAATCATTCCCGCTAGAAATTTCCGGTCAAACTCTGATCCAGTGCTATTTCCCAAGGCTACCAACTCATCATCGGAAAGCATGCCGCCCATACCATCCATTGAGTGGCCAGGATCCTCCGACAACCCATCATCTGCTAACCACTTTTTCATCTGTGTAATCTCCGGGTCTTGAGCTGCTTTGATCTGCGCAGCAAGACTTATTAACTCTTTATTTTTTGAAATCTTTAATGCTAAGTCAGACATAACAATGGCTTGTTCATGATGTGGAATCATCATTTGTAGAAACATTGCATCAGAGGCGGATAAGACTTTTCCTGCAGATGAGTGGTGCATGCCACCCATCATGTTTGAGTGATCATGATCTTTCTTTCCAGAGAGCATGCTTATTCCAAGGATTGCAAGCGAGAGTGCAAGAACTCCAATTACCGAAAGCAAGATTCCAGTTTTCTTATCAATATTTATTTGCATCACAACCCCTTGCCTGAAAGTATAGGCAGAGCCTGAGAATTTACCCCCAAACTAGGTAAAAATTTTCGTGATCTGACTAACTTTTCTATTGATTTAATCAGATAGCTTTTTAGACATAAGATCAATTGTGCGAGAGGACTTGATCATCTGTTGCACCAACGAATACCCCCGTTTTGCATAAAACTCTCGCTCCCCTTCAGTCCAGAGGTAGATTTTTGTAATTCCATACTCAATTGCTTTTCCCTCTGCCAGCTTTAATACCTGACTTCCAATCCCAGTTCCTCTTAGATCCTCTCTAACAATAAAAGCAGCAATCCACGGTTTGTATTGTCGCCACTCTTCAAAATCATCAAAGTCACAAATAGCAATTGAGGCAACTACCTCTGGATTATTTTTTATATCCCTAATAGCCATAAAAAGGAGCTCTTGATCAACTCCATATTGATCCCAGCTGGAGTAATCAGAGTTCATGGCATTCCCATAAAAAAGCCGCCAATCATCAGCTGAAAACTCCTCTTTTCCCTCCCCCCATAAATCAAGACTCCACTGTAAAGGTTGGTCTGCAAACTCTTTTGCAGATGAGACTGGGAGCAGCGAAATTTGTGAAGAGTTAATTTGATTATTCATTTAATCAAATCAGGATGCGATCAGCTCGCCACACATTTTTTCAAATGCCTCGGTATGCCCATCAATATCTGAATCTGTTGTATCGGGTGAAATTAAGGCCATGTTGTGAAATGGAGTTATCAAGAATCCATCATTGAGCATTCGCAGGTGAATGTATTGTTCTAATTCAAAATCACCAGCATCAGCTGCCTGCCTGCCATTTATTGGCGCAGTTGGCGCAAACATGTACTCAGCTCTTGCCCCAAGCCGATTTACTGTCCAATCCAGTTTGTATTGTTTGATTACCTTTTCAACTCCATCTGCCCAACGATTACCAAGTTTGATCATCCGATCAAAATTCTCCTGCGTTAGGACCTTACTCAATGTAGCCCGCATCGCAGCAAGCGATAACGCATTTGCAGCTAGTGTGCCACCAATTCCACCTGTATCAATCACCTCAAGCTCAACCTTTTTCTTAATCTGCTGCGCAACCTGTTCTGTCATACCAAATGCACCAGTTGGAAAGCCGCCACCAATTGCCTTTCCGATAGTTAGAAAATCAGGTGAAAGTGCAAGTTGAGCAGTCATTCCGCCAATACCAACTGAGATCGTGTGGGTTTCATCGATAATCAAAAGTGCGCCAAATTGTCTGGCTAACTTTTCTACCTCTTTAAGATAACCATCCTGCGGTAAGACTATTCCCACATTTGTCATAGCTGGCTCCATCAAAATTGCTGCCACATCACCACGCTGCAAGGCCGCCTTCATTGCATCCAAGTCATTAAAGGCCACTACTCGGGTGGTTTTATCCAACCCCACTGGTGCACCAATATTTCCCTCCCGGGCAACTGTTTTTCCTGATTCATCTAAGGTGGCAAAAGTTTCATCCACGCTTCCGTGGTAGCAACGATCAATCACAATTAATTTCGATTTTCCAGTGATTAGCCGGGCATAACGAATGGCATGACGATTGGCATCCGTCGCTGATACTGTAAATTGCCAAAGCGGTAAATTAAATCTACTAGCTAACTCTGCTGAAACAATTGCAGCATCTTGACTAGGAAGCATCACTGATAAGCCCTTACCAACCTGCTCTCTAATTGCGGTAACAGTGGCCTCTGGTGAGTGTCCAGTCATAGAACCGGTATCACCTAGACACAGATCAACATAGGTATTGCCATCAACATCAACAAACCTTGCTCCCTTGGCCTCCGCCACAAATATCGGATAAGCACCGGGCCATTTAGACATCCATGACATTGGTACACCATTTGGCATACTTTTTTGGGCTGTTGCAAACAACTCGCCACTTTTTGGATGATTTTTTAAAAAGCGTTCACCCTCAACTGCACGCAGTTTGGCAAGTCGCTCTCGGTTGATCATGGCATTAACCTACTACTTACTAAATCCGTCTGATTGGATTTACTTCATAACAGGAAGTGCAGCAAGGGCTGCTTCAAAATCCTTGTCACTTAGTACTGAATCAACCATGTTGCCATTTAAAAATGCATCATAGGCGGCAAGATCAAAGTGTCCATGACCACAAAGTGCGGTCAAAATTACTTTTTCCTCACCACTTTCTTTTGCTTTCAATGCTTCAGCAATTGCTACTGCAATAGCATGAGTAGGCTCTGGAGCAGGAACTATTCCTTCAGTTCTTGCAAATTGAACCGCTGCTGCAAAACACTCCTTTTGACCAACACTTTCAGCTGTCATCATTCCCAATTCATAAATGTGAGAGATAAGTGGTGCCATTCCATGATAACGAAGTCCACCAGCATGAATTGGATCAGGAATGAAATCATGTCCAAGGGTGTGCATCTTCATTAGTGGTGTCATACCTGCTGTATCACCAAAGTCATATGCATACTTTCCTCGGGTTAAAGATGGGCAAGATGCCGGTTCTACCGCTCTAATCTCAGGATTCATTTTGCCTTTGATCTTCTCCCGGATAAATGGGAAGGAAAGTCCAGCAAAGTTAGATCCACCACCGGTGCAACCAACTAACAAATCAGGTGTCTCTCCAACTTTAGCTAACTGTTTTAATGCCTCTTCGCCAATAATTGTTTGATGCATTAAAACATGGTTTAACACTGAACCAAGTGCGTAAGCAACAGTTGGATCAGCAGCTGCAGCCTCTACCGCCTCTGAAATTGCAATACCTAAAGACCCAGAGTTATTTTTTGGATCAAGTGATAACTTGCGACCAGCCTCAGTTAATTGTGATGGTGAGCGGTGAACAGCTGCGCCAAAGACCTCCATCATCAACCTGCGGTATGGCTTAGCATCGTAGGAGCCACCTACCTGCCAGACCTCGCACTCTAAATCAAACAAGGAACATGCAAATGCCAAGGCGGTTCCCCACTGGCCAGCACCAGTCTCTGTTGTAATTTTCTTTATACCTGCTTTTTTGTTGTAGTAAGCCTGCGGTACGGAGGTGTTGGTTTTATGAGAACCTGCAGGTGATACTCCCTCATACTTGTAATAAATTCGAGCAGGAGTACCAAGTAACTTCTCTAATCTTCTAGCTCTAAACAAAGGTGATGGCCGCCAGGTTCGGTAAACATCTAAAACCTCTCCTGGAATATCAATATAGGAATCAGTTGAGACCTCTTGCAAAATTAAATCCATTGGGAATAGCGGTGCTAGATCTGCTGGCCCAACTGGTTGATGAGTACCTGGATGTAATGGCGGTGGAGGTGGTGATGGCAAATCAGGAATTATGTTGTACCACTGAGTTGGCATTTCACTTTCATCCAAAGTTATCTTGGTAAAACTCTTCAAATCCTTAGCTAATGCCATCTTTCCTCCTAGTGAGAATATTGGTCAAGATTAGGGCTCCTACTTGCCCATTAGCAATACTGTTTTAAATACAAAAAAGTGATCAAATCGCCAATCTACTCATCCAACGCCACCAAGAGACCAACCTAAGTTAGGATGGCAATATGAATGATTTGCAGGCACTTTCTGCCCTTACCTTTGGTGCGCAAGCCTTCGTAACACTTTTTGTGATATTGGATCCGCCGGGGGCTGCCCCAATATTTTTAGGCTTAACAGCTGGTAAATCCCTAAAACAACAGCGACGACTTGCTTGGCAGGCTGCTGCAGTCTCACTTTTTGTAATTGTCTCTTTTGCACTCTTTGGCAATGCGATTTTGGATTACTTAAACATTTCACTAGCGGCCCTGCAAGGAGCAGGTGGAATCTTGCTGCTGATCACAGGGTTGGGTTTATTGACTGGAACTCTGACGGATAGTAATTCGGCCACCAGTCAAAACATTGCATTAGTACCACTTGGCACGCCTCTTCTTGCCGGGCCAGGTGCAATTGTTACCACAATGCTTTATGTGCAAAAAGCAGAGGGTAATGATCAACTATCTGCCTTGGCACTTGCCATCATTGCAGTTCATTTTTTAATTGGTCTAACCTTTATGTTCTCCACAAAAATCCTCTCTGTTATCAAAGATTCTGGGGTGGATCTGTTGGCAAGAATTGCTGGATTACTTCTATCTGCAATTGCAGTTGAGATGATTGTCAGCGCAATAAAAGCTTTTTTTAATATCTAGGTAGGTCAATAAAGCACTGTCCTTGCTGGGTAGTATCTTTAACTATGCAAAAATCGCTTCAGCAAACAACCTTTGTAATTGTAGATCTAGAAACCACTGGGGCCTCCCCAAAAAAAGGTGCGGCGATAACAGAAATCGGAGCGGTAAAGGTCAGAGGCGGTGAACAAATTGGTGAATTCTCAACATTTGTAAATCCACTAGCGCCACTTCCAAATTACATAACCGAGATGACTGGCATAACAGATTTAATGTTGGCAAGAGCGCCGGTGATCGATGAAGTATTTCCAACTTTTTTAGAGTTTGCTGGTAGTCATACTGAAACGATATTAGTCGCCCATAATGCCCCATTTGATTTAAGCTTCTTAAAAAGTGCCGCAAAAGATTTGGATTACACCTGGCCTAAGTATCAAACCCTAGACACAGTGACAGTTGCCAGGCAGTTGCTTACCAAAGAGGATGTACCAAATTGCAAACTTTCCACCTTGGCGGCCTACTTTGGAACTAAAACTGAACCAACCCATCGAGCACTCGATGATGCCAGGGCGACCACCGAGATACTACATGGCTTGTTTGAAAAATTAGGTTCTCTTCAAATTTATACAATCGAAGCACTCCTTGAGTTTGCTAAGACAGCAGCACATATTCAAAGAAAGAACTACTGGGGTTTAACCTCTATCTAGCTGAGACGATCTCATTGCTTAACTCAATCCATCGCTTTAATACCGCCGCAGCAGCCCCAGAATCAATTGCCTGATTGGCCAAGACAAAGCCATTAGCAATTTGAGTTTGAAGTGGCAGTTGAAAATCTGCTTTAAATGCAGCAATAGCAAATGCAGCATTTAAGGTAATTGCATCTCGCATCGGGCCAGTCTTACCTGCAAAGATTTGATTTGTAATTTGTGCATTAAATTTTGCATCTCCGCCACTTAATGCAGTAATCGGTGCAAAAGTTATTCCTAAATCAGCTGGGTTAAATACCTCTTGCTTCAACTTTCCCTTACTTATCTGAATCACAGTGGTCGTAGTTGAGATTGATACCTCATCAATTCCATCATCGCCACGAAATACAAATCCCTCCTTACCTTGATCAAGCAATACTTGAGCCATCAGTGGTAGAAGTTCAGCTCGTGCAACACCTACTGCTGCGGCAACCGGCCTTGCCGGATTCGCTAACGGTCCTAAAATATTGAAAACCGTGGGCACACCCAGCTCTTTTCGAGCTGCAACTGCATGTTTCATAGATGAGTGAAATATCGGCGCAAAGCAAAATCCAATACCAATCTTATGAACAGTTTGCTCAACCTCTTTGCCGGTTAAATCAATCTTTACCCCTAAGGCTTCCAGCAGATCAGCTGAGCCTGATTTAGAGCTTGCTGCACGATTTCCATGTTTGACTACTCGAGCACCAGCTGCGTTGGTGACAATTGCCGCAGCGGTTGAAATGTTAATTGTGTTAGCACCATCTCCACCAGTGCCCACCGAATCAACTGCCCGCTCAGAAATATTAATTGGTGCGCTGTATTTATACATTTGAGTAACCAGCGCTTGGACCTCTTGAGCACTCTCTCCCTTTGCCTTTAGGCCTGTTAGGAAGGCTTTGATATCTTCATTACTTGCTTGACCTTCTAATATTTGGGCCATTGCCCAAGTGATTTGATCATTAGATAAATCTTTTTTATCAGCAAGTGCGGCGAAGATTTGATCCCACTTCATTTGCACCGCTTTATTTACTTTGCGAGCGCAGAATCAGATTTCAATAAGCCAGCACATTTGGCTGCAATTGTGAATGGATCAATTGGATGCATAACAGTTGCCTCAGCCCTTGACCAGGTGGCCAACCAATTATCGGAGGATCGTGCCGTAATCAATAAAACTGGCGGACAATTAAACACCTCATCTTTTAATTGTCGGCACACTCCCATTCCACCCTCTGGAACCGCCTCCGCATCTAAGATAAAAAGATCTACCTGCTTTTTGCTATCAACATATAGGCGTAGTGCATCTGCGGTGGCAAACTCTTTAATCTCATGGTTTGGCAAATCCTTATCCAACTGTTTACCAAGGGCTGCAACAACTGAGCTTCGAACTGTTGAATCATCTGAGTAAAGGGCGAGAACCAACTTTTGCATGTTGATAATCCTACCCAGCCCCTTAACTGAGTACTCCACCTGATTTATTGGGGTCAGGTGATCAGTTTCACCAGTTAGTAGGGCTACTACCCCATCTTCAAATGAGGTTATTCCTACCTATTTTTGGAATAATCTCCCCCATGACGACCTACGCCACCCCATTAGTTAAGACCAACCGTCCTAACCTGGTTGCGGTAGGCACCATTGTCTGGCTCTCATCTGAGTTAATGTTTTTTGCCGCACTCTTTGCCATGTACTTCACCACCCGTGCGGTGCAAGGACCAAAGGTTTGGGCCGAATCTACGAACTTGTTAAATATTCCATTTGCGGCAACAAATACAACTGTGTTGGTGCTCTCCTCAGTTACCTGCCAATACGGTGTCTTTGCCGCAGAGCGTTTTCAAGCTCGTCGAAGTGGCAGTTTGTGGCAGATAAGTAAGTGGGGAATGCGCGAGTGGTTTTGCCTAACATTTTTAATGGGCGCATTTTTTATCGCCGGTCAAATATATGAGTATGCAATCTTGGTTAGTGAGAATTTAACTTTGGCATCTCGTGCTTATGGCTCTGTCTTCTATATGACCACTGGGTTTCATGGATTGCATGTAACTGGTGGTTTAATCGCCTTTTTAATAGTTTTAATTAGAGTCTTTCGGGCACAAAAATTTGGTCACTCCCAAGCCACCACAGCGATTGTGGTCTCCTACTACTGGCACTTTGTCGATATCGTTTGGATCGCCTTATTTGCCGCTATCTATTTGATTAAGTAATTATGAGATTCATTTCAAAATACCGAAAACATAGGTTTGCTTCCCCGCTTTTACTTCTATTTGCATTATTTGGTATTGGCTTAACCTTCTCAGTGGCAAGTGCCACCGAAGCTCCAAAAACTGTTGATGCCGCTGCTCGTTCAACATTGATTGCAGAGGGTCAACAAATATTTCTAAAGGGATGCTCTTCATGTCATGGCTTAAATGCTGAAGGGGCTGGAGTTGCTCCATCTTTAATCGGAGTCGGTGCTGCCTCAGTTGATTTTGTGGTAGCAACTGGCCGCATGCCGATGCAGGATATGAGTCAGCAAGCGATGCGGAAACCGCCGGTTTATAACGAGGAGGAGGTGGCAGCACTTGCTGCCTATGTTGCCTCCTTAGCACCGGGGCCTAGGGCTTACACAAATGAGGAGATAAAGTGGGAGCGCGATGGCAATACCGCTGAAGGTGGTGAATTATTTAGAAATAACTGCGCTATGTGTCATAACTTCGCCGGTCAAGGAGGTGCATTGACTCAAGGAAAGTATGCACCAACTGTTATGGGAGTTGAGGCTAGACATATTTATGAAGCGTTAATCACGGGACCACAAGCGATGCCAGTTTTCTCTGACAAAATCATTACTCCGCAGGAAAAGTTATCTATTATCAAGTGGATCAAATCTGCAGAGAGTGAGCCAAACCTTGGTGGAGCTCCACTTGGTCGGGTTGGACCAGTGACTGAGGGCTTACTGGTTTGGACATTGGGTCTTGGTTTGTTAATTGGAGTGGCAGTCTGGCTAACTGCAAAGGCGAGGTAGCAGGTTATGTCTAAAGAGTTAGAACCGTTAGCAGATCCAGGATTACCTGTGCATGTTAACCGAAAAGCGGATACTGATCCAATAGCAGCAAAGCGAGCTGAGCGTCAGGTTGCAATCTTATTCTCACTCTCTGGAGTGGGAACCTTGCTATTTATTTACTCATTCTTTTTTATCAAGGATGATGTATTTATTTTCTTGCCAATCATGGGAACAACAAATGCTCATCAATTAGGTGTTGGCGTGGGTGTTGCGATGAGTTTGTTGTTTATTGGCTTTGGCGCAGTTCATTGGGCTAAAACTTTGATGCCCGATCAAGAGGTAATCGCATATCGCCACGAGATGAGATCTGAGGAGAAGGATCGTCAAGATTTAGTTGCAACCGCTAAAGAGGGTGCAGCTGCTGCTGGATTGGGCCGACGACCTCTCATCAAGCGAACACTTGTTGCAGCTGCTGGTTTGGCAGGTCTGCCAGCGGTTATCTTGTTACGTGATTTAGGACCACTTCCAGGAAACTCTTTAAATGAAACTAGTTGGGCACGAGGCACAAGGTTGGTAACTGATCCGGGTGATCGACCAATTAAGCCAAGTGATCTTGAGGTTGGAGCTGTTGCTCAGGTTATGCCAGAGCTAGCGCCCGGAAAAAAGCGCAAATTAGAGGATATTGCTAAAGATGCGGTGCTATTGATAAGAATTCGGCCATCTGAGTTTCAATTAGATCCAGAGCGATTGTCTTGGACTCATGAGGGAATAATCGCCTTTTCAAAAATTTGCTCTCATATGGGCTGTGCAGTGGCATTGTATGAACAAACAACAAAACACCTGCTTTGCCCATGCCACCAATCAACCTTTGATGTGACCCGCGCCGCAAAAGTTATATTTGGTCCTTCCGCCAGACCACTGCCACAATTAGCCATTACAGTAAATAGCGAGGGTTACTTAATTGCTAAACAACCATTTAGTGAGGCAGTAGGCCCTAGCTTTTGGGAAAGGAAGTCATGACCGCACGGGAACGCGTGGCAGGAACAGTTGCTAATTATGTAGATGAGCGAACTGGCGCTGCCAAGTGGATGAAAAAAAATCTGCAAAAAGTTTTTCCAGATCACTGGTCATTTATGTTGGGTGAGATTGCACTTTATTCATTCGTCATTCTTCTACTCTCTGGAACCTTTTTAAGTTTTTGGTTTGATCCATCAATGCGCCATGTCACCTATGAGGGCAGTTACCAACCATTAAAGGATGTCGAGATGAGTGCGGCTTACGCCTCCGCTCTTCATATCTCCTTTGATGTCCGTGGCGGATTATTAATGAGGCAGATTCATCACTGGGCTGCGTTGATCTTTATGGCTGCCATAGCGGTTCACATGATGAGAGTTTTCTTCACCGGTGCATTTCGTAAGCCACGTGAGTTCAACTGGATTTTAGGTGTTGCCCTGTTAACGCTGGGAATCGTTGAAGGCTTTCTTGGTTACTCACTACCAGATGATTTGTTATCTGGAACAGGGGTTCGAATTGCACATGCAATTATTCAATCAATTCCAGTATTTGGTACCTACTTGTCATTCTTCGCTTTTGGTGGTGCATTCCCGGGTGAGGTATTTATACCGCGTATTTACATTGTCCACGTCTTATTGATTCCAGGAATTTTCCTCGCTTTGATAACTGCTCACTTAATGTTGGTTTGGTATCAGAAGCACACTCAATATCCAGGACCAGGTAGGACTGAGAAAAATGTCGTTGGTTACCCATTGATGCCTGTTTACATGGCTAAGGCTGGTGGCTTCTTCTTCATCGTATTTGGAATTACCGCTTTCTTAGGTGCTGTAGCTTCGATAAATCCAATTTGGCTATATGGCCCTTATACTCCAGCACAGATCTCAGCTGGCTCGCAACCTGATTGGTACATGGGTTGGCTAGATGGTTTGGTTCGAATGGCCCCACCGTTTGAAACCTATCTCTTCGGTTACACCATCTCCTGGAATATCTTGTTACCCGGATTAATAATTCCCGGAGTTATTTTCACAGGTATAGCGCTCTATCCATTTATTGAAAGTTGGATGACTGGAGATAAGCGTGAGCATCATCTATTGGATCGACCACGAAATGTGCCTAATCGAACTGCACTGGGAGTTATGTCATTGACTTTCATGGTCGTGGCGTTAATAAATGGTGGTAATGATTTAATTGCAACTCATTTTGATCTGTCCATCAATCAGATCATGTGGTTCTCTCGTATCGGTATCATCGTGCTGCCACCATTAGCATTTGTGATTACAAAGCGAATCTGTCTGTCATTACAACGAGCAGATCGTGAGGCAGTACTTCATGGCAGAGAGACTGGACGGTTAGTGATGCTGCCACATGGTGAGTTTATTGAGATTCATGAAGAGCTCTCCGCCGAGAAGAAATTTGCCCTAACTCAACATGAGCAACCTAAAGCAATTGCACTGGTAACTGAGGATAACCAGGGTGTTTTAAATCCAAAGGGTTTAAGAGCTAGGTTGCAGGCAAGATTTAGCGCAGCTAGTGCTGAAAATATCGCTAAACCAACTGCAGCTGAGGTTAAAGAGTTAGAGAGTGGTCACCACTCATAAAGGATTAAGAAATAGCCCTGCACATTAATTTGTCTGGGGCTATCTTTTTTGCTCTCCTTAGATACCCCAATTGATGCTTGCTAAAACATGTTAACTTACAATGTGGGTGTGAATAGATCTTTATGGCGAGGTAGTACTCCCCTACCTGCACGCAGATCGATTACCTCCTCAAACTCATTTGATATTGCAATAATTGGTGCAGGATTTAGTGGCTTGTGGAGTGCTTATCATCTGAAGCAGCTACAGCCATCTCTAAGAATTGCAATCTTTGAACAAAATTATGTCGGCTTTGGAGCAAGTGGCCGCAATGGTGGGTGGGCATCGGCAGAGTATCCCACCTCAAACCCTAGAGTTATTAAAGAGCATGGCAGTACAAGTTTTAGAGATCTGCGTAAAGCTTTAATTGAATCCATTGATGAGATAGGCCAAATCTCTACTGAAAATAATTGGCAAATTGAGTATGCAAAGGGTGGTGCCTTAGTTTTTGCTACCAATAAAGCACAACTTACTCGAATCTCTAGAGAGATAGATGATGAGCATAGGCTGTTAAATCAAGATCAAGCACGAAAGTTGCTTAACGTGGCAAACATAACTGGGGGTGTTTTCACCCCACATTGCGCAGCCTTAAACCCTTTTAAATTAACGCAATCACTAGCTAGTTATCTAGAGGCAGTTGGGGTTGAGATATATGAGAACTCTAAGGTTGAAGAGATTTTTGATCGGCAAGTTTTAGTAAATGGCCACAAGATTTCTTGCCAGCTTTCTATTCGAGCTACTGAAGCCTTCACAGATAGAAAATGGCTAGCAAATCAACAAATACCAATTTACTCACTTATGGTTGCAACTGAGAGGCTTCCGATTGAGATATTAAATCAAATTGGAAATACTCAGCGCGCAACCTTTCAAGAGGCATGTAACTTAATTACTTACGCTCAAATTACCGGGGATAATCGATTAGCCATTGGTGGTCGTGGGGTTAGGTATAAATTGTTCTCGCACCTATCTAATCGAAGTGAGTTAGATAATCGAATGCACTCTGCCTTAGAAAGACGGGCAGTTAAGTGGTTTCCACAGTTACAATCAGTTAAGTTTGAATACCGTTGGGGCGGTCCAGTAGCACTTACAAGAAGGTGGCAAAGCTACTTAAATTACAATCCAATTACTGGACAAGCCGCTATCGGTGGATATGTTGGAGATGGTGTAACACTCTCATATCTGGTAGCCAAGACGCTTGCGCAAATGATAAATGGTGAAGAGGTTGCTAATTTGCCTTTTATAAATCAAAGGATCGGCCGCTGGGAACCAGAGCCAATTAGATATCTTGCGGTAAATGCTGGCTTTAAAGCAACTGTTGCGGCAGATTTTGAAGAGAGAGTAACCGGTCGCCCAAGTTTAATTGCCTCACTTATCGATCCTTTGATTAATCGATAGCCGCTTAAAAACTTAACCCAGCACAGGCTGGTTTAGGTCCAGCATTGGTATTTCCATAACGATGTTGGGTGATGGAAACACTTTGCTCTAAAAACCAACGAGCGATTTCAATATCACCTCTGGAAGTGATTGGCCTGCGATCACAAGAAACCCCGTTTTTCATCAATTCATAAACTGGCGGAATTTCAGCTGAGAGCCATCTAACCCGATCAAAGGCAATTGCATGTTGGGCAAACTCTTGGGTACTTTCAACAACGAGGTTGGCTAAACCAGGAATTAAAGAGTCGCTACTTAACCTAGTGATCACTCCTAAATCTTTTTTTAACCAGGCAAGAAAATCCAACTCATCTTTGCTAGTTCCGCTCTCTATTCTCACCAAAAAACCTTTTTTATATCTGCGATAGCGCTGAATATTTTGCTCCACATCAAGAGCAGATATATCAATTGCCAAACCTGCCGTAGATTTTATCCATTTGTTTGCTGCCTCTTTCATGGGCAGGAAGTGCTTCATCTGATTCCAATTGCGTAAGGCTGCTACATAATTCTCACCGCCTGCTTTAGCTGTGGCCCCAACTGAGCTCTTACGCCATCCACCAAATGGTTGGCGATTTACTATCGCACCAGTCACGCCACGATTTACATACAAATTTCCAGCCTCAACATTTTCAATCCAAAACTCACACTCCCCTGAATCTAATGATTGAATTCCAGCGGTTAAGCCATAATCAGTTGCGTTCTGCCAAGAGATTGCTGTTTTTAGATCTGGTGCAACCATGATGGCAAGAACTGGACCAAACCATTCATTTAGGTGCGACCATGATCCTGGCTTTACGCCACTTTTGATTCCCGGAGACCAAATCAACCCAGCTTCATCGAGTTGAGATGGCTTTAACAACCACTCCTCCCCCTCATCTAAGGTGGTTAATGTTCTTAATAAACTACTTTCTGGAGTTTTAATAATTGGTCCCATAAATGTTGCAAACTCATATCCTGCTCCAACTTTTATTGATTGGACTGCATCAAGTAACTGCTTTTTAAAGTTTGGATTCTCATAAATACTCTGATCAACGATAGCTAAAGATGCTGCCGAGCACTTTTGTCCTGCATGCCCAAATGCAGATTGCACTAAATCCTTTACCGCTACATCAATATCACAACATGCACTTAGTACCATGGCATTTTTCCCGCTGGTTTCAGCTAAAAGATTTAACTCATTTTTCCAGGAAGAAAACATTAGTGCGGTGTTATAACTGCCAGTCAAAATTACGGCATTAACATCATCATGGCTAATCAAAGCCTGGCCAATCTCATTGTCCTCGGTTGAAACAAATTGCAACACTTGCTTAGGTACACCGGCTCGCCAGAGTTGGTTTACTAAGTGCCAAGAGGTAGCAACGGTTTCCGGAGCTGACTTAAAAATTACAGTATTTCCTGCCGCTAACGCAGCGCAAATTCCACCTGCCGGAATGGCATATGGAAAATTCCATGGGGGAACAACTACTACCACTCCTACTGGTGAAGACTCTTTTTCGATGTTTAGGGAAATGGCAGAGAGTGCGTAGTAATTGGCAAAATCAATTGCCTCTGAAACCTCTGGATCTGCTTCAGCCACTGTTTTTCCAGCATCCTTACACATAATTGCAATGCTCTCTTCTATCTCTGCATGAGCAATTTGACCAAACTCTTTTAAAATCTCAGCACGCCCATCGGCACCTAACTGATCCCAGCTAGCTAGAGAATTCTTAGCTGTGCTGATTGCAAGATCTATATCACCAATATTTGCAACAGCATATCGATACCAAACCCGAGCATTATCTGATGGATCATTTCCATCAATGAGCTCTCTATCGACTATCTCCCTAGAATTAATAACAATCGGTATCTGATTTAAAGGTTGATCAATAACCTTATTTATCGCTTTGTTAAGTTTTAAGACAAATGAATCCTTAGTTATGTCTGCATTAGGAGCGTTTTGGAATTGGTCAGTAATCGCAAACTTAACAGTTTGATGGCGAATACTTTTAGTTGAGATTTCATGACGATCAGCAATGCTCTGCAGAAATCTATCTGACTGGTGGTCAAACTTGAGATTATCAGAACTCATTTCAAATGAGGAGCGTAGGTAATTCTCTTCGGCAGTATTCTCATCTAATCTTCTAACAAGATAGGCAACCGCCGATGCAAAATCATTTGCTCTAGTGACCGGTGCATATAGCAGAATTCGCAAAGTTCTCTTAGCAATCGCTAGCGCTTCAGGATTTGCCATCCCTTCAAGCATCTCTAAATCCAACTGCTCCATCACGCCACGAGTTTTAGCTATCTCAAGTGCGAATGCGATATGAAAGAGGTTATGACTGGCAACACCAATTCTCACCGCCTTAGCATTTTCTGGGCGAAGTGCTGTATCTAGCAATCTTGAGTAACTTGCATCAACTGCTGCCTTTGATTGATATGGAGCTGCCTGCCAACCGTGCAACTGTGCTTCAGCTTTTTCCATTGCAAGGTTTGCACCCTTAACCAGTCGAATTTTGATCACACCACCTGATTGTGAATTTCTGGCAACTGCCCACTCAACCAACTCTGCAAATACCTCATGTGACTCTGGTAAATAAGCCTGTAGAACCAATCCTGCGTAGAGATTTTTAAACTCACCCTCTTCAAGTACTAATTTAAAAGCTTCGACCGTCAATCGAAGATCGCGAAACTCCTCCATGTCCAAATTCACAAAGGTATTTGTTGTAATCGATTTTCGATAAATTACACGTAACTTTTCACAAACTCGATCTAATGTGCCAAGCCGATCCAGCACAATAATTTGGCTTGCAACAGAGGATAACTTCACAGATACATAATTAACCTCATCACGTTCCATCATCTCTAGTACACGTTCAAATCTTTCCGTAGCCTCCTTCTCGCCAAGTACAGCTTCGCCAAGTACATTTATATTTAATTTGATTCCTTTTTTAGATCTTCGTTTAATCTGTTTAGCAAGCATCTTGCGTTCAGCCGGCAGGATTATCCCTTTTGACAATCGCTTGACCTGCGTATGCACGGCAAATAAAACCGGTTTAGCCAATACTTTTGAAAAGGTTGAAATTAGCTTTAATCCAATTACATTAATGAATCCAAAACCTGCCATCGTGGCATCAGTTGCTGCCTTTCGTAAAATTCTTGCAGCATCCTTTGCTGAGGTAATTCGCATTACCTCATCAGTAAGAGCGACGGTTACCGAGATTGCTTTGGGGTCTTTAAATAATCTTGTAAAACGTTTGCGACTTGCTCGATCATACCTTTTTAAATTAGGGGTAGATTCGGAAATTAACTGCCGTGCTGTTTCAACAGCTAAAGTGGCTAAATGGTCTATTGCAGGATCGGTTGCAATCACCGATTTCATCCCTGCATTAACCCTTTAAGTTTAACTAAAGTTTTAGCCATTACATATGGCACCCATTTAGGCGAGCTTTTTACTGTTGGCCAATTTTTCAACAAGACCTTTCTGCCATCCCAACTCTCAACTACCAAGGTGGAGTTAGGACTCAGTGCTGTTAATTCATACCTCCAAACATTTCGTAGTAGATGGCGCCAGGCAATAACCTTTTGATCTTGAAACTCCATTACTTGATTTCTAATCACATAGGGGATTCCATATCTCATGCGCATTCCAAACTTAGCCCCAAGGTAAAGTTTTTCAGGCCCGGCAATTCGGCTCTTCACCATGCCAGAGCCATCCATTAATGAGTGGTTTGCAGGATTTGCAATAAAATCAAAAATTTTTTGAGCTGGTTGATCGATAACTATTTGTGCTTTGTAAAAAAGTGGTACGCCTGTCTCTACAATCTCAGCTCGCTCTTTCATGATTAGTGATTTGAGCCTGAGGGCCGCTCATACTGGAGGACTAAGCCAAGTATTGAAATTATCAACGAACCAACTCCTATCAAAACCAGCCACCAACCAATTAGTAATCCTAATCCAACTGCGCAAGCAGATAAAGCTACTGGCAGCGGCCACCAAGAGTGTGGTGAGAAAAATCCAAGTTCACCTGCTGAATCTGCAATCTCACCTTGCAAGTTATCCTCTGGTAGAAGGTTTCCCAATCTGCGGGCGGTAAACCAAAGATAAAAGCCAACAATTAAAGATAATCCACCACTTAGAAGTATTGCCGTAATTCCTACCGGCTCACCACCTAGCTGCCAATAAATCACAGTCATAATGAAGTAAAAAACCGCTAACCCAACAAATAAAACCCAGCTGGTTTTCATTAATGGTTTTCCTTTTGTGCCATGTGTGGATAGTGCAGATCAAATGCTGGTCGTTCACTTCGAATCCTTGGCATTGAGGTGAAGTTGTGTCGTGGCGGTGGGCAAGAGGTCGCCCACTCTAATGAAGAGCCGTATCCCCATGGATCATTGGTATTTACCATTGGCGAGGTTCGTGATTGCCAAATATTGAGGAAAAACGGAATCATGGAAAGTGCTAACAAACCAGAGCCAACTGTGGAAACCATATTCATAAAGGTGAAACCATCAGATGCTAAATAATCTGCATAACGACGAGGAAAACCTTTAATCCCTAGCCAATGTTGAATTAAGAATGTTAAGTGGAAACCAAAGAACAAAGTCCAAAAGTGAATTTTGCCTAAAGTCTCATCAAGCATGCGGCCGGTGAATTTTGGCCACCAGAAGTAGAAACCAGCAAACATTGCAAAGACTACGGTTCCAAACAAAACGTAATGGAAGTGAGCAACCACAAAGTAGGAGGCTGAGACTGCGAAATCAAGTGGTGGGCTAGCTAAAATTACCCCGGTTAGTCCACCAAACAAGAATGTAATTAAGAAACCAAGTACAAACAACATCGGAGTTTCAAAGGTAACAGATCCGCGCCACATAGTGCCTATCCAGTTGAAGAACTTAACCCCAGTGGGTACTGCAATTAAGAATGTCATGAAAGAGAAAAATGGAAGTAATACCTGTCCACTGGCATACATATGGTGAGCCCACACCGCAACTGAAAGAGCTGAAATTGCAATAGTTGCTGCAATCAACCCTTTGTAACCAAAGATTGGTTTACGACTAAATACTGGCAAAATCTCAGTTGCGATACCGAAAAATGGCAGCGCCAAGATGTAAACCTCTGGATGGCCAAAAAACCAAAAAAGATGTTGCCACAACATCGCGCCACCATTTGCTGGATCAAATATATGTGAGCCAAATAGACGATCTGATTCCAAGGCCAAGAAGGCAGCTGCTAATGGTGGGAAAGCAATCAAAACTAGTATTGATGTTAAGAGCACGTTCCAAGAAAAGATTGACATTCTAAACATCGTCATACCAGGTGCTCGCATGGTAAGAATTGTGGTTACAAAGTTAACTCCACCTAAAATCGTTCCTAAACCACCAATCGCTAAACCCATTAACCAAAGATCAGCACCAATTCCAGGTGAATATTGGGCATTTGATAGCGGGGCGTATGCAGTCCAACCAAATGATGCTGCTCCCCCAGGAGTAATAAAGCCAATAAATGCCATGGTGCCACCAAACAAATACAACCAATAAGAGAGCATATTTAATCTTGGGAAAGCAACATCTGCTGCGCCAATTTGCAATGGCATAATTACATTTGCAAATCCAACAAAAAGTGGGGTTGCAAACATCAGCAACATGATAGTTCCGTGCATAGTGAAGATCTGGTTGTACTGCTCATTACTTAAAAACTGCATTCCAGGACGTGCCAATTCACCTCGAAGTAAAAGTGCTAACAACCCTGCAATTAAGAACCAAGCAAAAGAGGTAATCAGATACAAATATCCAATGGTCTTGTGATCAGTCGAGGTGAGCCACTTAACCAATAACTTGCCCTTAGTAGTTGGCGCGGGAGCACCAGGTGAGGTGATTACCGGACGCTGGGCATAAGTGGTCATAAGGTTGCTGCTTTCTCTTCGGCTACTAGATCATCCAAATACTTCTGATACTCACTTGGAGTTACTACCTTTACATTAAACAACATTTGAGCGTGATTTCGCCCGCATAAAATATTGCAACGCCCCGGGTAGGTACCTAGCTTATTGGCGGTGAACTCCAACTGATTTGTTACCCCTGGCAAATTTTGCACCTGAATCATAAAAGCTGGAATCCAAAATCCATGAACCACATCATTAGCATTTAAGGTAAAGCGGACTCGCTCACCCTGCGGCAATACCAATGTTGGTGGTTGTGCAGGAGTGCCAGTAATTATTGCGCTCTTATACTCCCCAGCGCTTCTATGTTTAAACTGCCATGACCATTGGAAGCCGACCACATCAATAAAATGTGAGATTTGCGCATCAGGTGAAATTTTTACAATCTTGGATTCTCGCTGCACTGTGAAATAGAAAAGCACTGCCACAATAATGAGCGGAATTACAGTGTAGGCAACCTCAACTGGAATGTTGTACTGAGTTTGCTTTGGAAAGTTCTCATTCTTTTTTCGATGAAAAAAGACTGGCCATAAAATCAAGATCAATGTAATTAGCCCGACCACACCAGCTGCAATCCAAGCGCCTTGCCAGAGGGAAAGTGCTTGATCATTTACGCTGGATAAGCCCTCTTCAAATCCCAGGCCCGGCACTTCAGATTGAGCACATCCAGTTAAAAGTGGCGTGATCGCCAGCAGTGTTATCAAGGATTTTGGGTGAGCCATCCGCATGGGGTTAAGGATAACCTTCTGCCCTAGCAATCTCATACGCAGCTGGTTGGGGGTAGATGGTGGTTCGTATCACAGCCGACTTTCAGCAAGAAAGAGTGCTACACCCTGCGGCAATGGCCCAATTAAATCAATCATTTTCAAAGGGTTGGGCTGATCCAAATAAGTTAAATGCCAACTCAAGAGAGGTTGCGATTTTACTCCAACAGGCAAGAGAGAAATTTGCGAATACTTTAAAAGTTCGGCCAGATGAAATTGAATTTCTAGGTGAGAGTGATCTGGGATTTCAATTAGGAATCTGCGGCCTACTAAAATCAACTAGCAATTTGTATTACTCCAGCATAGATCGACAAAGAGTCTTCGCTATCGCAGCTGATGAAGAGAATAAAGGACGCAAAGTAAGTTGCTTATCGGTAAGTAATACAGGTGCTACAAACTCCTATACCGCTCAGGATGATGATGTGGTGGTCTGGCAGGTGGCAAATGGTGAAACTGGAAATACACAGCCAGTAAATCCAACCTCTGGTTTAATTTTTGCAGATTGCACCGCTAGCGGTGTTGATTTGTTGCCAAATTTTGAATACCAAACCGCCCTATTTGATAGCACTGCATGGCAGGGTCCACAAGGAGTTGGCATATTGGTCATCAAAGAGGCAGAGCGGTGGCGCAATCCCCTGCCCCACAATGATTTCACCCGAGCACCAGGAGGCTTTTCAACTCCGCTGGTACTTGCCAGCGCACAAGCATTAAGCGCATACCTTGCACAGGAAGATGTAAGGGCTCAGCTTAAAAAGTACATTATCGAGTTTATCTCCTCCCAAATATCTCAGGTTGATATCGCATCTGAGGCAGATGGATTATCAAAGTTTGTCTCATTTTCTATAAGCAATCTGGAGGCAGATCGATTACTACTGGAGTTGGAGTCAGTTGGCTTTGCAGTTGACTCAGGTTCAGCCTGCAAATCAGCTGATATGCAACCTAGCCATGTCTTAGCAGCGATGAATCGACCAATTACTGGAAATATTAGATTAACAATCCATAAAGATATTACTGAGCAGATGGTGAAAGATTTTTGTCAGGCTTTGAAATCTGCCGTTTTAAAACTTAGAAAAAACTAGCCCACCAGGCGAACATTTAGATGTGGCTTGATCTCATCAGCGGCCGCCTTGCCATAAGCTGCTTCAAATCTTGCAACAAACTCTTCCTTAGTAAATCGATACTCCTGCGTTCCGGTAGTTTCAATGCAATATGTTGCAAGCAGTGATCCCAACTGCCCACACCGCTCATGACCTAATCCCCAAGATAGGCCGGCAATAAAGCCTGATCTGAAGTTATCGCCAACCCCGGTTGGATCTAACTTCTGCTTCTCCTTTGGTACACCAACATAAATACTCTCTTTGCCATGCTCTTCAATCTGAGCACCTTTTGAGCCAAGTGTTACTACCCGCACCTGGACCCGATCAAATAACTGTCGATCTGTCCAACCTGTTTTTTGAATTGCAAGTGCTAACTCATACTCATTTAAAAAGAGGTACTTCGCTCCTTCAATTAATTGGGCAATCTCTTTACCATCCATACGAGCCATTTGCTGAGATGGATCTGCTGCCACTGGAATATTTAATGTTCGAGCCATTTCGGAGTAGCGCATCATGGCCTCTGGATCATCAGGGGAGATAACTAGCAGATCGAATTTTCCAGTCTTTGCCATTATTGGCTCTAGCTCAATATTGCGTGCTTCGCTCATAGCCCCTGGAAAGAAGGATGCAATTTGATTTAACTCAGTATCAGTTGTCACCATAAATGTAGCGGTGTGAAGTTTTTCTGAAACTAAAACATGAGAAGTATCCACACCATGGCGTTTAAGCCAGGCTTCGTAATCCACCCAATCTCGGCCAACAGCTGCAATCAAGATTGGATTTAAACCTAGTGCACCCATTCCAAATGCAATATTTGCACCACACCCACCCCGCCTAATCTCTAGGGTGTCTACTAAAAAGGAGAGTGAGAGTTTGGCCAAGGAGCCAGCAACTAATGAGTCGGTAAATTTGCCACCAAAGCTCATGATGTGGTCGCCACCGACAGAGCCGGCGACCGCCACCTTCATAATTTTTAAATAACTTTAACTAGTTAAATGAATCGCCGCAGGCACATGAGCCTTGAGCATTTGGATTATCAATTGTGAAGCCTTGCTTCTCAATTGTGTCAACAAAATCAATAGTGGCACCCATCAAATATGGTGTGCTCATTTTGTCGGTTACCACCTTCACCTTATCGGCACCAAACTCAGTAACACTGTCGCCATCGAGTGCCCGATCATCAAAGTAAAGTTGATAACGAAGACCTGAGCAACCACCAGGTTGAACCGCTACCCGCAGACTTAAATCATCTCTACCTTCTTGCTTTAGCAAGGCGGAAACCTTTTGGGCTGCCACATCAGTTAATGCAATCCCAGTAGTAGTTGTCTCTGTGCTCATACTCACTTAATCTCCAATTTGATCTTAGGCTCATAGGTTACTAGTTCTGATCAGATATTTCCTCACTCAAACCTGTGAGCGTTTACACTTGCTCACATGGGAATAAGTGATCTGCTTCTGCTCGGCAGTGGCGTTGATCTCGGTAGCGAGCGCGGCGTCTCCTGTGAGGGAGCACTGCCAGCGGCAAGTGATCCGCAGCTGCTGACCCGTGCTGCCACCGCCCGCCAACAACTAGGTGATAAAGCAATGGTGTTAGGTCATCACTACCAGCGAGATGAGGTGATTGCCTTTGCCGATATTCGTGGTGACTCCTTTAAGTTAGCTCAAGCTGCAGCTGATAACAGTGGTGCTGAGTTTATATTTTTCTGCGGTGTTCACTTTATGGCAGAGAGTGCTGACATATTAACCTCTGCAAATCAAAAGGTGATTTTGCCCGATCTAGCTGCGGGCTGTTCAATGGCAGATATGGCAACTGCATCCCAGGTGGCAGATTGCTGGCAGGTGCTAGAAAAAATTGGTGTTGCAAAAGTTACTACCCCAATTACTTATATGAATTCATCTGCTGCTATCAAAGCATTTACCGGTAAGAATCACGGCGCAGTTTGCACCTCCTCAAATGCGGCTCGGGCGATGAAATGGGCCTTTGCCAAGGGTGAGAAAATTTTATTTTTACCAGATCAACACTTAGGTAGGAATACCGCAGTGCTATCCCTTGGGCTCTCCTTAGGCGATTGCGTGGTTTATAACCCATGGAAGCCAAATGGTGGTTTAACTGATGAGCAGATAAAGGCGGCCAAGGTAATTTTATGGCGCGGACACTGCTCAGTGCATGGCAGATTCACCTTGCAAAACATAAATGAGGTAAGACAAAAGCTTCCTGGCGTAAAGGTTTTAGTCCACCCAGAGTGTCAGCATGAGGTCGTGGCAAATGCTGATGTGGTTGGAAGTACTGAGATGATAATTAAAACTGTTACTCAATCACCAGCTGGCTCTAAATGGGCAATCGGTACTGAATTAAATCTGGTGCAACGGTTGGCCAATGAGAATCCCGATAAGCAGGTAGTTTTCTTAGATAAAACTGTCTGCTACTGCTCAACGATGAACCGAATCGACCTACCACACTTAGTTTGGGCGATGGAGGCATTGGTAGGCGGTCGAGTAGTTAATCAAATTAAGGTTAAAGATGAGGTTGCAAGGTATGCAAAAGTTGCATTAGAGCAAATGTTGGCTCTACCTTAATCACATGAGCGGAAAAAAAGGAAAGCCAACTCCAAAGCGCAAAGAGGCGCAGGCTAAATTAAAGGTCTCACCTTTATCGCCAGGTGCAAGTAAAGAGGCAAAGCGGGCGTTAAAAGAACAGGCCAGAAAACGTCGGATGGAGGCAAGAGCTGCCTACATGCGTGGTGAGGAGGCTGCGCTCCCACTTAGAGATCGCGGTCCAGCTAGAAGATTTGTTAGAAATTATATTGATGAACGAAAATCGGTCGCTGAATACTTTTTGATTATCATCATGGTGGTTTTATTTATGACCATCATTCCAATTCCAGCAGTTCAACTTGCAGCGGTGGCGGTGATGTACTCATCCATGATTTTTATTACCTTAGATGGCATCTTGCTCTCTCGCAGGATTAAGAGAATTGTTCGAGAGAAATTTCCCGATCAGCCAACTAAAGGTATTGGGCTATATGGTTGGATGCGCGCCACACAACTTAGGCGATTACGCGCTCCCGCCCCGCAGATATCCCCAATTAAGGGTAAGAAAAAGTAACCCTTACGCTCTTGGTTTAGGGCTAATTGTTTTAGCTGGATCAGTGGTGATCACGCCAGTAAGCGCCTGATCAATCTCATTCATAATCGACTGATCAAGTTTTACCCCAGCTGCCTTTACATTCTCTTTGATTTGGGCAGGTTTAGTTGCGCCAATAATGGCACTGGAAACATTTGGATTTTGTAATACCCAAGCAATTGCCAATTGCGCAAGGGTTAAATCCACCTTGGCAGCAATCGGTACTAACTTTTGTACCGCTTCCAATATAGGCTCCTTCATTAATCCAGCGATCATATTTGCCCCACCTTTTTTATCGGTGGCACGAGAGCCAGCAGGTGCTTTTTGTCCAGGTAGATACTTACCAGTTAAAACACCTTGAGCAATTGGTGACCAAACAATCTGACCAATCCCCTCTTTTTCAGAGAGCGGGACAACCTGGGATTCAATCACGCGCCACAACATCGAGTATTGGGGCTGGCTAGAAATGAAACGGTAATAACCTTTTTGATCTTGGATCTTAAGTGCTGCAGCTATTTGCTCAGCATTCCACTCTGAAAAACCAATATATAAAACCTTGCCACTTCGAATCAGATCATCAAATGCACCTAAGGTCTCCTCTAATGGTGTTTCATAATCAAATCGATGGGCTTGATAGAGATCTACATAATCAGTCTTTAACCGCTTCAACGAAGCATTGCATGACTCCATGATGTGTTTGCGGGATAGACCACGATCATTTTTGCCAGTGCCAGTTGGCCAGTAAACCTTGGTGAATAACTCATATGATTCACGCCGAACCCCTTTTAAGGCTTTGCCTAGTACGGTTTCAGCTCTAGTTCCGGCATAAACATCAGCGGTATCTAAGGTAGTAATTCCATACTCAAGGGCTGCCCGCACACATTTTGTTGCCGCCTCCGCCTCAACCTGTGAGCCATGGGTAATCCAATTTCCATAGGTTAATTCAGAGACATACATGCCAGTGCTGCCGAGGCGACGGTATTGCATCTGCCAACCATAACCCCACCTTGAAATCTAGGCAATTGGCGTGGTGAGTTGCGCTATCTAGGCGATGGCAGCATACTCCGCCTACAACTTAATATTGAAAGCAAATGAATGTGACTGGGGGAAGTCGGTGAAAATCCGACGCTGTCCCGCAACCGTGAGAAAAATTTATTTCAAGTCGGATTACCCAACACATTTTATTTTTTACCACCCGTCGAGGATTGCGGGGCGGGAAATCTCATCTAGATGAGTTTTTTCGCTTACGTGAAACTCTCTATTTGAGAGGAAGTACATGTTCAGTAAGTTGTTTATAAAGGTTAAGAAATTCATTCCAGGCATCATCGCTGCAGCGGTAATAATCGGTGGGGTTAGTTTTTACTCCTCACAAACCACAAAAAACTGTGTCAATGTGGTTATTGATTATGGCATTTTGGATGCTTCGGCAAAGCCGTATGAAAAGTGTTTGCCCGTAGATGGCCAAACCACTGCATTAGAGCTAATGACAAATGCAAACTTTAATATCCAGGGCACAGATAAATATGGCACCGCTGTTGTTTGTCGATTAAATAATCTGCCAAAGCCAAATGAACCAATTGGGGTCAAGGGTCATGAGGATTACATCGAAAGTTGTAAGGATATGCCGGCTGAGTTTGCATATTGGGCGCTGTTAGAAAAACGCAAACAAGCCCTTCCCAATCCAGCTGACTTAAACACTAAATGGGCATGGGCTCAGGTGGGTGTGGCTGATCTGGCGCTAAATCCAGGTGATTCATTAGCCTTTGTCTTTGCCGATAATGGTAATGTTAAGTTTCCTAAGTAGGAGTCCAAATGTTATCTAGTTATCAAGCACCAGCCATTGTCACTGTTAAGAAATCAACTGCTGGCAAATCACTGTTTGCAAAGATTTTAGGACTCACAGTTCACGTGGGAATTCTTTATGTAGGCACCAATATCGCTGAGTTTGCATGGCGTTTTTGGGGTGGTCACTAAAAATCTAGCTTAAGAAAACTGGCTTGGCCTTATCGAACTTTAGATGGCACAAAGGGAAGTGAAACAACCTTAAAAGTTGAATCAGTTCCCCGGATATCAATCAATACTTGATCATCTTTTTTAACATCTGAGTTAACTAAAGCCAAGCCAATTCCCTTTTTCAAAGCTGGTGAGTAGGTGCCACTAGTTACCTTGCCAATTAACTCACCTTGCAGATTTTTAACCTGCATATCTTTTCTGGGAATTCCTCGCTCCGTTGCCAGTATTGCTTTTAATCTCAACTTACTACCCAGTTCTATTTGTTGGGTTAATACTTTTTTTCCTCGGAATTGCTCCTTACTCCAACCAACCGCCCAGCCAGCTCCAGCCTCAACTGGTGTGATGGAAAGTGATAGCTCATGGCCATGAAGTGGGTAACCCATCTCGGTGCGAAGTAGATCTCTTGCACCTAGGCCACAAATTGCGCCACCAAACTCTTTAACTACTAAGACAATCTGATCCCAAACCTGCTCGGCATCAGGCCAACTAGGAATAATCTCAAATCCAAACTCACCGGTGTATCCAGTACGGCAGAGAATCACGGGCAAGTTGCCGATCGTGGTATTTATAAAAGACATGTATTCCAGTGAGGCATCCACACCTAATCTGCTTAAAACTTTGGCTGAATCTGCTCCTTGTAGTGCAAGGACGGCATAATCTTTATGAAGATTTTTTACCCTCACCCCACTCGGTGCATTTTGGGTGAGAATTTCACAGACAGCAGTTGTATTTGCAGCATTTGGGATCAAAAACAAATCTTCATCACTGTTTAGATAAACAATTAAATCATCAACTACACCACCATCTTCATTGCAAAGTAATGTGTATTGAGCTTGTCCGGCGTCAATCTTTGCTAAATCATTTGTAATCACTTTGTTTAGATACTCAACTGCGCCAACACCAGTTACAGAAATTTTGCCTAAATGGGAAACATCAAATAATCCAACTCGTTCTCTGACTGCGGTGTATTCGGCGATTGCACCTGTATCCGGGTATTCAATCGGCATTAGCCAGCCACCAAAATCGGCCATCTTGGCATTTGCAGCTAGATGTCTATTTGCCAAAGGTGATTGATTCATAAGCCAAACTTACACGCCCTAAAAGGGTATTTTCCCACCACTGATTGGGGATTATCATCTTTTATCCTAATCCTTTAGGCTTGCCCCAGTGATTTAGAGTATGTAGAAATATTTTAATATAGGAGACTGATGGCCAAAATTAAGTTAACCACCAAAGTAGATAGTGAAGTACTTGTAGTTGGCCTGGCGGTTTCTAATAAAAAATTGCAAATTGAGTCTGGATCAGCCTCACTAGACTCAACCGCATTTCTTTCTACCTTAAACGCAATTGGTGCAACCGCTAAACCAGATGAAGTTATTAAGTTACCTGGTAAGACCAGTAAGTTGGTCATCTTCACCGGACTTGGTGAGGTTAAATCATCTTATGAACCAGAGGTTTTAAGACGGGCCGCTGGTGCAGCTGCCCGCAATTTGAGTGGCAACAAGAGTGCAACTTTTTCACTTCCACATAAATCTGTAGTTGAGCTTGCAGCAATTGCTGAAGGTTCAGCACTTGGTTGCTATACATTTGTTGAGTTTTTAGGAAGTAGCAAGCAAGAGAAAAAAGCACCACTAGAGATGATCTCGCTAATCTCTAAGTTTTCAGATACCGCTCAGGCTAAGGCCGCCGTTAAGCGAGCAGAGATTATTGCAGAACAGACTTTCTTAGTTCGCGATTTAATCAATACCCCACCAAGTCACTTAACTCCCGACTCTTTTTCGCAGAAGATGAAAAAACTTGCCACCAAATACGGGGTTAAGTCTGAGATATTTAACGATTCAACTTTGAAGAAATCTGGTTATGGCGGAATCATTGGGGTTGGACAGGGCTCTGCTAATCCACCGCGACTGCTTCATGTTTCTTACTCACCAGCCAAAGCGAAAAAGCGATACGCATTTGTTGGTAAAGGTATTACCTTTGATACTGGAGGTTTAGCATTAAAGCCCGCCGCTGGCATGGAGGCGATGAAATCAGATATGTCAGGAGCTGCTGCGGTGATTGCAGCAGTCTTTGCCATTGCACAATTAAAATTGCCAGTTGCCATTGATGGTTGGGCACCACTTGCCGAGAACATGGTTAGTGATACTGCCACCCGACCAAGTGATGTAATCACAATCTACGGTGGTAAGACTGTTGAGGTACTAAATCCAGATGCTGAGGGTCGATTAGTTTTAGCTGATGCATTAATTAAAGCGGCTGAGGTAGGTAAAAAAGCTGGCGGGTTAGATGGGATTATTGATGTAGCAACTCTTACTGGTGCTCAAGTGGTAGCACTTGGTACTAGAACCTCTGCAGTTATGACAAACAATGAGGAGTTTAGTAATCAATTTCTAAAAGCTGCGCAGTTGGCGGGAGAGGCTTTTTGGCCAATGCCACTACCAGTTGAGTTAAGAGCCTCACTTGATTCACCTGTTGCAGATATTGCAAATATTGGTGATCGAATGGGTGGCATGTTGGTTGCAGGATTATTTTTAAAAGAGTTTATTGATCCACAAACTCCATGGCTGCATTTAGATATTGCAGGCCCAGCATTTAATGAAAAACAACCGCATGGCTACACCACAGTTGGTGGCACCGGAATCGGGCTGCGCTCATTGGTGCAGTTAGTTGAGTTGAGTTCATCACAGGGCTAGAGGTGGTTTTGCTAGCGGTTTATCGGGTAGAAGATTTCGTGGCAGGATTACCTCATGGCCGAGTTTGATTTAGTAATTCTTGGTGGCGGCAGTGGTGGTTATGCGGCAGCACTTCGTGCCTCACAATTAGGTCAAAAAGTACTCTTAATCGAGAAGGATAAATTAGGCGGAACCTGTCTTCACAAAGGTTGTATTCCCACCAAAGCCCTATTACATGCTGGTGAGATCGCCGATAACATCCGTCATGCAGGTGATTTTGGTGTTAAAGCTGATTTTCATGCCATGGACATGTCTGCCGTTAATACCTATAAAGATGGCGTAATCGCCAAATTACACAAAGGTCTAGAGGGATTAGTTAAATCTAGAAATGTTACCTATGTGCAAGGAAGTGGAAAATTACTTTCTAACAATACAGTTGAGGTAAACGGCACCAAGTACAGTGGTAAAAATGTAATTTTAGCAACAGGTTCATATCCTAAAACTTTGCCTGGTCTTGAGATTGATGGCAAGCAGATAATTACCAGTGAGCAAGCAATCAAATTGGATTACGTTCCAAAATCTGTAATTGTCTTAGGTGGCGGTGTGATTGGTTGTGAGTTTGCCTCAGTTTGGAAATCCTTTGGTGCAGAGGTAACAATTATTGAAGGTTTGGCTCACCTAGTTGCATTGGAGGATGAGTCATCAAGTAAGCAATTAGAACGTGCTTTTCGCAAGCGCGGAATAAATTTTGAACTCGGCGTAAAGTTTAAATCTGCCGAGCGTGGCAAGAAGGATGTGAAGGTAACGTTGGAGGATGGCAAGCAATTTACCGCTGAAATCTTGTTGGTGGCGGTTGGTCGTGGTCCGGTCTCAACTGGTTTAGGTTATGAAGAGGTAGGAATCAAGATGGATCGCGGCCATGTTGTAGTTGATAATAAGTGCCGAACCAATGTGCCCGGAGTCTGGGCGGTTGGTGATTTAATTCCAACTTTGCAATTAGCACATGTTGGATTTGCAGAGGGAATTATGGTGGCTGAGGAGATTGCAGGTTTAAATCCAAGAGCTATTAATTATGATGGTGTTCCACGTGTTACTTACTCAGAACCTGAGGTTGCCTCCGTTGGATTAACCACTGCAGCTGCTAAAGCAGCAGGCCATGATGTAGTTGAGTTAAATTATGATTTAGCTGGAAATGGTAAAGCCAATATTTTAAAGACTGCTGGCTCAGTTAAATTGGTTGCCAAAAAGAATGGCCCAGTTTTGGGCATCCATATGGTTGGCTCTCGTGTAGGTGAGTTACTGGCTGAAGCTCAACTAATCTATAACTGGGAGGCTGATGCAGCTGATGTGGCCCAACACATCCATGCTCACCCAACCTTGTCTGAGGCGATGGGTGAGGCACACTTAGCCTTGGCTGGTAAACCACTTCATGCGCACGGTTAGAGTTAAAATGGTTAAGAGAGAGGTTGAAATCTAAATGACTTTTTCAGTAACCATGCCAGCACTTGGTGAATCTGTAACTGAAGGCACCGTAACCCGTTGGCTAAAAAAAGAGGGTGATCAAATTGCAGTTGATGAACCATTGTTAGAGGTTTCAACCGACAAAGTAGATACTGAAATTCCATCCCCAGTTGCAGGGGTATTACAAAAAATTGTTGTGCAAGTAGATTCAACAGTTGCAGTTGGAGCAGAGTTAGCAATAATCGCTGAATCCAGTGGTGCAACAAAAGCT
>VGBN01000008.1 GCA_016870455.1 Actinomycetota bacterium | reverse complement strand
G
The DNA here is from genome assembly GCA_016870455.1 of Actinomycetota bacterium. Lineage (GTDB taxonomy): Bacteria > Actinomycetota > Actinomycetes > Nanopelagicales > Nanopelagicaceae > Nanopelagicus. The sequence goes on along the minus strand of VGBN01000008.1, from coordinate 41,279 downwards.
CGGGGTTTTAGTTATAAAGGTTAGACTGAAGCCATGTCTAAGGTGCTATCAGCTTTACCAGTAGGGCAAAAGGTTGGTATTGCTTTTAGTGGTGGGCTTGATACCTCTGTCGCTGTTGCCTGGATGAAAGAGAAAGGTGCAAGGCCTTGCACTTACACAGCTGATTTAGGTCAGTACGATGAAAAAGATATTCAAAGTGTGCCAGGGCGAGCAAAAGAGTATGGCGCAGAGATAGCCAGATTGGTTGATTGTAAAACTTTCTTGGTAGAGGAGGGTTTGGCTGCACTTGCCTGTGGAGCGTTTCATATTTCAACCGCCGGCCGCGCATACTTTAATACCACCCCACTAGGTCGAGCTGTTACTGGAACCTTACTGGTGCGAGCAATGCTGACTGATGATGTTTTAATTTGGGGAGATGGTTCAACCTATAAAGGAAATGATATTGAGCGTTTCTATCGTTATGGATTGCTAGCTAACCCGAAACTGAAAATTTATAAGCCATGGCTTGATCAGGATTTTGTTGCAGAACTTGGTGGAAGAAAAGAGATGTCAAAGTGGCTAGCAGACCACAAATTGCTATATCGAGATTCAACGGAGAAGGCATACAGCACTGATGCAAATATTTTAGGTGCCACACATGAAGCAAAATCATTAGAGAATTTAGATTCTAATATTGAAATTGTTGAACCAATTATGGGTGTTAAGTTTTGGGATTCAGCTGTGAAAATTGAAAGCGAAGATGTGACTATTGAATTTACCCAGGGCAGGCCAACGGCGGTAAATGGCAAAGAGTTCAAGGATGTAGTTGAGTTAATCAAAGAGGTAAATGCCATTGGCGGCCGACATGGTCTTGGAATGAGTGATCAAATCGAAAACCGAATTATTGAAGCAAAAAGCCGAGGAATCTATGAGGCACCTGGCTTAGCTTTGCTGTTTATTGCCTATGAAAGATTGGTTAGTGCAATTCATAATGAAGACACTATTGCTACTTACCATGAGCAGGGACGCAAATTAGGTCGCTTACTTTATGAAGGACGTTGGTTTGATCCACAATCACTGATGTTGCGACAATCATTAACCTCTTGGGTGGCATCAGCCATTACAGGGAAGGTGACGATTAGATTGCGACGAGGTGATGATTATTCAATTATGAAAACCGAAGGAAAAAATCTCACCTACTCACCAGAGAAGTTATCTATGGAGCGAATTGAGTCAGCTGCATTTGGTCCAGCTGATCGAATAGGACAATTGACTATGCAAAATCTAGATATTGCAGATACCCGAGCAAAACTTGAGTTATATGCTGCCCAAGGTCAATTAGGTGGCTCTGATTTTGATTTGCTAAAAGAGATAGGCAACGAAAAGAAAAATTAATCTGAGTTAGCACTCGTTGGCGCCAACCTCCTGGATGTTGCAACCAGGTGAGGTTACTAAATTTTCCTTATAATTTTTTTAATGCGCCAACTACTTTAGTTAGCGAATCTTTTGCATCACCAAAAAGTAAGGTTGTTTTTGGTTCATATAGGAGTTCATTTTCAATACCGGCAAATCCTGGACGCATAGACCGTTTGAGGAAAACTACATTCGCAGCAAGTGCTACATCCAAAATCGGCATGCCATAAATTGGACAACCTGGAGTGGTTTTTGCAGCCGGATTGACCACATCATTTGCCCCAACTACCAGCACAACATCGGTCTGAGGAAAGGTTGGATTTATCTCCTCCATCTCCACTAATTGTTCATATGGGACATTAGCCTCTGCTAGCAACACATTCATATGTCCTGGCATACGACCAGCAACTGGGTGAATTCCGTAAGCAACTTCAACACCCTTAGCAGCAAGTAAATCGGCTAACTCTCTAACTGTATGTTGTGCTTGCGCAACTGCTAATCCAAAACCAGGAACAATCACAGCTCGTTGTGCGTAGTTAAGAAGTATTGCCACATCCTCAGCCGATCCTGATTTAACTGGACGAGTATCTACCTGGTTTGTATCGGAGGAAGCTTTGGCAGTAAATGCGCCAAATAAAGTACCAAATAAAGATCTTCCCATTGCCTCTGCCATTAATCTGGTCAAAATGGTTCCAGATGCACCAACTAAAGTTCCAGCCACAATCAGCAAGGTAGTCTCCAAAACATAACCGGATGCTGCAACAGTTAAACCAGTAAAAGCATTAAGCAATGAAATAACAATTGGTACATCGGCACCACCTACCGGTAGTACAAACAAAACTCCAAAGAGCAATGAGAGCAAACCATTAATCAATAGCGCAGTAGTACTACCAGAGTTAATTACCCAACCGCCACTTACTACAACACCAATCAACGTAAGGACAATTATTTGGCGTCCAAATGGAAAGACCACCGGCCTGGTTGTCATTAACTCTTGTAATTTAAGGAAAGTGACTATTGAACCCGAGAAGGAAATACATCCAACAATAACGGTGAAAACTGTTGCTACTACCACCGCAGTACTTGCACTTTCCCCAAGCTTTAAGTACTCAACAATTGCCACTAAGGCTGCTGCACCACCGCCTACACCGTTGAAGAGTGCAACTAGCTGCGGCATCTGGGTCATCTGTACCTTACGGGCTGCTGGCACTCCAACAACTACGCCAAATGCGATGGCAGCCAAAATCAATGTTTGATTATTTAATGCCTGGCCGTTATTTGCATAAAAGAACACTATTACCGTTGCAATTGTTGCCCCGAGTGCCCCAATTAAATTACCCCTCCTGGCAGATTTAGGAGATGACAGTCCTTTCAGTGCCAGAATAAAACAAACAGCTGCCAGTAAACCGATTAAGTCATATAAATCGCGACTCATTTGTCATCGCCTGATTCTTTTTTTGATTTAGATTTTCCTTTAAACATCTGCAACATGCGATCAGTAACCACAAAACCACCAACCATGTTTATTGTAGCTAGTACAACCGCTGCTATTGCTAATGTAATCTCTAATGTGGTTTTGGCATGATCTGCCACCACAATTGCGCCAACCAAGATCACGCCATGTATTGCATTAGCACCACTCATCAGCGGGGTATGCAAAGTGGTCGAAACTTTTGAAACAACCTCAAATCCCACAAATATTGAAAGAATAAAGATTGCCAGTAGTGCAAGTTCATTACTCATTAACTCAGAGGCCATCATTTACCCCTCTCTCGCTTTTGTCCATTGTGGGTGAGAGTCGCTGCATCAATAATTTCGTCAGAAAAGTTCAACTCAATTAATCCTGTCGGTTTACCATCAATAGTATTTGTCATTAGTAAAAGTAGGTTTACAACATTTCGAGAAAACAACATTGAAGCATGAAATGCAAGTTGGCTAGGAACATCTTTACCACCCCAGATTTTGACACCACTTGAGTTAGTAACTATTTCACCTGCCACAGAACCTTCAACATTTCCACCACTTTCCGCTGCTAAATCAACCACAACAGAACCTGGAGCCATTTGTGAAACCATTTGAGAGGTTACCAAGATTGGTGCAGTTCTACCTGGAACAGCTGCCGTTGTAATTAATACATCCGCAGCTGCAATGTATGGTGCTAACAACTCTCGTTGCTTGTTTGCTCGCTCTGGCGTCATCTCCCGTGCATAACCACCAGCACCTTCTAATGCCTCAAGCTCTAAGTTAATAAATTTTGCTCCCATAGATCTGACTTCATCAGCAGAGGCTGGACGAACATCATAAGCAGAAACCACCGCGCCTAATCGCTTTGCAGTTGCAATCGACTGCAAACCTGCCACACCAGCACCTAACACAACAACCTTGGCCGGCGTAACTGTCCCAGCAGCGGTCATTAGTAGTGGAAAGAATTTTGGTGATAACTCTGCACCAACCAAGGCCGCTTTATATCCAGCACAAAGTGCTTGGGAGGTTAATGCGTCCATAGATTGAGCGCGAGATATTCTTGGCACCATCTCCAATGAGATGGCGGTAACTCCGGCATTAACGCAGGCTTCAATTGAATCAGAGGCGGTGGTTGGGGATAAAAACGAGATTGTGATTGCGCCTTTTTTTAATGATTTAATTTGATTAACTGTCAGAGGCTGCACTGACAAAATCACATCACTGCCAGATAAAACTTCAGAGTTTTTTATTTTTGCCCCTGCATCAATAAATTGTTGATCGGAGTATTCAGCTTTTACACCAGCTTGTGACTCAATTACAACTTCAAGTCCTGCTTTAGTTAACTTGGAAATGATATCTGGCACCAAGGCAACTCTTTTTTCACCAGGCTTGGTTTCCTTAGGCACTGCAATCAGCATTTGCTTACTTTACCCAACTATAACTTTACTTATTACCAACCAAGTCACCTCTGGTAAGGTGATAAAGCAGGGCTTGGATTGTGGTTCTGCGATGAAATGCCTGTCGCCAAACAACTGATTTTTCACCATCAATTACCTCAGAGGTAACCTCCTCACCACGATGAGCTGGCAAGCAATGCATAAATATCGAATCTGGTGCGCTTAACTTTATTAAATCTTTATCAACGGTGTATGCGCTAAGTGCAGCAATTTTCTCAGTGCGATCTGCCTCTGAATCTCCCATGGAGATCCAAACATCGGTATAGATTGCACTTGCACCAGTAGCAGCTGCTTTTGGATCAGTTATCACCTCAATTATTGCTCCGCTACCTTCGGCAATTTTTTTAGCCTCATTAACCACTGATTGTTTTGGTGCCCATTTGCCAGCTGGAGTTGCAACCACAATATGTGCACCCATCCTTGCCCCCATTATTAACCAGGCAGCAGCCACATTGTTTCCATCTCCAATGTAGGCAAGTTTACGGCCAGCTAAATTTTCACCAAATCTTTCTCTAATTGTTACCCAATCCGCTAATAACTGAGTTGGATGATCATCATCAGTTAGTGCGTTGATCACCGGGATAGTTGCATGCTTGCCTAACTCCTCAACATCTGATTGTGCAAAGGTTCTAACAATTAGCGCAGAACAAAAGCCGGAAATTACCTTTGCGGTATCAGAGATGGTCTCTCCTCGACCAATTTGTAAATCATCAGAACGTAAGAAAATTGGCGATCCCCCTAAGTGCGCAATCGCAGTCTCAGAGGCGATTCGAGTTCTAGTTGAGGATTTAGTCATGTAAATCGCCACAGTTTGGTTAGCCAAAGCTTTTTTAGAACGCAATGGTTTTTCAGCAAACTTTCTGGAGGTAGTGAGCAGTTTCTCAATATCTGCCCGAGACAAATCTGCGGTGCGCAGAAGATCCTTAAGCGGTTTGCTCATTGGTAAATGGTAGGCGATAAAGTTGGATTAGGATTTGCGTATGGGATTTCTGGATGATTTAAGAGGCAAATCAGGCAAAACTGGGGTACTAGAAAAAGAAGTTCTAGCACCTGTCGATGAGGGTGATCATGAGCGATTTGCCCATTATGTAGACAAAACCAAGATCACTGAATCTGCTGTTACTGGTAAACCGGTTCGTGCACTATGTGGAAAAAAATGGGTTCCAAATCGGGATCCTCAAAAATTCCCTATCTGTCCAACATGTAAAGAGATTCACGCCCGCTTAAAGTAATTTCTCAGTCAAAACCGCTACCCTAAAATTCATGAGGGTAGGAAAAATTTTAATTTCATCAATCGCACTTGCCCTGACGCTCTCAACCCTTGTTCCTGCCGCTGCGAATAATCCTCCGCGCCGAATTCTCTCTGGCTGGTTACCAGATTATTCATTATCTAGAAATCTACCCACAGTTGAAGGTAATTTAGATTTAATTCGAGATATCTCACCGTTTTGGTATGGCTTAACAGGTGCTACAACTATTAAAGATAAGTACACTCTGGGAGGTTATATAACCCCAAAGACAACAGTTATCGCAAGATTAAAATCAAATGGTTTACTGCTGCTACCAACAATTACAGATGATACAAAGAAATTAGTCCTGGCTGGATTGTTGGCAAATTCAAGTACTAGATCAAGCATTGTGCAAACCATAAAAGATTTAGTGCTAAGACATAATTACGATGGTATCGATTTAGATTTTGAAGTTTTTTACACTCAAGATGGTAGATCAACCTGGGCGGCAACAAAACCAAATTGGATTGCTTTTATAAAAGAGTTATCAACTGAGTTGCATCAGCAGGGAAAGTTGCTCTCTGTTACAACCCCACCCGATTTTGCACCTGAGACCAAGCGAGCAGGCAACTGGGTTTTTTCTTGGGCAGAGATTGGACCATTTATAGATCGATTAAGAATTATGGCCTATGACTTTTCTACGGTTAATCCTGGCCCAATTGGACCACTTCCATGGAGTGAAGATGCTGTTAAGTATGCGGTAACTCAGATGCCAGCCTCTAAAGTATTTTTAGGCATTCCAGGTTATGGCCGTGATTGGATAACCAAAGTTGAAGGTGTTTGTCCAAAAGAGTTTGCAACTTCAGTTGTAGTAGGCGCAAAAGCTGCAGTCATAATGAGATCAGCGGTTGAGCTTGCCACAATTAATAATGCCACGATTACTTATAATCCAACGCATGCAGAATCAACCTTTACTTATCGAAAAACCTATGTTGATCCAACAAACTCAGCTAGCTTTTGCACGGCCACCAGAACTGTGTGGTTTCCAGATGAGAAAAGTTACACAGCAAGAACTAATTTAGTAGGTAAGTACCGCCTGGGCGGGATTGCGGTATGGACCTTTGGTATGGAGAACACTGCAGCAATTACCGCAGTTAGAGATATTGCCAAATCAATTGCTCCAGATCAGGTGGTAGGAACTATTGCAACAGATTTAGAGCAGATTGCATATGGCTCAATATTTAACTTGACTGGCACATTCAAACTTCCAGATAAAACTCCTATTGCATCTTTAAATGTTAGATTTGAAATTAAAAATAGCACAGATAACAGTTGGCGAACATTAGCAGCTGGTGTAACTGATGCCAGTGGAGTGATCACAGTGCCGGCAATTGTGGGTCAAAGGAGTGAGATCAGATTAGTTTCAGAGGGAAGTTGGGAGAGAGTTGAAGGAAAAACAAGTGAGAAAATTATTACAGTAATTCCAAAGGTTAAATTAGATTTACCTGCCTCTATCAAGACAAGTACTACTTACGCTATTACTGGGCAGGTATCGCCAAAAAGTAGTGATATCAAGTTAAAGATTTTACAAGATGGCAAGCAGATTGCAGAGTTGGTAACAGATGCCAATGGTGGCTTTACCTTTAATGCAAAGGCCCTATCCCAAGGCTTGAGTACTTTTCAGGTGGTGATTGCAGCCAGTAATAAAAATGCGGCTGGAGTTAGTGATGAGATTACTGTTTTAGTTAGATAATTAGGTATGAGCTCTCAGACACAGCTTGAAGAAACTTTAGATTTGAGCAAGTTCTTTGACAATTTATGGGTCACAATAGTTTGGGATGATCCAGTCAATTTAATGAATTATGTAACTTACGTATTTATTAAATTATTTGGCTTTTCAAAAGAAAAAGCGCATCAATTAATGATGCAAGTGCACACTGAGGGAAAAGCAGTGGTTTCATCTGGAACAAGAGAAGAGATGGAACGGGCGGTTCAGCAATTACATGAACATGGTTTATGGGCAACGCTACAAAGAGATGATCATGGGTAAATTTAAAGGAAGTGCAGCAGCAGGAGATCTCTCTCTTGCACTTAGTAATGATGAGTTACATATATTAATCAATTTAGTGGAACAGTTACTTGAATTACTTGGTGAGCGAAACTTTACCCATCACTATCAATCAGATGATCCATTTGCCCAATTAATGAATGCCACACTGGGAAATATTCAATCGCCAATTGAGCAACCAGATGATCCAGTTCTTCGGAGATTATTGCCAAATGGATACGCTGATCCAGAAAGTGCTGCAGAGTTTCGTAAATACACTGAAGGTTCGCTGCGTACCCTCAAGCAAAAGCACCTTCTATACCTACGTGAACAATTGGTTTTTCCAGTCGATCACGAGCTGCCTAAAGCAGATGTAAAGATCACTGACCCCACCCAGTGGTTGATTGCTATTAATGATCTGCGCATAGCCTTAGCAGTTAGATTAGAGATAGATGAAAATGGGTATGAAAAGTATGAAGTGATGCCTGATTCAGATCCACAAAAGCACCTGTTCGCGGTTTATTACTGGCTAGGCGGCATTCAAGAGAATTTAATCAGCCACCTTTAAAATGAAAAAAGCGGGACCAATTTCTTGGCCCCGCTCTTTATTAAAGAGAATTAAGCGTCTTCCTTCATTCCCTCAGCTACGGATTTCATCTTTGCAATCTTTAGGATTGTTAGACCAAATACGCACTTAGCTAATACATCTGCAATTGTGTAACCGATCTGACGGTTAACAAATGCTCCTGGATCCAATGCATCTTGTCCCAAGATTGGAAGCAAGTAAGCGATTGGATAAACGCCCCAAGTTGCGATCAAAAGCATACGTAGGCGACCAACGGTTGCAGCTACGCCAGCTGGTTGACGATCTAGGGACTTTGAAAGCTCGACAAACAATACATACAGAATGTATAGGAAAGGTATTGTTGAAAGAACACCCCATAGAACTTTGGTGTTGTTATCTGTTGAAATCTCACCTGGATATCCAAGTGCGATCATTGCAGCAGATGCGGGTACTAAGCGGGTAATCAATGAGGAAGCCGCTGCTTTAGCAAGAGCTAATACTGCTACTACCTCAACTAGCAGAAGAGGTACGGTAAGGATCCAGTCAACATAGCGATAGGCTTCGTTGAAATCGCCTTTTCCAGTTCCCACCTTGGTTGCACCATCTACATAAGATTCCGCAAATGAGTCGAAAATTCTCCAGTAGTGATATGCCGCAATGAATGTAACCATTGAGGACATTACAAGTGCTGTGCGGTATTTAGGGAGTACCCGCTGTTGTGACACTAGAGTGTAGATAGTGGTAGCGAGCATGCATACAAGTCCAAATGAAAGAACGTTGTATACCAACCCGAACTGATCTGCATTAAGTGCAATTGAGTTCATCTAAATAAGCCTCCATAGGCATTTAGTTTGCTCATATCCTTTTGGATATAAGCAGGCAACCTTTCATAACCCCATATGAAAGCTATGACAGATTGCTTGGATAAAGGGTGCTACCTACCCGCCAGTTCATCAAGTAGATTGACTCCTATTTCACCTAAATTCTTAAGATTAATCCAAGGTAAATAGGTGCAAATCGGACATTCCTTAAGGATCTAAGGGTTAAAGGGATATCAGGTAGCGCCATTTAGACTTACACAAATGGCAACCCCCCACAGACCAGAAAAGAGCGCTCCGATTGGAATCTTTGATTCGGGGGTAGGTGGCTTAACTGTAGCTCGAGCAATAATTGATCAACTTCCTGATGAATCAATTCTCTACCTGGGTGATACTGCGCATGGTCCCTATGGCACTCGCCCATTAGCTCAGGTTCGAGAGTATGCGCTAGAGATTATGGGTAAATTAGTAGCCGCTGGAGTTAAGGCAATAGTGATCGCATGTAACACCGCTAGTGCTGCGATGTTACGAGATGCTAGAGAGCGATATCAGATTCCAGTTGTAGAGGTTATTCAACCTGCGGTTAGAAGAGCGGTTTCGGCAACAAGAAGCGGCAAAGTTGGTGTGATTGGTACAAACGCCACAATTGATTCAAAGGCTTACCTGGATGCCTTTGCCGCAGCACCTAAATTGAGTATCACTTCAAAAGCCTGCCCACTATTTGTCGAGTATGTAGAAAGCGGAAAAACATCAGGGGATGAGATCACTAGGGTGGCTCAAGATTATTTGGAAGTTATGAAGAGTGCAGATATCGATACCTTGGTTCTAGGATGCACTCACTATCCCCTACTCACAGGTGTGATCTCTTATGTAATGGGTAACAATGTAACCCTAGTTTCAAGCGCGGAGGAGACGGCTAAAGATTTGTATCGCACACTTATTGAAGCTAATCTACTTAATGATCAACCAAATAAGATAAACCATCGATTTGTGGCAACTGGAGATCCAGATAAGTTTGCTGCTTTGGCAAGAAGATTTCTTGGGCCTGAGGTTTTAACTGTAAGCACCAAGATTTAACTATTTACCAATTTTTTACCTTATCTAAAGGAGAGCAACTGTGAGTCGAGTAGATGGCAGAGCAAATGATCAGTTGCGTCCTATTAAATTTACCCGTAACTGGCTTAATAATGCTGAGGGATCGGTGTTAGTTGAGTTTGGAAATACCAGAGTTTTGTGTGTTGCCTCCTTTACCCCAGGGGTTCCAAGGTGGCTGGTAGGTAAGGGTGAGGGTTGGGTGACAAGTGAGTATGCGATGTTGCCAAGATCAACTCATACCAGATCAGATCGAGAGAGTGTAAAAGGAAAGTTAGGTGGTAGAACCCAAGAGATATCTCGTTTAGTTGGCAGATCATTACGGGGCATTGTTGATATGAAAGCCCTTGGTGAGAACACCATTGTGATTGATTGTGATGTGTTACAGGCAGATGGAGGGACCAGAACGGCAGCAATAACTGGCGCATATGTAGCACTATCTGATGCGATCACTTGGGCGCAAAATAAAGGTCATATCATTGTTGGAAGTAAGCCACTTACTCAATCTGTCGCAGCTGTCTCTGTAGGAATCGTAGGTGGTAGCCCGGTATTAGATCTGTGTTATGAGGAGGATGTAAGTGCTCAAACAGATATGAATATTGTCTGCACAGGCGATGGCAATTTTATTGAAGTACAAGGCACTGCTGAAGGTAAACCCTTTGATCGGTTGCTACTTAACCAATTATTAGATCTAGGTGCTGCTGGATGTGCTGAGTTAACTAAATTACAAATTGCTGCATTGGCTATATAACACCACGCTAGATGCTTAAGATAGTTTTAGCAACAAAAAATATTGGCAAAATCGTCGAGTTTGAGCGGCTTTTAGGGCAAGTCTCAAACTCAATACAGGTTTTGGGATTAAATGAGTTTCCAGATATGCCAGAGGTTGCCGAAAGTGGAACGACGCTAAGTGAAAATGCTCGGTTGAAGGCGCAGGCAATTGCTAACTTCACAAAGCTGCCCGCACTTGCCGATGACAGTGGCTTGTTTATCGACGCATTAAATGGTGATCCAGGGGTATTTTCTGCTAGGTGGGCTAACTATCAGGGTGAAAGCAGCAAAGAACGGGATTTAGCCAATATTAAAAAAGTTTTGATCCAATTGGAAAACACTCCAGTATCAGATCGCAGTGCCAGCTTTAAAGCAGTGGTTGCCTACTGCGATAGCCGTAACTACGCCCAAGTAATAGAGAAAGAGGAGTTAGGTGTGCTCAAGGGTGAGGTACTTCTGGAGCCAGTTGGTGATGGTGGTTTTGGTTATGACCCAATCTTTAAGCCAACTGGCTTTGATAAATCTTTAGCACAACTTCCAGCAGGGGTGAAGGATGAGATTAGCCACCGTGGTATCGCCGTGCGAGCAATTTTGCCTTTTATAAAATCACATTTGTAGCAGGTACCGACTCGGTCTGCTGACACTTAATTTTGTGATGTATCCTTATCACATCCTCCCCTAAGGATTCGATCAATTTTCAATGTGCTAGTAGGTGTGATTTAACTAGCCTATAAGTCTAAGGAGTTTTAAGTGGCCGCAAAGAAAAAGGCAGCAAAAAAATCTGCTGCAAAAAAGAGTTCGGCAAAGCGAAGCGTTAAGCGAGTCGCCAAACGCTCGACTGCTAAGCGAAGCGCAAAGAGAAGTGCTAAGCGCAAAACTAAGTCATCCTCAAGATACTCAGTTCCATCTGTACCGGTAAGTGGGTCAGGTAGATCTTCAGTATCAACTATTTCAACTACTCCTAAGTCAACAACCTCTGCTTCTTACTCCTCAAAAGCAGTTAAGAGTGGCGATTCAAGTTCAAATAAGGGAATTGTGATTGCAGTTGTTTTGGGTATTTTAATTTTGGCAATTGCAGTTATATCTCGTGGTTCAGATTCAGAATCCACCACAGTAACGCCAACACCTGCCGCATCTGAGAGTGTAGAACCAACAACAGAGCCAACTACTGCGCCATTAGCAGCTCATGAGCCACCTGTTGGAATTGTCTCCATTTATAACGCAACTGGTGCAACGGTTAATTGGAAAGCACCTGCTGCCTCAGAAGGAATTACAGGTTACAACATTGAGCTTCGCACAAATGGTGTGGGTGAGTGGCGATTAGTAGCAACAGTTCCTGCCACACAATTTAAGCAACAAATCACTAAGAATGATGAGAGTGGTTGGGCTCAAGTGAAAGTTTCAACTGTTTATTCAGATGGTGTAGTTGCAGAAGGAAAGATTCACGGATTACCAGGTAGCTGGTCATAATCAACTTTAAATAATCTAGTGGCCCTTAAGAAATTAAGGGCCACTTTTTTATGCTTTAGTTTTTGTTAAAGCACTAACAACTAAATCAACATACACATCTGATCCAGTCGGACTTAAATGAACTCCGTCGGGAGCAAACAACTCAGGCCTACCTTTAGAAATTTTATCCCAATCTAAAACTGTAACATTTGAATACTTTGCAGCAACGGAGGCGATGATTGCGTTATTGGAATCTTTCCAAGATCTAGGTACTGCCGTGTTTACTACAATTATTTGGGGTTGATTCTTAAGAGTTTCAAATATCTCAATAACAGTTGGTTCAGATAAAGCATTATTGTTTCCAAGGTTAAAGACCACTGGGGATTGCGGCACAGATGTTTGGTCAACTCGCATTACGGCAAGTAACTCAGGTGCTTGTCTGCCAACTCGGGCATTTACCAGTGAAACATGTTGCTTGGCCTCTAATTTACTCCTAATTCCTAAAATCACGCTGTCACCAGTTACCCAAAGTCCAGTTGTACTAGCCAAATCTTCAGCGGGGAGTGGCGTTGAAGGCTCAGCTGTTTGTGCGATCAGTTCTTTAGCAATTTGATCTGATTTAGTAATTGCCTGCACGGAGATTGATGAGGTAATAACTAAGGTGATAATTACTGAAAAAATTACAGATAACTGCTGGCGTAATCTCACCTTGGCTGAACGGTACTTCATGCCACGAAACCAGTTTTGTACTAATCCTTGTCGGAATGGAATTTCTACCCAACGAAGTGAAATGTCTGCTAGAGCTAGAACTAATAACACTCGAGCTAAATAAAGGGCCCAAGTTTCTCCAGATAGATCAACAGATGGTCTTGTAACTTGAAAGATAACCCAGTGCCAAATGTAGATACCGTAGCTGCGTTGGCCAACCCATCGAAATGGTGCGCTGCTAATGATGGGCGCAAATCTAGATGCTGGGTGCACTAGAGAAATAATTACTAAGCAACCAAAAATTCCAGCAAGTGGAAATGCGATTCGATACAAGTTTGCATTTGATTGATCGATAAATAAAAAAACTGAAATTAAACCAAGGAGGCCTATCACGCCAATCGCATCAATTACATCTTGCGCGCGTTTTTCAATATTGGCGCTTAGGTTTTGTGGAATCCAAGAAACAGCTAAAGCTGAGCCTAAAAATAATCCAAGTGAGTGAGTATCGGTTCCGAAGTAGATATGGCTAATCTGTTTGGCGTTTGCTTGATCAAGTTGAAGGGAAATAAAAAATAAGGTTGTTCCTGAAATCATTGCTATTATCAGAGCGATACGAGCAATATTTCTCTTTCCAAAATACTTTAAAACTCCGAGCAAGATAATTGGCCAAACTAAGTAGTATTGAAGCTCAACTGCAAGAGACCAGGTGTGTTGCAGCAGCGGAGGCCTGCCGACAGTTTCAAAGTAGTCTTGATTGCGCGCAACCAAAAGCCAATTTATAGTTCCAGTCAAGACATATGGCAGGTCTGATAAAAATCTTTTTATAGCCTCCGGTGCCCATACCCCGATAAATATAATTGTGCAAACCACCATAAAAATTAGACCTGGGTAAATTCTTCGAATACGAGCTGCATAAAATGCGCGCAAATCTAAGGCGCTAGATTGATTTATCGAGTCAAGAATTAATCTAGTAATTACATATCCAGAGATTACAAAAAATAAATCAACTCCTAAGAAGCCACCAGGTATCCAAGAGATACCAAGGTGATATAAAACAACAGCTGTAACAGCAATTGCACGCAATCCATCAATTGAAGATATATGTCTAGTGCTATCTATACTTTTAGAATTCATTGTAAATATCCAATGCTAAGCAAGTTAAGCATTGTTAATCTCTATTAGTATTACTTAGACTTCTTTTTATTTTTGTTATTTGCTGCTCGTTGCTTTCTAGCAGCAGCTTGAGCAGCTTTCTTACCAGCACCAGGGACGAAAACTTTTCCAGCAGGCTTATTATCGGAATCTAAATTTGCATTTATGTCTCCTTGAAGCTGGGAGAGTCGATCGAAAGCATGATTAAGTTTTTGTCGAGACTCTGTAATTGCATTTTCAGCAGCTTTAAGTGAGGCATTCTGTGCGCGATGAAGCCGTTCTGCCTCAGAGATTGCTGAAGATAACCAGGTTCGATAATCCACAATGTTTTTGGCTGCATCGGAGATTAATTTCTGCGCATCCCGCTTTGCGGCGGCGGTTAACTGCGCTGCATCCCTAGCTGATTGATTGAGCAGCTTATCAGCCTCGCTTTCAGCAGTAAGGATTAAATCTGCGGCATCATCCTCAGCAGCTGAGATGTATTTTCTACCCCGGGATTCAGCAGAACTTAAAATGCTTTTTGCTTTTGTTTCAGCGGCTTCAAGTTTTTCTTTTGAGCTTCGATTGGTTTCACTAATAATTCTTTGAGCCGCAGAATTAGCTTTTGCCTCGCGTTGTTGCGCCGACTTAATCATGGTCATGGCTGTTTCTGTAGCCAAGATTTCAAACTCTTCTCGACTTAATCCAGTAATGTCCCGACGAGAACGCAAATCATTTAATTGGTTCTCAAGTTCGCGGATTCGATCTAATGCATTTTGAGTTGGCGCAGGCTTACGCTCATCCTCGCCTTTGAAGCCCACCCAACTTAGAAAATTCTTTTCGGCCATGCGCCAAGCCTCCCTTAACTACAAATTATTTACAACTGGTGCGGGAGGTGGGACTTGAACCCACACGCCGAAGCACAGGTTCCTAAGACCTGCGTGTCTGCCATTTCACCACTCCCGCTTTTTTACTTGAGTGAGGGGGAAAGATTACGGTGTATCTGGCGGCATCACCAAAACCCATCGACCTTTAGTAAGGGTAAGCGGGTAGCCTTGCTCAAATGAGTGCAGATTCAGTGCAAAGTAAGGTTGCAAAGGCGATTTTAAGCGCACTGGTGTCAGTCAAAGATGCAGGTGTAATTAACTGCCAGTTACCAGAGAAAATTACAATGGATCGACCAAAAAATCGTGACCATGGAGATTACGCGACCTCGGTTGCATTGAGTTTAGCCAAAGTTGCAAATCAACCACCAAGGGTGATTGCAGAGGCGATTGTAAAAACACTTACCGGTAGGTTGCTACTTGAAGCTGGTATCAAAAAAGTTGAGATCGCCGGCCCAGGTTTTATAAACATAACTTTAGAAAGTGCCAGCCAGGGTAGTGTGGTGATTGAAATATTAACCGCTGGAAAAAAATATGGAAATACTTCATTGCTTGAGGGAAAGAGGATAAATCTTGAGTTTGTCAGCGCTAATCCAACTGGACCAATTCATCTAGGCCATACCAGGTGGGCTGCAGTTGGCGACTCACTTGGCCGAGTGTTAGCAGCAGCGGGTGCGCAGGTAAGTCGGGAGTTTTATATAAATGATCGTGGTAACCAAATGGACTTGTTCGGTCAATCAATTAGAGCAGCGGCAATGGGCGAGGATCGGCCAGAGAATGGCTATCACGGGGAATACATAGTTGATTTAGCTAAGGAGATATCTAAATCAAATCCAGAGTATCTCAAACTACCAAAAGATCAATCAGAAGTGGCATTTCGAGAGGCTGGTTATAAATTGCAACTTGATCAGCAACGAAAGGTGTTAGATAACTTTGGAACTCATTTTGATACTTGGTTTTCGGAGCGAAGCTTGTATGAAAATAATTTTTTCAATCACACTTTAGATAAGTTAAAAGCTAATGGGCATGTATATGAACAAGATGGCGCAGTTTGGTTAAGAACTACCGATTTTGGCGATGATAAAGATCGAGTAATGATTAAGTCAGATGGATCTTTTGCTTACTTTGCATCTGATTCTGCTTACTACATAAGCAAGCGAGAGCGCGGATTTAATTTATGCATATACATGTTGGGTGCAGATCACCACGGATATGTTGGCAGGATTAAAGCAATAGCGGCTTGCGCTGGTGATGATATGAACAAAGATATTGAAGCTTTGATTGGCCAAATGGTAAAGATCATTGAAGGTGGCGAGGAGTTAAAACTTTCAAAACGAGCCGGCACCATAATTACATTAGAAGAGTTAGTAGAAAAAGTTGGAATCGATGCGGCTAGATACACGTTGATTCGGTATCCAACAGATACTCCCATGGTGATGGATGTTGATTTACTTAAGAAAAATACCAACGATAATCCTGTTTATTATGTGCAATATGCACATGCAAGAATTTGTGCGGTGTTAAGAAATGCTAAAGATTTTGGCATTGAGTATGGATTGAGCTCATACAATCCAGAGTTGTTAGTGCACCAGCAAGAGCGCGAGTTGATTGGATTATTGGCACAGTTCCCAAAGATTGTTTCATCAGCGGCACAAATGAGACAACCACATCGCGTGGCCAGGTTTATTGAAGAGCTAGCGGCACAATTCCATCGTTTTTATAATGATTGCAGAGTTTTACCAATTGGTGAAGAAAAGCCAACTGAGTTAAATTCTGCTCGTGCAACTTTGGCTCTAGCTACTGCCACAGTAATTAGAAATGGCTTAGATTTACTTGGTGTTACTGCACCGGAGAGAATGTAATGACTGATAATTATCCGACCTCACTTTTTTCGGCAAATCTTAAGTTTTCTAATCAAAATCAACATGGCGGTGAGTTATCTATAGCCGGGTGTTCAGCTTCAAAAATTGTCAAAGAGTTTGGCTCCCCTGTTTTTGTGTTAGATGAAGAGGATTTTTATTTGAGAACTAAAGCTTGGAAAGCAGCCCTTGAAAAATCCTTTGCAGGCGGGCAACTTTATTATGCGGCAAAATCATTTATTTGCGTTGAGGTTGCAAAGTGGTTAAAAGAGTTGAAGGTGGGCCTAGATGTTTGCACTCAAGGAGAATTAGCAGTTGCCTTAGCTGCAGATTTTCCAACATCTGACATTGAATTTCATGGTAATAATAAATCTGAATCTGAAATTGAATTTGCAATCAAATCTTCAGTAGGAACAATTGTGATTGACTCCTTTGATGAGTTAGCACGAGTTGCTAGAGTTGCAAAAAATCAAGGCAAGGTTCAAAAGGTTTATTTGCGTCTTACTCCCGGCGTAGATACTCAAACCCACCAATTTATCTCTACTGCTCATGAGGATGTGAAATTTGGATTCTCAATTGCTGCTGGGGATGCCCAGATTGCTATCGATAAATGCATGGCTGAAGGCTCGATAAATCTAGCGGGCGTGCACTGTCATATTGGATCTCAAATATTTCAAGTAGATAGCTTTCAGTTAGCTGCCACCAGATTAATAGCAGTTTTAGCATCTTACCGAGACAAGTATGGTAAAGAATTGCCTGAATTAAATATCGGTGGCGGATATGCAATTGCATACACAGAAAATGAAACTGCAATTTCACCTAACGAGGTAATTCCAGCTATTGCTGCCGTGATTAAGTCTGAATGTGAAAAAGCAAAACTTGCAATCCCAAAAATTTCAATTGAACCTGGCCGAGCAATAGTTGGGCCAACTACCACAACCATCTATCAAGTGGGTACAACAAAATCAGTTAAGTTAGAAAATGGTTTATCTCGAAGATATATCTCAGTAGATGGTGGCATGAGCGATAACATCAGACCAGCGCTCTACGAGGCAAACTACTGCGCATTCTTAGCCAATCGCAGCTCCTCTGAAAAATCAATTAGCTCCAGAGTTGTTGGTAAGCATTGTGAAAGCGGGGATATATTGATTTCAGAGATTGAGTTACCGGCGGATATTGCACCTGGTGATTTGTTGGCAATTCCTGCAACAGGTGCTTATGGCAGGAGCATGGCTAGTAATTACAACCATATGCCTCGACCATCGGTGATTGCCGTCAAAGCTGGGCAGGGTAGAGAGATACTACGCAGAGAAAATGAGGCAGATCTTCTAAGCCTAGATGTAACTCAAGCGCCACGGCCGCTGTCATAAGTTTGAGATACTTATCTGATGAAAACTCTTAAAGTTGGGATGCTCGGTTGCGGAAATGTGGGCACTCAAATTGCGCGGCTACTATTAGCAAATAAGGCAGATTTAGCCTCACGCTCTGGTGCTCAACTTGAGTTGGTAAAGGTTGCAGTTAAAGATCTCAAGATAAAACGCGATGGTGTATCCAATGCTTTGTTAACTGATGATGCTGCATCAATTGTTAATGATCCAGAGATAGATTTAATCATTGAGGTAATTGGTGGAATCTCACCTGCTAAAGAATTGATATTAACCTCATTTAAAAATGGTAAATCAGTTGTCACAGCAAACAAAGCTTTGTTAGCACAGGAGGGTGCGGCTTTATATCAAGCGGCAAGTGAGGCAAATGTTGATTTGTATTATGAAGCTGCGGTAGCTGGAGCAATTCCGATTCTAAGACCATTACGTGAATCATTGGTTGGTGATCATGTAAAGCGAATCATGGGAATAGTAAATGGCACTACTAACTACATTCTTACCAAGATGGATGAGAGTGGTACAGCCTTTGAGGATGCGTTAAAACAAGCACAACTTCTTGGCTTTGCAGAGGCAAATCCAACTGCAGATGTTGAGGGAATTGATGCCTCAGATAAGGCTGCCATCTTGGCAAGTTTGGCTTTTCACTCCAGAGTTACCAGTAAAGATGTATACCGAGAAGGAATTACCAAGATAACTGCAACTGATGTAAAGGTTGCAAAGGCAATGGATTTGGTTATTAAGTTGTTAGCAATTACTGAGTTAACTAACTCTGGTGAGATTTCAGTGAGGGTGCATCCGGCATTAATTTCTCGGACTCATCCATTAGCTTCAGTTAGAGAGTCATATAACGCAGTTTTTGTGGAGGCTGAATCTGCAGGACAGATGATGTTTTATGGCAAAGGAGCTGGTGGTGAGCCAACAGCTAGTGCAGTTCTTGGTGATTTAGTTGCGATCGCTCGCCATAAGGTTGTCGGTGGAATCGGCCCAAAGGAGAGTGATTACGCCTCGCTAAAAATTGCGCCAATCGGTGAGACAAAAACACGCTACTTGATTAGATTAAATGTGGCAGATAAACCTGGTGTTTTAGAGTCGGTAGCACATGTATTTGCAACCCATAGTGTCTCTATTCAAACAGTAAGACAAACAGGAGCAGGTGATAGAGCGGAGTTGATAATAATGACTCATACCTCAAATGAATCAGCTCTCTCTGCAACTGTTAAAGAGTTGGGTAACCTACCGGTAGTAACCGATGTTGCTAGTGTGCTAAGAGTTGAAGGTGCCATTTAATGGGATTGTTTGGGAAAAAAGGTGCCCATCAGTGGCAGGGAGTGATTGATGAGTACCGTCGTTGGTTACCTGTAAATGATCAGACGCCAATAATTACCTTACGTGAAGGTGGCACACCACTTGTTTACGCACGTGTTTTGTCTGAGATGTTGGCAAATGAGGTTTGGTTAAAGGTTGAGGGTGGTAATCCAACTGGATCCTTTAAGGATCGCGGTATGACGATGGCGATTTCAAAGGCAGCAGAAGAAGGAGCGAAAGCGGTAATTTGTGCTTCAACTGGAAACACAAGTGCAAGTGCTGCAGCTTATGCCAGCAAAGCGGAGATGAAGCCGGTGGTCTTGGTACCACAAGGAAAAATTGCAATGGGTAAATTAGCCCAAGCAGTTGCTCATGGTGCAATTCTTTTGCAAGTTAAGGGAAATTTTGATGATTGCCTAAAACTTGCTCGCCAGTTATCAGAAAATTATCCAGTTTCATTGGTTAATTCAGTTAACCCATATCGAATTGAAGGACAAAAGACAGCAGCATTTGAGGTAGTTGACATGTTGGGTTTTGCCCCTGATATTCATGTTATGCCAGTTGGCAATGCTGGAAATATCACTGCATATTGGAAGGGTTACCAGGAGTACAAAAAATCTGGCATATCTAACTCGCTACCCATGATGTGGGGATTTCAAGCAGCAGGTGCTGCACCCATCGTTAAGAATAAGATAATTAAAAAGCCAGAAACTATTGCAACAGCAATAAGAATCGGTAACCCTGCCTCTTGGGATCAAGCAGTGGCAGCTCAGGTTGGCTCAAAAGGATTGATTGATTCAGTTACTGATAAGGAAATTCTAAGTGCCTATCGATTAGTGGCTGCAAAAGAGGGAGTTTTTGTTGAACCATCTAGCGCAGCTGGGATTGCTGGGCTTATTAAATTGAAAGCTGCTAAGAAGTTACCAAAGGGCAAAAAAATTGTAGTAACAGTTACTGGTAATGGCTTAAAAGATGTGCAATGGGTGTTAAATACCAGTAGCAAACCGATTATTATTCCGGTAGATGTTAAGCGAGCAGCTAAAGCAATTGGACTTAAGTAATGGCAGCAAAACGTAAACCAAGTGGCTTAACCTTTAAAGCCACCATGGCTCAGGTTAGCGTGCCAGCAAGTAGTGCAAATATTGGGCCGGGTTTTGATTTTTTTGGCTTAGCATTAGAGATTCGTGACCGATATGCGGCCCAAGTTTTAGATGATGAAACCTTTGATGTTGATGTAACGGGCGAAGGTGCAGATGAGGTAAAGAAAGATTCAAAAAATCTAGTGATCAAATCGATGATGCGCGGATTTGAGCATATGGGTGGTAAGCCACGAGGTATCGCTCTTCGGGCATTAAATGTGATTCCACATGGCAGAGGATTGGGTTCATCAGCAAGTGCAATTGTTGGCGGCTTAGCACTTGCCAGATCCTTAGTACTTACTGGTGAGCAATACATGAGTGATGAGGAGTTAATTACTTTAGCAACGGAGTTAGAGGGTCATCCAGATAATGTAGCTGCGGCTTTTTATGGCGGTGCAACTATTGCTTGGCTTGAGTCTAAGCAAGGTGCAGATGGTTCAAGCACCAGTATTGGTCGTGCAGTTGGTTTAAAGGTTGATGAAAGAATTAAAGCATTACTACTTGTGCCAGAAAATCAATTATCGACAGCCAAAGCCCGCAAATTATTACCTGAAACTATCTCTCATCAAGATGCAGTCTTAAACTCATCACGATCAGCTCTACTGGTTCATGCACTTGCTGAGCGACCTGATTTGTTATTTACTGCAACTGAGGATTTACTACATCAAAGGTATCGTCAACAAGCAATGCCAAAGACAATCTCTTTAGTTGATAAGTTGCGAGGAGCTGGCTTAGCAGCTGTGGTTTCTGGCGCAGGTCCATCAGTTATGGTGCTTTACGCCGGTGCAGAGGATGAGATTGATCAAATTCACTCAGCTGCCCCTGGATTTACCGCGATGAAACTGGCTATTGCAAAAACTGGGGTTTCATAGGGGATTTTCCCTATTGCCTTAGGTGTGGTAGATTTTGCGATGTCGGAAAGTGCGACAGAAACTTAAGATATAAAAATCCCAAAATCAATTAATTTTTTTCGCGGGATTACCCTCATAGGGAAAACAAAAATAATAAAAGAAAGAATGGCAAGAAATAGATGGCAGAGAAAAAATCAACCAATCGCACAGATGCGGTTGAGTTAGTGGATATGGCCTTAGGCGATCTGAAAAAGGTTGCGGTTCAACTTGGAATTGAAAATGCCACCACACTTAAAAAAGCAGAGCTAGTTCAATCTATTAGCGATCTGCAGGCCGCGAATCGCGAAGCCGCTAAAAATGAACGAGAGGCTCGTCGTATGGAACGACAGAACAATCGAAACAATAGAAATAACAACAATGAAAATGAGGATAACGAAGCAAGCCAAGAGGGCTCAGCTTCTAACTCCTCGGGCGGTTATGGCGACTCCGATCGCGGGGATAACAATCGCAGATTTGGACATCGAGACAACAATCGACGAGATCGTGGACGTGATCGTAATCGAGATCGCAACCGAGACCGTGGTCACCGTGAAGAGCGGGAAATTGTTATTGGGCCAGATGATGTTTTGCTTCCAGTCGGTGGCTTACTAGATATTTTAGATAGTTTTGCATTTATTAGAACTGGTGGGTATTTACCTTCACCAAATGATGTTTATGTCTCATTGCAACAGGTTAGAAAGTATGGGTTGCGTAAGGGAGATGTAATTACTGGATCTGTTCGCGAGCCCAAAGAAGGAGAGCGAAGAGAAAAATTTAATGCACTAGTTAGAGTCGAGACGGTTAATGGCGTTGAACCTGAGAACTCAAAAGAACGAGTTGAATTTGCAAAGTTAGTTCCGCTGTATCCGCAAGAAAGGTTGCGTCTTGAGACTGAGCCAAATGTTTTAACTACCAGAATCATTGATTTGATCTCACCAATTGGAAAAGGTCAACGTGGGCTAATAGTTTCACCACCTAAAGCTGGTAAAACTATGGTGTTGCAATCAATTGCAAATGCAATAACTACAAATAACCCAGAGTGTCACTTAATGGTTGTCTTAGTTGATGAGCGGCCTGAAGAGGTTACTGATATGCAAAGATCGGTAAAAGGTGAGGTAATTGCATCAACATTTGATCGACCAGCTGATGATCACACCTCCGTTGCTGAGCTTGCGATTGAGCGAGCAAAAAGACTAGTTGAGTTGGGTCATGATGTTGTGGTTTTACTAGATTCAATTACTAGATTAGGTCGCGCCTATAACATCGCAGCACCTGCATCTGGCCGAATTCTCTCCGGTGGAGTTGATTCAGCAGCGTTATATCCACCAAAGAGATTTTTTGGAGCAGCGCGTAATATCGAAAATGGTGGTTCATTAACAATCTTGGCAACTGCCTTGATTGATACTGGATCGAAAATGGATGAGGTTATTTTCGAAGAGTTTAAGGGCACTGGAAATATGGAGTTAATCCTCAACCGTAAATTTGCTGATAAGCGAATTTTCCCAGCCGTTGATGTTGTTGCATCTGGAACACGTAAGGAAGAAATCCTTATGGGAACAGAAGAGTTAAGTATTGTTTGGCGTCTACGAAGAGTTCTACACGCTCTTGAGCCGCAACAAGCACTTGAATTACTGCTTGAGAAGATGAAGGGAACCAAATCAAATGTTGAGTTCCTTCTGCAAATTCAAAAGACTACAACTGGGGCTGAGGTGCCAGCTGGCAACGGGTCAAGCAAGCAGGAGAGCGACCAAGCGTAATTAATGCCTAAATTTTGATTGCCCTAATCCAGCAGTTACTCTTTACCCCTCTAGTACTTCACTAGTCCTACTGGTTCACAGATGTTCTAAAAATGAATATCTGATCCAGTAATAATCAAGGAGAAATATGAAGAGCGAGATCCACCCAAAGTATGTAGAAACCAAGGTTACTTGTGGTTGTGGTGAAGTTTTTACCACTCGCAGCACCAAAGAAAGCGGTTCAATCTACGTTGAAGTTTGTTCAGTATGCCATCCGTTTTACACCGGCAAGCAGAGAATTCTTGATACCGGCGGTCGCGTGGCTAAATTCCAAGAGCGTTTCGGGAAGGCAGACAAGAGCGGCACTAAGTAGTTTTAGTTAAGAGAGCGCACCTAGCCATCGAAAGATGGAGTGCGCTCTCTTTTTAATTTAAAAGCCTATAATTTTTGAAAGGAGAGTTAGATGGAACGATTTGCTAAAGTCAACGAGTTGTTGGCTGAGTATGAGTCACTTGAGACGCAAATGGCTGATCCATCTATTCATGCTGATCAAAATAAGGCACGAGCACTTGGTAAAAGATATGCCCAACTTGGTCCGGTAATAGCTGGCTATCGAGCCTATAAATCTGCTGAACAGGATTTAAGCGCTGGCAAAGAGTTGGCAGAATCTGATCCAAGTTTTGCATCTGAGCTAGGAGAGTTAGAAAAAACTAGAGATGATGCTGCAGCACTTTTGGAAGAGCTACTACTACCTCAGGATCCAAATGATGATCGTGATGTCATTATGGAGATAAAAGCTGGAGCGGGCGGGGATGAGTCTGCAATTTTTGCTGGTGATCTATTTCGGATGTACTCAAGATATGCCGAAAAACAGGGTTGGAAGATTGAGGTAATTGATACCACGCCAAGTGATATGGGTGGCTACAAAGATATGTCGATAGCGATCAAATCTAAAGGTGCAGTAAAACCAGGGCAAACTCCTTATGCAAAGTTAAAGTTTGAAGGAGGAGTACACCGTGTTCAGCGAGTTCCAGAGACTGAATCACAAGGAAGAATTCATACCTCAGCTGCTGGCGTCTTAATTTTGCCAGAGGCGGAGGAGGTTGATGTTGAGATTAACATGAATGATCTGCGAATAGATGTTTACCGCTCATCTGGCCCGGGCGGACAAAGTGTTAACACCACTGACTCTGCTGTTCGAATTACCCATATTCCAACTGGCATTGTGGTTGCCTGTCAAAATGAGAAAAGTCAGCTGCAAAATAAAGAGTCCGCACTTCGCATTTTACGAGCTCGAATGTTGGCAGCAGCGCAAGAGGAGGCAGAACGTATCGCCTCTGCTGAGCGCAAAAACCAGGTGAGAACTGTTGATCGTAGCGAAAGAATTAGAACTTATAATTTTCCTGAAAATCGTTTAAGCGATCATAGGGTTAACTACAAAGCGAATAAT
The DNA here is from genome assembly GCA_016870455.1 of Actinomycetota bacterium. Classification (GTDB taxonomy): domain Bacteria; phylum Actinomycetota; class Actinomycetes; order Nanopelagicales; family Nanopelagicaceae; genus Nanopelagicus. Next base: position 16,508 of record VGBN01000008.1, on the reverse strand, counting down.
TTAGATGCAGTAATGAATGGTGATTTAGAGGCAGTGATTCAGTCACTGATTGAGGCCGATCGTAAAACAAAATTATCAGCGGGTAACCCATGAAAGAGCTGCTTAGAGCAGCATTTACACAGTTTGAGAAAAACAAAATTCCCATAATTGATGCAGAGTTGTTGCTTGCCCATCTGCTAGGTGTTTCTAGAAAACAAATTCACAGTCAAGGGATAGAAATAGATAAAGCAGAGCAAGAAAAAGTTTCAAATGAATTTAATGAATTAATAAAGCAACGACTTATGGGAAGACCAGTTCAATACATAACTGGAACAGCACCATTTAGATATCTAGAGCTTGAGGTGGGTGAAGGTGTCCTGATTCCACGGCCTGAGACAGAGTTAATTGTTGATCGGGTCATTGGTTATCTAAACTCACAATCTGATAAAGATCAAGCCAAAAGCATTATCGATTTAGGTGCAGGCTCTGGGGCAATCAGCATTGCAATCGCCTCTGAGGCCAGTATCAAGGGATTGAATGTCAGCTTAGTGGCAGTTGAAAAATCTGAAGATGCTGCCAAGTGGTTAAATAAAAATATTGCTAAATATGATCTGCCTATCAGAGTAGTAGTTGAGGATGTGCAGAGTGCCTTACCCAAAGTTAAGGCTGATGTGGTCGTTGCAAATCCACCATACATACCAAATGATGAGAAGCTGCCGATCGAGGTTGCAAACTTTGAACCGGAGATTGCATTGCGCGGTGGACCAGTCGATGGAATGCTTATTCCGAAACAATTTATTACTGCAGGTAGTAGGTTATTAAAGTCAGGTGGATATTTCATCACCGAACATCATGAAAGGCAGGCTGAATTGATTAGAAAGCTTTTAGCCTCTGATTTTTTACCTGCTCAAACCCATGCTGATTTGACTGGTAGAGATAGATTTACCAGCGCAGTTAAAAGATAGATAGTTGTTATGGCACAACGAATAGATATCTCCAGCGTAGCTGAAAATTCTTTCTCTGAATCTGTTGAAACCGCTCTTAGATACTTAAGAGCTGGTGAAGTAATAATAGCTCCGGCTGAGCATGGCTATGTTTATCTGGCTAATGCTTTTGAAAAGGATGCGGTCAATGCAATTCATATTCTGCGAGGAAATTCACCTGGAATAACATTACAAGTATTTGTTAAAGACAAAAAGATGGCTAAAGGAGTAGCAACGCCACTGACAGTCCAACAAGAGGGATTGTTAGATAAATTTTGGCCAGGCTTACTTTCTGTAACCGTTAAATCGCAACCTGGATTAACTTGGAATCTAGGTGATGATCGTAGATTAGGTAAGGTAAATCTGCGCTCACCAAATAATAAATTCATTTCGGCCATATTGGAGCAATCGGGTCCACTTGCAACATCTTCGGCAGCATTGGTTGGCAAACCAACAGTTTTAGATTTAAATACTTTGGCTATTTTTGAAAGGGATATTGGAGCAATCTTTGATCAAGGCCTCCTACCAGCAGGATCAGTTTCAACTTTGGTTGAGTTTTCTGAGAATGAGGTCACATTGCAGCGAGTTGGTGCAATCACCGTTGACCAATTAAAAGCCACAGTCCCTTCTATTTCTGCTCCAACCCTTTAGGCTTGGCATATGAGCAGATCTGAAAAGTACTATGGTCCAGATTTTAATGCACTAGAAAAACAAGACCCAGAGATTGCTGCGGTTGTAATTTCAGAGTTAGTGCGCCAACGTCAAGATCTCCAACTTATTGCAAGTGAAAACTTCACCTCACCTGCTGTCCTTGCAACTATGGGCTCCACACTTTCAAATAAGTACGCTGAAGGTTACCCGGGCAAGCGATATTACGGAGGTTGTGAGGAGGTTGATAAAGTTGAAGTAATTGGTATTGAGCGTGCCAAAAAGTTGTTTGGCGCAGAACATGCAAATCTGCAACCTCACTCAGGCGCAAGTGCAAATGTTGCGGTATACCAGGCATTTACAAAGCCTGGTGACACAGTATTGGCGATGTCATTGCCACATGGCGGTCATCTAACTCACGGTTCCAAGGTTAACTTTTCTGGTAAGTGGTTCAATGTTGTTTCATATGGTGTGCGACAAGATAATGAGTTAATTGATTACGATCAATTACGAGATTTAGCTATTGAGCACAAGCCAAAGATGATTTGTTCTGGCGCAACCGCATACCCAAGCTTGATTGATTTTGAAAAAGTTCGCCAAATTTGTGATGAGGTAGGGGCAATTATGTGGGTAGATGCTGCTCACTTCATTGGCTTAGTAGCCGGCAAGGCGATTCCATCACCAGTTCCTTATGCCGACGTCGTTTCCTTTACAACACATAAAGTTTTGCGAGGACCACGAGGCGGCATGATTTTAAGCAAAGAAAAACACGCTGCAGCGATTGATAAAGCGGTGTTTCCGGGGATGCAGGGTGGGCCAATAATGAGTGCAGTTGCTGGCAAAGCTGTGGCGCTAGCAGAGTGTGCAACAGTTGAATACCAATCATATGCAAAAAAAGTAATTGAAAATTGTCAGGAGCTAGCAAAGGGTCTTGAAGCAGCAGGAATGCGTGCTGTCTCTGGCGGCACACAGACTCACCTTGCATTGATTGATATCAGATCAACTAAAGTCAATGGAAAAGTGGCAGATGAAAGATGTGGAAGATCAGGTTTGTCTTTAAATAAAAATGCAATTCCTTTTGATCCAGAAACTCCAGCAGTAACCAGTGGAATTCGAGTTGGTACCGCCGCGATAACAACCCAAGGTATGGGAAAGAGTGAAATGAATCAGATTGCCACATTTATTGCTCGTGCCATTAAAGAGGGTGATGATGATGCAAAGGCAAAATCGATAAGGGCTGAAGTTCATCAACTAACTGCCAGTTTTCCAGTTTATCCGCAACCTAAAAATTAATTTTAAACACAGATGCGTGAGTATTTAGTAACTGTCTTACTTGCAGCAATTGTCACCTACTTGGTCACTCCACTGGTAAGAGATTTGGCTTTAAAAGCAGGAGCAATTACTGCAATTAGATCTAGAGATATTCACCTACAACCAACACCACGCTGGGGTGGGTTGGCCATGTGGTTATCGATGGCACTAACTTTGGTGATCGTCAATTACCTACCCTTGGTGCATAAATCCTTCGGTACAGAAGCAACAGGAATTTTTTTAAGTGGCACTTTTATTTTATTACTGGGATTACTTGATGATCGATTTGATTTAGATCCAATTACTAAGTTTGCTGGACAAGCTTTGGCTGCTGGCATTTTGTTGATTTATGGAGTTCAAATACTTTGGCTACCAATTAATGGAATTACAACCTTGCCCACAAATTTTGGTCAGATACTTACAATTTTGTTTGTAATGGTAGTTATCAATGCGATCAACTTTGTTGATGGTTTAGATGGTTTAGCAACTGGAATCGTGATGATTTGTGCAGCATCATTTTTTGCTTTTTCTTATTTATTGGCTGTCATCAATGGTTTAAATCGAGCCGGTGCTCCATCACTGATAACTGCAGTAGTGATTGGATTGTGCCTAGGATTCTTGCCGCATAATTTTCACCCTGCCCAAATATTTATGGGTGATTCTGGTGCGATGTTTTTAGGGTTGATGATCAGTGCCTCAGCAATCACTTTAACCGGGCAGGTTGATGCTTCGGTTATAACTGAGGAAAATGGTGGCTCTGCATTATTACCATTGCTTTTGCCATTTACCATTTTGGCAATTCCATTACTAGATTTTGTTATGGCAATTTTAAGACGTATTAAAGCTGGCAGGTCACCATTTACAGCCGATCGAGAACACTTACATCATCGAATAATGAGATATGGATTGACCCAACAGCGCACCACAGTAGTGCTTTACTTATGGACTGCCATGTTTGCAATTCCAACTGTGATTGCAGCATTTGTGCCGATTTGGATTGCGATCATTGCTGGCGTAGGCATATTTTTAGCCTCACTACAAATCATTAAAAGTGGTAAGAAAGGTTTGGCGCTAAATGAGTGACACCCAACTCTGGCGCGGAGCTTTAGCCCCTGCTTCAATAGTTGCACTTCTTAGCTCTGTGATAATGAGTTTTGTAAATGGTAGGTCAGGTTTATACGGTGGAGTTTTAGCATCACTGACAGTGATAATTTTTTTTAGTGTCCATATACTTGTTGCTCGAGTCTCTAGAAATTTAGATCCCTTGGCCACTATGGCGCTGGCCATGTTTTCGTATTTTGCCAAAGTAATTTTGATGGGCGCTTTTCTGTTGTTAGTAACTAGGTATAGCGACAAAAGCACAATTGATCGAGGCAGTTTTGCTATCTGCGCCATATTGATTACCATGGCGTGGTTGTTTGGGGAGATCCGCAGCTTCCTTAAGTTGCGAGTCCAGTTGCCACTACCGAAGAAAGAGGAGGATGCACAGTGAGTCAGAAAAATTCAGATGATGAGAAGAGGAAAAGTTCTCAAAATGAGGAGAATGCACTCTGGTCTATTGTCGGATATCTACTCTCTGGCTTAATCATTTGGGGTGGAATTGGTTGGGGCTTAGATCGCTGGTTGGGAACCACCTACTTAGTATTGGCTGGGATGCTGCTCGGTGCTGGCGCATCTATATATTTAGTATGGCTGCGTTTTGGGCGCGATTAGGGTCACATTTCTTTCCAAAATCTGATTTTTACCTTCTCTCATTTCCCAGTAATCTGCCTCTTCTAATAAGGTTTCCCCCGTAGCTAGCCCTCCCCAACAGCTATGTAATAGAAGAAATCTTGCAAGTTTTTCAAACCGAATAGTTACTAACTTTTGGAGATTTAAGTGGGCGTGCGATTAGCTGCAGATGAAGGCTTTAAGCCACCTAGTACCGCCGACTTCAATTTGCCACCAGTATTTGGGGATAATCCATTTACAACAAAGCCAGTTTTTCTAGCATTTTTATCGGTGATATTGATTTCAACCTTCTTCATACTTTCAGCAAGAAAAGCCTCGATCGTTCCATCTAAGCTGCAATTTGCTGGTGAATCCGTTTATGGCTTTGTGCGAAATGATTTAGCCAGAGATGTTATTGGTCATGAGTTCATGCGGTTTGTTCCATATTTGTTTACGCTCTTTACATTTATTTTAACCAATAATTTATTTGGCATTATTCCATTTTTGCAGTTTCCTACTATGTCTAGGGTGAGCTTTCCGTATGTATTGGCTCTATTTACCTTTGTAATTTTCCATTATGTTGCGATTAAGCATAAAGGGCTTATGCCTTACCTTAAAGAAATTATGTTTATGCCTGGAGTTCCAAAGCCAGTTTATGTATTACTAACTCCAATTGAAGTGGCTACCTATTTTATTGTTCGTCCACTTACCTTATCGCTTCGGTTATTTGCCAATATGTTCGCCGGCCATCTCTTATTACTTGTTTTCATCCTAGGCGGAGAACACCTTTTGCAAGGTGTTGTTGGCTTAAAGCTGGTCTCACCTTTTGCCTTTGCCTTTGGAATTGCGCTCACTTTTTTTGAATTTATGGTCCAATGCCTACAGGCATATATCTTTACCCTGTTAACCGCCCTCTACATAGCGGGTGCGTTAGCGGATGAACACTAGAAAAAACCCAAGCAACAACTAACAAAGAAAGAAGGAAAAGAATATGGAAGGCACACTCAACCTGGTCGGTTATGGCCTATCTGCAATCGGACCGGCAATCGCAACGGGCATGATCTTCGCTGCTTACATCAGTGGTGTAGCACGCCAACCTGAGGCACGCTCAGTGTTGCAACCGATCGCATTCCTAGGCTTCGCATTAGCTGAAGCTCTAGCGCTATTCGGTCTCGTTCTAGCTTTCGTACTTTAATTCGCGCGAGGATTGGTAAAAGATGGTTCGGGGGAGTTTTAGCAACTGGGTGGCAGGTGAGGGAGCAAACCCTTTAATTCCGCATACTGCTGAATTAATTGTTGGCTTTGTTGCCTTCACATTACTGTTCTTAGTATTACGCGCCAAAGTTGTTCCGTTATTTGAAAAAGCATTTGCGGAGCGAACTGATGCAATTGCAGGTGGTATCGAACGTGCTGAGAAAGCACAACGAGAGGCGGAAGTAGCCCTTCAAAAATACACCTTGCAACTTAAGGATGCTCAGGGCGAAGCACAGAAAATACGAGAAGATGCTCGGGTACAAGGTGCTGCAATTATTGAAGATTTGCGAGCAAAGGCGGTAGAGGAGGCGGCTCGAATTTCAGCAGCTGCAACCGCTGCAATTCAAGCCGAGCGTCAACAAGCAATCACCTCACTACGTAATGAGGTGGGAGCGCTTGCAACTGAATTAGCCGGAAAGATTGTCGGAGAAGCATTAGATGACCAGGTTCGTCAATCTCGGATAGTTGATCGCTTTATTGCAGATCTGGAGAAGAGTAAATAATCATGAAGGTATTGGGTGGCTCTAGCAGAGCTTCGGTAATAACTCTGCGAAAATCATTAACGCAGACTGTTGAAAAACAATCTGCAAATGAGGTAGCCCTCCTTGCCCAAGATTTATTTGTAATTCTCTCGGTTTTAAGCTCCTCAATTGGGGTCAGAAGAGCGCTAACTGATAATGCCCGTGATGTGAGTGCAAAGGCAGAGTTGATTTCAAATCTATTTGGTAAAAACATAACTGCACCAGCCCAAGCATTACTTGCAAATGCTGCTGCACTTCGTTGGTCTAATCCAGGTGAGATCGCAGATGCGATTGAAAATTTAGCCATCGAGGCAGAGGCCACATCCGCTGATAAAAATAATGAGTTAGAGCAGGTAGAAAATCAACTATTTGATTTTGCTCGGGTGCTTAGAGCAAATCCAGAGCTTCGCCAAGCTCTAAATACCTCAGCTGATACAGATCAAAGCAAGGTTGCCTTACTTGAATCAGTGGTAAAAGGTAAGTATGCAAACTCAACTATAAATTTACTCAAAAGAGTTATAACTCTTCGTCGAGGTCGAAGTATTGATGCAACATTGGCAACCTACTCACATTATGTTTCTGCTCGAAAAGATCGTTTAGTGGCCCATGTTAAATCTGCAGTTGCATTAAGCGATGCTCAAATAAACAAATTAGTTGCCGCTCTAGGCAAACAAATGGGTAGAGATGTTCATATTAATCTTGAGATAGATCCAAAGGTGTTAGGTGGTATATCAATTAGGTATGCCGATGATGTTATAGATGGCACCATAGTTAATCGGTTAGCAGATGCGGGCAGAGCGCTCGTAAGTTAGTTTTAACAGATGCCCACAGCATCTGTTATTTAAAGAGAGAAGAGAGAAAAAGATGGCCGAAGTAAGTATCCGCCCCGAAGAGATTCGGGATGCACTGGCAAAACATGTCGCTGCATATAAACCTGGAGCTGCCGTAAAGGATGAGATCGGTAGTGTCACCGAGGCAGGTGATGGCATCGCACGTGTGGAAGGTCTGCCATCAACTATGACCAATGAGTTGTTAAAGTTTGAAAACGGCACATTGGGTCTAGCGCTGAACTTAGATGTTCGCGAAATCGGTGTTGTGATTTTAGGTGAGTTCTCTGGAATTGAAGAGGGAACAACTGTTCGTCGTACTGGAGAAATTCTCTCTGTTCCAGTTGGTGATGGATTTTTAGGAAGAGTAGTCGATGCCTTAGGTCGACCAATTGATGGCAAGGGTGAGATTAAAGCTGAAACTACTCGCGCGCTTGAAATTCAAGCACCATCTGTTGTGCAACGTCAGCCTGTAAAAGAACCACTTCAAACTGGAATTAAAGCAATTGATGCCATGACTGCTATCGGCCGCGGTCAGCGTCAGCTAATCATTGGTGATCGCCAGACTGGTAAGACTGCGATTGCAGTTGACACAATTATTAACCAGTTAGAGAACTGGAAGAGTGGAGATCCAAAGAAGCAGGTTAAATGTATTTATGTTGCAATTGGACAAAAGGGCTCAACTATTGCATCAGTTAAAGGTGCGCTAGAGGCAGCAGGAGCCATGGAGTACACAACAATTGTGGCAGCCCCTGCATCTGATCCAGCTGGGTTTAAATACTTAGCCCCATACACCGGCTCATCTATTGGTCAGCACTGGATGTATAAAGGCCAACATGTATTAATTATTTTTGATGATCTATCCAAACAAGCAGAGGCATATCGATCAGTTTCGCTATTACTAAGGCGCCCACCAGGTCGTGAGGCATATCCTGGAGATGTTTTCTATCTGCACTCACGTTTGTTGGAAAGATGCGCAAAATTATCTGATGATATGGGTGGTGGCTCAATGACTGGATTGCCAATCATTGAGACAAAGGGAAATGATGTTTCTGCATTTATTCCTACCAACGTTATCTCTATTACCGATGGTCAGTGCTTCTTAGAAACCGATTTGTTTAACGCAGGTGTTCGTCCTGCGATTAACGTTGGTATTTCAGTCTCACGTGTTGGTGGCTCAGCACAAACTAAGGCGATCAAAAAGATTGCCGGACGACTTCGTCTAGATCTTGCCCAGTATCGTGAATTAGAAGCCTTCGCTGCATTTGGTTCAGATCTTGATGCTGCATCTAAAGCACAGTTAGAACGTGGTGCTCGAATGGTTGAATTGTTAAAGCAAGGTCAATACTCACCATTCTCAGTTGAGCGTCAGGTAGCCTCTATTTGGGCAGGAACCACTGGAAATATGGACTCAATTCCAGTGGTAGATATCCGTCGATTTGAAACTGAGTTTCTAGATTTTATTGCTAGAGAGCGTAAACAAATCTTTGAGGTTATCTCTGCTACTAGAGAGTTAACAGATGACACTGTTAAGTCTTTGGAAGAGGCAATTAATACTTTTAAAACTCAATTTAAATCATCAGTTGCACCAGTAGTAAATGAGAAGAAAGCTGATGCATTAGATGGTGTTGATAATGAACAAATAACCCGTCAAGTACCGGCGATAAAGCGATAAGAAAAGCGAGATAAAAAATGGGTGCCCAACTTCGTACTTACCGCCGCCGCATGCGGTCGGTAAAGGCGACTAAGAAGATAACCAAGGCGATGGAGCTAATCTCTGCCTCTCGCATTGTTAAGGCGCAACAAAAAGTTGCTGCCTCATCTCCTTACGCCAACGAGTTAACTCGGGCAGTCTCAGCTGTTGCTTCCTTATCAACTACTAATCATCCACTTACCACCGCCTCTGCCAATCCAAAGCGAGCTGCCGTCTTAATTATTACCGCAGATCGAGGTATGGCAGGTGCTTATTCAAATGCTGCGATTAAAGAGGGTGATCAATTGATTGCGCTATTGCAATCTAGAGGTCTTGAGGTGAATACCTATTTGGTAGGTAGAAAAGGAATTAATTTCTATAAGTTTAGAAATCGAAAGATCACCGCCTCATGGAGTGGTTTTTCAGATAACCCAAGTTATGTCCATGCCCGCGAGGTTTCTGATGCATTAATTGCCGCCTTTATTGCAGATGCTCAGATTGACCTAAATGGTGTTGATGAACTTCATATTATTTATACTCAATTTAAATCAATGATTACTCAAACTCCAGATGCAAAGCGAATGCTGCCGCTGGAGGTTGTGGAGTCAACAGGTCCGGCAGTTATCTTGCCGATGTATGAATTCGAACCTAATGCTGGTGAGGTGCTTAATGCATTGCTACCCCGCTACATTCAGGCTCGAGTGTTTAATGCGATGCTTCAATCTGCAGCCAGTGAGCATGCAGCAAGGCGTCGCGCTATGAAGTCAGCAACTGACAATGCTGATGAGTTAATTAAGTCGTTAACCCGACTTGCAAACGCGGCTCGTCAAGCCGAAATTACCCAAGAGATCAGTGAAATCGTAGGTGGCGCAGATGCGCTCGCCTCAGCTAGCACAGGGAGCGAATAATGTCAGTTAAAACAGCAACTGGAAGAGTTGCCCGAGTAATTGGACCGGTCGTGGATATTGAGTTTCCAGCCGATGCCATGCCGGCCATCTTTAATGCACTAAATATTGAAGTCACATTGGCGGGTGAGAGTAAGAAGTTGACTCTTGAGGTTGCCCAGCACATTGGTGACAACTTGGTCCGCGCTATCTCTATGCAACCAACTGACGGCATGGTGCGCGGTGCAATAGTTACTGACACTGGAAGTGCGATCTCAGTTCCAGTTGGTGATGTAACTAAAGGACATGTTTTTAATACCTTGGGTGAATCTTTAGATGTTCCGACCGCTTCATTACAAATTAAAGAGCGTTGGCCAATCCACCGAACCGCTCCTGAGTTTGATCAACTTGAATCAAAGACCGAGATGTTTGAGACGGGAATTAAAGTTATTGATCTTCTTACTCCATATGTAAAAGGTGGAAAAATTGGATTGTTTGGTGGCGCAGGTGTTGGTAAAACTGTACTTATCCAAGAGATGATTTATCGTGTAGCTGAAAACTTTGGTGGTGTATCGGTATTCGCAGGCGTTGGTGAACGTACTCGTGAAGGTAATGACTTGTTCCTTGAAATGACTGAAACCGGTGTTATTAACAAAACTGCTTTGGTTTTCGGACAGATGGATGAGCCACCTGGAACTCGTCTTAGAGTGGCACTTTCTGCTCTAACCATGGCTGAGTATTTCCGCGATGTGCAAAAGCAGGATGTATTGCTATTTATTGACAACATTTTCCGTTTTACCCAAGCAGGCTCTGAGGTTTCAACCCTTCTTGGTCGTATGCCATCTGCTGTTGGTTATCAGCCAACTCTTGCAGATGAGATGGGTCAGTTGCAGGAGCGAATTACCTCAACTCGTGGTCACTCAATTACCTCCATGCAGGCAATTTATGTTCCAGCAGATGACATTACCGATCCAGCACCGCACACAACCTTTGCTCACTTGGATGCAACCACAGTGTTGTCTCGTCCGATCTCTGAGCTTGGAATTTATCCTGCAGTTGATCCGCTGGATTCAACCTCTCGTATTTTGGATCCTCGCTATATTGGTGAGCACCATTTCAAAGTTGCAAACCGAATCAAGCAGATCTTGCAACGTTATAAAGATTTGCAAGACATTATTGCGATCTTGGGTATTGATGAACTATCTGAAGAGGACCGAATCCTGGTAGGTAGAGCTCGTCGTATTCAAAGATTCTTATCTCAAAATACCTTCGTGGCTAAGGTCTTTACCGGTCTAGATGGTTCATTTGTTCCGCTAACTGAAACAATCGCAGCATTTGAAGCGCTAGCAGATGGTAAGTATGACCATGTACCTGAGCAAGCATTCTTTATGTGCGGAGGACTTGATGATGTTGAACGTAAAGCAGCAGAGTTGGCTAAATCCTAATTTATGCTAAAAGTTGAGGTAGTTACCCCAGAGAAGCGGGTTTGGAGTGGTGAAGCAAAGATGGTCTCTGCTCGCACACTAGAAGGAGATCTTGGCGTACTGCCAGGACATGCACCACTTCTTGGGGTACTTGCTGATGGCACTGTTTCAATTAAAGCTGCTGATGGTTCGGTAAATGATTTTTTAATTAATGGTGGATTTATCTCAGTTTCAAACAATCGAGTTTCAATTTTGGGTGAGGCAGAGGTAGTTAAAAGTTAAATTTAGCGGTGCTCTGTTTCAATAATTCTTACAGTTTTCGAACGCCCTCTTACCACTAGAGAGTGAGAGATTGCGCCAAATGCTGTGTGGCGAACACCTTTTAGCAATTCTCCATCTGTAATTCCAGTTGCTGAGAAGAAAACATCATCTGATGCTACTAAATCATTGGTTGAATAAATTTTGCTCAAATCATGTCCTGCAGCTTTAGCCGACTCTTTCTCGCTTTCACTTTGCGGCATTAGTTGTCCTTGAATTACACCACCTAAAGCTCGCATAGCTGCAGCAGTGACAACTCCTTCAGGTGTGCCGCCAATACCCATCAAGATATCAATACCTGTTCCAATTCGTGCAGTTTCAATTGCGGCGGCCACATCACCATCTCGTATTAATCTAATGCGAGCACCTGCAGCACGTAACTCCTTAAGTAACTGGGCATGTCTTGGTCGATCCAAAACGATAACTGTTATGTCAGATACATCCACACCCTTAGCCTTGGCAACCTTTCTAACATTTTCACCAGCTGGGGCTGAGATATCAACCACCGAAGCAGCCTCAGCGCCGGTAACGATCTTGTTCATGTAGAAAGCACCCTTTGGATCAAACATTGTGCCGCGTGGTGCTAAGGCAATAACACTTACTGCACCATTTAAACCATTGGAGGTTAGCGTGGTGCCATCAATTGGATCCACAGCAACATCACAAGCTGGGCCACTGCCATTTCCAACCTCTTCACCATTATGAAGCATTGGTGCATTATCTTTTTCACCCTCACCAATAACTATTACACCTGACATATCAACGGTATTAATCATCTTGCGCATAGCTGTAACTGCTGCACCATCTGCTGCATCTTTATCGCCCCTACCCACCCAGGTTGAGGCAGCTAAAGCTGCAGTTTCAGTAACTCTTACTAATTCAAGAGCAAGGTTTCGATCTGGAAAATTAAATTCGGCTGACATCTGCACCTAATGATTTTAGTTGAGCAGGAAAATCTGGATATCCGCGATCAATGTGGAAAGCATCTTCAATAATTGTAACGCCATCACTTACTAAAGCAGCTAATACCAATCCAGCACCGGCGCGGATATCAGTTGCGGCTACAGGTGCGGCAGACAACTGCTTTATGCCAGTAATCGCCGCATGATGACCATCAACTTGTATCTTTGCCCCTAATCTAAGTAACTCATTTATAAACATAAATCTTCCTTCAAATACATTTTCAGTAACAATTGAGGTGCCATCAGCAATTGAGTTTAAGGTTATAACCATAGGTTGCAAGTCAGTAGGAAATCCAGGGTAGGGAAGTGTTGCTACATCAACTGCAGTAGGTCTTTTATCCATCTTTACCCTAAAACCATTTTTAGTGGTGGTAACAACCGCGCCAGCTTCCACTAACTTATCCAATGGAATCTCAAGGTGATCGGCCCTGCCATTTTCTATAGTGATATCTCCTTGAGTCATGGCAGCTGCAAATGCCCAAGTGCCAGAGACTATGCGATCTGCCAAGGTTGCATGAGTGGCAGGAGATAACTTTTCAACTCCCTCGATTGTGATGGTGTGAGATCCAAGTCCAGAAATTTTTGCCCCCATCGCAATTAAGAACTCACCCAGATCAACCACATCAGGCTCTCGAGCTGCATTATCAATAACTGTTTTTCCCTTTGCTAAGGTTGCAGCGGTCATGATGTTTTCTGTTGCGCCAACACTAGGAAACTCTAGGATGATATTGGCACCAGTTAACCCATTACTTGATTTAGCAATTACAAATCCATGTTCTGAAGTTACTTGCGCACCCATTTCAGTTAAGCCATTTATGTGAAAATCAAGACCGCGAGAGCCAATTGCATCGCCACCAGGAAGTGCAACCTCAGCAATTAATTCTCTGGCAATTAATGGACCTAGTACATTGATTGATGCCCTCATTTTTCTAACCATGTCATAGTCGGCTCGATGTCCTAGCTTTTGTGGTACATCAATGACAACTTGACTGAGTTGCTGATTAATTTCAACAGTGCAACCTAATCTGGTTAATAGCTCCGCCATATACTCAACATCTGCAATTGCTGGAAGATTCGTGATGGTTGATTTACCGGGTGCTAATAATGTGGCAGCCATTAACTTTAAAGCTGAGTTTTTTGCTCCAGAGACTCTAACTGTGCCGGCTAATCTGGCACCTCCTACTACCTGCAACCGATCCATAATTCCCCATTGTAATTGCTTAAGGTAGGGTGCACTCATGGTCAACTTAACCCGCATCTATACAAAAACTGGCGATGATGGCACAACCTCACTGGGGGATATGAGTAGAACCTCCAAAAATGATCCCAGGCTAGAGGCTTATGCCACGGTAGATGAAGCAAACTCAACAATCGGCGTTGTTTTGGCAATGGGTGATATCAAAGATGCTGATATCAAAAAGTTGCTAATTCGAATCCAAAATGATCTGTTTGATGTCGGTGCAGATCTTTGCACCCCAGTAGTTGATAACCCAGCCTCAGAACCACTTAGAGTTTTAGATTCACAAATTGAATACCTAGAGCACCAAATTGATAAATACAACGAGAGTTTGCAGCCGCTTCGATCATTTGTGTTACCTTCTGGAACTCCTGCTGCTGCACTTATGCATGTGGCAAGAACTGTAACGCGAAGAGCAGAGCGAACAACTTGGCATGCCATACATGCATTTGGCGGCGGGGTTAATCCAATTACCGCAAAGTATTTAAATCGTCTCTCTGATTTACTATTTGTATTAGCTAGATATGTAAATAAAGATATCGGTGATCAACTTTGGGTACCAGGAGCTAATCGTTAAGAGTTTAAGGTTGCCTTGGCAATCTTTAAATCTTTTTCAAAAACCATAATTTTTGGCCCATTTTTAGTTTGGGATAGCGTTGCCTTTATTCCAACTGCTAACAGTTTTTGCCTGAGCATCTCGCCTTCAATGTGATTTGTAGGCGAGTGAGCAACTCTAAGCAAACCGTACTCATCCTCATTACCAATTTTCTTATCCCGCTCAACCACTGAGTTATTGCTAGAAAATGCCCATTTTAAAATCAAGATCATGACCGCAACAACTAAAAAACCAGAAAGTGAGATTAGGTAAAGACTGTTGTTAATGCCGCCTAGCAACTTTTACTCCTCAATAAATTAATTAATTCGAGTATATATATTGGCTGGAATTTTTTCATTTGTGCCAGACTTATGACAAATTGCAGAGATTCCACCAACAATTACACCAGTTCTTGGTGAACCCAGAACTACCTGGCCGGTGGCTGGGTCAGTAGTTGTAGGGCCAGCTAATGGCTCCTCACTTATCAAAATAATGTTTGCATATGTTTTTGGAGATAACGAACCATAGAGCGTTCTCAACTTACCTAGAGCAATTTTTTTGTTTGCATCTGATGGATCAGGGCCGTATACAGTTGATTTAATCTCCCACCACTCACAACGATATTCAGCAGCCACGATTACTGCACCACAGGCAAATGACTCACACTTTTTTACTAACTCTCGCAATCCTGCCTTCGCTGAAACCAATCCAAGTAACTCTTTGCTGGTTGGAATCTTTGCATATATTCCTTTATTTGAGGTGAATTTAACAGGTGGCCAAACCGGGGATGGTGATGGAATTGGAGTGGCAGTTTTCTTCACCTTCTTTTTCACCGGTTTTTTACTTGGCTTTTTACTACTTGATGCAGTTGCTTGTTCTGTAGTTGCAGATTTTGAGGCTACTGGTTTTGCGCTGCTCTTAGCACTTGCCTTTGGTGTTGGCGTGGCTGCATATGCATTGGTTGCTAACAGTGCAAATGAGATTAAAAAAGCAGTTACAACTCTAACTCTCACTCTCTACTCCACTTAAACTTCTTTACTGCAAAGAGTAATCCCAGTATTAACCAGATGGATAGGACTATCGCAGTTTTTCCTAGCTCCCAATTACCAGCTACCTCTTGAGTGGCAAACTCCTCCGGCAGAAAAACCGATCTCATCCCCTGCGTGAGCCATTTCAATGGAAATATTGCAGCAAGTTGTTGCATAAAGGATGGCAGAGAAGTAAATACAAAAAATACGCCACTGAAAAATTGCAAAATAATAACTATTGGGGATACCACCGCTGAAGCACCTCGACCACTCTTTGGCACAACGGAGAAAGCAATACCTAAAATTGTTGAACAAGCACTTCCTAAAAGGACCAACCAGGTGAAGTTCCACCAAAGCATCAGATCAGTTGGCAGATTTAAATCAAAGACCACAGATCCAAAAAATAAGAGCATAGCGGTCTGAATAATCATTAAAAATGTAACCAACAATGCTTTACCAATAAAATATGACGAGACTGACATGGGAGTGCCACGCAATCTTTTTAATGTGCCATCGTCACGTTCCATAGGAATAGTTATGGCAAGTTGTTGAAAACCAGTGTTGACCAATCCAGAAGCGATCATTCCGGCCACAAAGTACTGGCTAAAGGTGACACCGGGTGCGATAGTGTCTTTAAAGACTGTGCCAAAAATAAATAATAAAATAACTGGAAAGAATAGTGTAAAGACAACTGACTCACGTTGTCGCATAAATTGCTTGAGTTCAATCTGACTGCGCAGCAGACCAATCCGCAAAGTTTCTAGCAGATTTTTCATTTTAGTTCACCTATCATCTTCAGATAAATTTCCTCTAAATTAGGCCTCAATACCTCGAGCTCTGGTATTGACCCACCAAATTTTTGATTTAACTTGATTACCTCAATAGTCGGGTCTTTAGTAAGCAACTGTTGTTTAGTCCCATTTTCAAGCCAGGTAACCTTCGCCGGTGCGTTATTTCTACCACCTAAAGTTTCTGGCGTAGCAATTTCAATAATTTTTCCATTATTGATAACACCTACTCGATCCGCTAAGGCTTGCGCTTCATCCAAATAATGTGTTGTAAGTAAAATAGTTTTACCTTCAGCTTTTAAAACTTTAATTAACTCCCAAAAAGATCTTCTAGCCTCTGGATCAA
>VGBN01000007.1 GCA_016870455.1 Actinomycetota bacterium | reverse complement strand
GCAGGGCGCAAGCTACCTCTGCCAAATCTGCTCTTAATTCGGTCTACCGCCTTATCTGCCTGCTGCCAGCCATTAGCTCGCTGCCCCAACACCAACTGTTGTACCTGTTCATCTTCAACTAGGTTGTCTAAGGAGACACCAACTAATCTAATTAAAGCTCGATCAAGATTTAAGGAGAGATAAAGGTTTTTCACCACCTCAAAAATCTCCTGCGTGCCAGTTAGCGGCAGATCAACACTTTTAGACCGAGAGATAGTTTTAAAATCAGAGAATCTTACCTTTATGGAAATTGTGTTAGCCGCAAAACCTCGCTGCCGCATCCGCTCCACGCTTCGTTCAGTTAACCTTAAAAACTCCTTTAAAATCTCTTCGGGCAGATCCAAATCCACATCAAAAGTCTCAGCTGCACTAATACTTTTTTCAATATGTTCAACCTCAACATCCCGGTAATCACGACCCCAAGCTAGTTCATATAAGGAGCTACCATTTGCCTCCCCTAAGACTCTTATTAATGTACCCCGTGGTGTATTTGCGATGTCACCGATAGTTAGCAGCCCCATTTTCATTAACTGTTCATTTGTTTTTGGACCCACCCCCCAAATCTCTTTAGCTGGCAGCGGGTGCAAAAATTGTAAAACTTGATTTGGATCAATCTCTAATACTCCATTTGGTTTACAGTGATTGGAGGCGATCTTGGCAATAAACTTATTGTGGGCGATACCAACTGAGCAGGTTACTCCCTCCTGTTGCTGCACTCGCTGCCGAATTATCTCGGCAATCTTTCGCGCTGACCCAATCAATCTATTTGAACCAGTAACATCTAAAAATGCTTCATCTAAAGAAATGGGCTCAACTAACGGGGTTACCTCATTAAAAATCTGCATCACATTTTTCGATACTTCGGCGTAACGGGCCATATCTGGTGGGATAAAAATGGCATTTGGTGCTAAGGCTTTGGCTTTATACACCGGCATCGCTGCCTTAATGCCATATTTTCTGGCTTCATAATTTGCAGAAGAAACCACACCGCGTTTGCCAGCACCAATCACCACCGGTTTGCCTTTTAATTTTGGATTATCTCTCTCAGAGACAGATGCATAAAAGGCATCCATATCAACATGCAAAATACTTGCAAAGCCTTGCTCTTTACTCATGAGCAGCTACCATAACTTGTATAAAAGTTAGTTTTTTTGGTGGACACACCAGGAAGTTTAGTTTAAATACCTGACAGTAGCCCCTACAGTTTACGGACAGGCCCAATTGGGTGAAGTTAACCAATGGTAAGGAAAAAATATCAATGACTGAAATCATATTAATAGCTGGCAGAGTGCTATTTGCACTTTTGTTTATTAGCTCAGGCGTATCTCATTTCACTAAAGCCTCAGCAATGACCAGCTATGCCCAGTACAAAAAAGTACCTATGGCTAAATTCTCAGTTTACCTAAGTGGCTTAATGATCCTGCTTGGTGGGCTTTATATCCTGCTTGGTTTCTATGCAGATCTTGGTGCACTTCTAATCGCAGTTTTCTTAATCCCAACTGCATTCATTATGCATGGATTTTGGAAGGAAACTGATGCTACGGCTAAACAAAATGAGACCATTGCATTTTTCAAGGATCTCTCTTTGGCCGGAGCTGCGATGATTATTTTTGCTCTCCTTCGTGGTGGCGCAGACTTTGGTAGCAATGTAGGAACGCTGCTGTTTTTTAGTTAAGTTCAAATAGTAAAACTACCCCTAGGCTTTTTGTGCCTGGGGGTAGTTTTTTGCCCAGATAACCTCTTGGAATGTGGGAGTATCAGATTATGGAACTAACTTTGATTCTAACTGCCGCTTTAAGTGGTGGATTTATTGGCGCAGTATTAGGTTTCATTGGCGCAGGTGGCGCAATGGTTACAGTTCCTATTTTGTTTTACCTATTTGATTTCACCCCAGTTGCAGCTACTACCGCAGCACTTGCAGTGGTATTTCTTGCTGCAGCTGCAGGTCTTGGTCCAAAGTTTAAAAGTAAGGATGTGCTTGTAAAAGAGGCAATCACAATTTGGGCGCTTGGACTGGTAACCAATATGGGTTTGGGATTAATTGTTGAGAAGATCTCCGATCAGATAATTCTGATTGGCTTCTCGCTAGTTTTGCTCGGTGCTGCTTACTCCATGCTGAAGGCACCAATTCAAGATTCACCTGAAAAGAAGATGCCAGTCTGGGCATTGATTTTGCTCTCTCTAACAATCGGTGCATTGACTGGTTTGTTTGGCATCGGAGGGGGGTTTTTGGCTATTCCAGTGTTGGTTTTGTTTTTCCACACGCCACAAAATAAAGCCGCAGGCACCTCATTACTTATAATTGCCCTGAACTGCTTAACAGCACTAGCAGCTAAATATTCACTTTGGTCTGAAATAAACTGGAGTTATCCAGCGCTAATCTCACTGACAGCGGTTGTAGTTGCCCGTCTTTCCTCCAAAAAAGCTGCCAAGACACCAACTGTTCATCTAAAACGTGGCTTTGCTGTTTTATTGATTGGCTTAGCGAGCTTTACTATTTTGACTCAACTTTAAGTAGTAAATCTCAATATTCTTACTCTAGTTTTAAACCATGCTTAATTTAGGGAACAATGGCTTGATTAGATTCTTGCCAAGCAATTATGCCGCCGATCAGATTCATAGTTGAAAAACCAATCTCATCCATAGCCATCGCAGCATCAACTGATCGCTTTCCTGAACGGCAGTAAACTGCATACTCAAGCGTTTTATCTAGATGGGCAATCTCAGCGATAAAATTTGGCGCCAAAACATCAATATTTATTGAGTTTGGGATTCTTCCCTGGGCAAACTCCTCCGGGGTGCGCACATCCAAAACAACTACATTTTGACTCGTAACCTGCTGGGCAAATTGTGCTACCTCAAGATTAATCATCAGAAGGTAATCTTATCTTCGTGAAACTATCAATGGAAACATATGGTCAAGGCGAGGCGATAGTTCTAATTCATGGCATGGGCTCAGCGGCTACTGCCTGGAAGCCAATTCTTTCAGAATTAACCAAGCAATTTGAGGTTGTCACAGTAGATCTGCCTGGCCATGGACGTACCCCTTACTCGCCAATCCAACAAATGGATCCGACATCGCTTGCAAATTTAGTAACTAGAAATTTAAAGGAGATTGGCAAAGAAAGATTTCATCTAGTTGGTAATTCACTTGGTGGCTGGATTAGTTTAGAGATTGCGGCTATAACTCCAGAGGCGGTAAGGACTGTTACCGCACTTGCACCTGCCGGGCTTTGGCTTACTCCATTTACATCTAGATATCCAGGTGAATTGGCGCTGAGAGCGATGGCAAGTGGAGTGGAAAAACTTGCACCCTCTCTCTTGAATTACACCTGGGCAAAGAGGATTGGATTTGAAACAGTTTCACCACGATGGAAAGATCTAGGTTATGAAATCTGTTTAGATGCTACAAATGCAATGGCAAGTTCAACCGGTTATTTTCCTGCTTGGGATGCATTGCTAGGTAAAAGATTTGATAAACAAATTGATCAACAAATTCCCATCACAATCGTATTTGGCGATAGTGACCACACCTTGCCTGCAAAAACTTGTCAAGAAAGATCACTTGCACCATCACATGCTAAGTGGGTGGTGTTGCCAGATACAGGCCATGCACCAATGTGGGATAGCCCAACAGAGGTGTTAGCGGAGATAACACAAACTGCTCTACTAAAACGATGATTGCAGTAGTATATTTTTGGCGAATCAAAAGAATTGCTATGCCAATTGCTCTTTTAAATATGGCTACTAACAAGGTAATGCTGAAGCTAAAGTTTCCAGGATCTTTTGTGAAACTGTTGGGGACTGGAAAGGGTGAGAGTTTTACCCCGGCAGATGCTGATCAATTTAGATGGGGTATCTTGATAACGCTCGAGCAGTCAAAACTTGACTGGATTGAAAACTCCTTTGTGATAAAAGTGTGGCGAATGATTTCAAGTAATGAGTACCGCGCGATTCTTAAACCCATCTCATCCCACGGGCTTTGGTCTGGCCAACAGCCATTTTTTGTGGAGAAGTTTGAATGGCAAGGAAAAATAGCTGCCATTACTAGGGCAAGAATTATTTGGCGAAAAAATCTTATGTTTTGGCGGGCCGTACCTCCGGTAACTGCAAGTTTGCATAGCTCACCGGGATTGATCAATGCTATTGGTATTGGTGAAGCACCAATTGGCCTACAAGGAACATTTTCGCTATGGGAGGATGCTTCAGCCTTACGCCAATTTGCCTATAAGGGTGATGCCCATGTTAAGGCGATTGCTGCAACCCACACTAATAAGTGGTATTCCGAGGAGTTATTCGCGCGATTTGCAGTAATTCAAGAGCAAGGCGTGCTCAAATGATGAGGCACAATTAACCTATGTCGCTACGCCAGTACTACCCAAGAAAAAATATGAGCAGGCAGGTTGCAGCTTGGAAGCTTTTTGTTTTATATGCAACCTTAATAATTGCAATCGGGTTGCAAATCACATATCCCCTGATTGAGGGCGAAGCACTCAGGCTAGTAACTATCGCAACTGTTTACTGGGCAGCAGCTGCCATGTTTCTACACGCCATGTTGGCATATGGCATTGTCTATGCTTTCCAGTTTTTATTTATAACCTTTACTTATGCACTTTTGGTAGAACAAATAGGAAGCAGAAGTGGTTGGCCATTTGGTTCTTATGAATATTCGGGTAGTTTGGGTTATCAAATTTATGGCGTTCCATTAGTAGTGCCGTTTGCTTGGGTGATGTTGGCTCATCCGATTCTTATTGCAGCCCGTAAAGTGACGAAAAATTGGGTTTTTCTTTATGGCGGACTTGGTCTGATGGCTTGGGATCTGTTCTTAGATCCTCAGATGGTCGCTGCTGAAAGATGGACATGGGAGTTCACTGGCCGATCTGTGCCTTATCAACCAGAAATCCCCTTATCCAACACATTTGGTTGGTTATTAACGGGAATGGGGTTAATGGCTATTTTAAATTTAGTATTGCGAAAAGATAGACGTAAAGTAGCAACTTCGACTGCAGTGCCTGATTTTTTTCTAATGTGGACATGGTTTTCTGGAGTAGTCGGCAATTTATTCTTTTTTGATAGACCTGGGGTGGCACTAGTTGGTGGAGTTGCATTCGGATTGGTACTACTGCCTTACCTATTTCAATTGCGATTCGGCCCACCCACCAACAATTGATGGAAATTACACTTTTTCTCTCACTAATTGTTTTTTCAATGGTGGTCATAAACTCATTCACAATAAGAGTTGTTCAAAATAAACCAATCTCAGCTCAAGGTAGAGTCTCAGTTTTAATCCCAATGCGTAATGAAGAGGTAAATGTTAAGGAATGTCTTTCCTCTGTGATTAATCAGCAGGGCCTTGGTAACTTTGAAATCTTGGTACTAGATGATGGTTCGGTTGATAAAACTGCTGATGAGGTAAGAAAATTTTCTGAAGTAAAGCTAATTACTGGATCTACTCCACCACAAAATTGGCTTGGCAAATTGTGGGCCTGCCACCAATTATCTGAACAAAGTAAAGGGGATTTTCTAGTCTTTCTAGATGCTGATGTACGACTTACTCAGTATGCGATTTCAAATTCAATTTCTAAGTTGAAATCATGGGATTTTATTTCACCCTATCCACGGCAAGTTACAGATGGTTTTTTACAGAAAATCTTTCAGCCAATGCTGCAGTGGTCTTGGTTGGCCTCAGTACCTTTGGTTATCGCACAACGATTTTCTATAAGGTCAATGGCGGTTGCCAATGGTCAATTTTTTATTGTGAGAAGGGATGCTTATTTAAAGTCAGGAGGGCATGCAGCGGTAAGGTCTGAGGTATTAGATGATCTGATGTTGGCACGTCAGTTGTTAGATTGTGGATTTATGGGTGGTGTCGCAGAGGGCAGCCAAGTGGCAAGTTGTCAGATGTATAAAAGCAACGCAGATCTTTTTAAGGGCTATCAGAAATCACTCTGGAAGGCATTTGGATCTTTTTTTGGAAGTCTAATTGTAATTTTACTTCTTCTATTGACTGGAATAATTCCATTTGCTGCAGCACTTACAGGTTCTGAGCTTGGACTAATCTCATTTTTACTAATCTTTTTGAGTCGGGTGATATCTGCATTAAGGACTGGTTCTCTACCAAATACGGCAATTTTGCATCCTCTTTCGATAATTGTCTTGATTAGCTTAATTGCTTACTCCTGGTATGGGCGGTTTACTAATCGATTAACCTGGCGCGATAGGGCAATTAATTAAATGGCAAAAATTTCCGTAATCGGTGCAGGAGTTGGTGGCATGAGTGCTGCTGCACGATTGGCTAAACAAGGTCATGAGGTAACTATTTATGAAAACAGTGATCGTTCAGGGGGCAAGTGCAGAACTGAGTGGTTTGGTGACTATGGATTTGATACCGGTCCCTCTTTACTGACACTGCCAGCGGTCTATCGAGATCTTTTTATTAAAACAGGAAAGCGCTTAGAGCATATCCTGGAATTAGAGCCAGTAGATCCTGCATTTGTTTACAACTTTAGTGATGGAAAGAAGGTGGTTTTTCCTAACCTTTCTAATCCAAATACTTATCTAGAGATAGAAAAAACATTTGGTGCTAAGGCAAGTAATGGTTGGCAAGAGGTAATTAATCGCGCTGAAAAAATGTGGCAAGTATCCAGAGAACCTTTTGTTGAATCTGAATTGAAATCTATCTGGCAACTATTAATCAGAAAGAACTTGATTAGCCAAATCAAACAAATTGCTCCTTTGACCTCACTACGTAGGTTAAGCGAAAAAATGGACCTAGATCCCCACTTAAGAATGATTGTTGATAGGTATGCTACTTATACCGGCAGTGACCCAAGAAGTGCACCGGCAGTGCTGCTAACAATTGCGTTTGTGGAGAGCACATTTGGTGCTTGGCATATTAAAGGTGGTATCGGTCAACTATCAATAGCACTTGAGCAGCGATGCAAAGATCTAGGCGTTAAATTTGAGTTCAATTCTCTGGTATCCAAGATTTTGACCAAGGCAAATCGAATCACTGGATTAGAGCTTGCCAACGGCAAGCAAATTGATACAGAGATTGTGGTTGCAAACTCCGATGCTGAGTATGTTTATAATCAATTACTAAGTGAAAAAGTATCTAGTGCCTCAGGTGAGCGCAGAAGATTAAAAGCTGCCACTAAATCCCTAGCTGGATTCTCGCTTTTATTAGGTCTGGACAATGCCAAAGGTAATTCAGTTTCAATGCAACATCACAATGTTTACTTTCCATCTGATTATGATGCTGAATTTGATCAGATATTCACCCAGAAGATTCCAGTTAGTGACCCAACAATTTATATTTGTGCTCCGAAAGATAAGTCGTTGGTCAGATCAGATTCAAAGGAAGCTTGGTTTGTGTTGGTGAATGCACCTCGCCATGAACCTAAAAATGGTTGGGATTGGAGCAAAGGAGCTGATCAGTATGCGCAGAAGATTATAAAAAAACTAGATACGCTCGGCTTAGATGTTTCCAGAAGATTAGATTTTATGAAGTATCGCACCCCAGCTGACTTGGAGTCCTACGCCATGGCACCTGGAGGATCCATCTACGGCACATCAAGTAACTCAACTACCTCGGCCTTCTTGCGAGCTAGGAACCGCTCAAAAGTTACAGGTTTGTTCTGCGTTGGTGGATCAGCTCATCCAGGAGGTGGATTACCGTTGGTTGGCATCAGTGCTGAAATTGTTGCCAGCGCAATTGGAAAGGCTTAATTTAGCTTAAGAAAAATATAACGAGAAATCTTAAGTAAGCTTATCAATTGCAGCAATAACCAAATTAAGATTATCGAATCAAGAATTTTTAAATCTAAGTTGTAAGCTACTAACACGACAAAAACAAATGCGGCTCTAACTGGTCGTTCTGCAAAGGTCACCACACCTACCTCGTTCACTCCAACCCCACCAGCTCTTGCTCTTAAATACTCTTGGACAAAAGAAAAAAGAAATGCGGCAATCAAAATGTTTATATTAACGCCAATAGAATAGAGAGCCAGTACCCAGAATACCTCGGTAGCTCTATCTGTGACTGAGTCAAGCATCGCCCCCCACTTTGAGAATTTTTGGGTAACAATCGCCATACTGCCATCTAGACCATCGCTGAGTAGGGAAAGTATCAAAAACAATAATGCCCAAAGTGATTTTGAATTTAGGTAAAGTAAAACTCCAAATACCAATCCTAAAACTGTTAGGCCATTTGGTGTGACTCTTAACTTAACTAAAGGCCGGACTATAAAGTATGAAATATTCAACCACCATCTAACAATTCCTGAGACTCTCGCCTGACCATGAAGCGAGCTCCAGATACTAAAAAATTCACTTTTATTCATAACTTAACCAAGTTTAGATTTTTTGCAATCTCTATAGTTGATTCAGCAGTGTTCATAGTATAAAAATGCAACCCTGGTGCATTAGCAGCTAGCAATTTACTACCTAGTTCGGTTGCGATATCAACCCCTACTTTTTTAACATCTTGAGGATTGTCTGAGACCTTATCAAATTTACTTAATATAGAGGACGGTATTTGCATACCACTTAACTCAACCATTCTTGATAATTGTTTTAGATTGGTAATTGGTAGAATTCCTGCAATTACTGGCAACTTTGATCCTTCAGCAGATAAGCGATCTATCAGTGCTTGCCACTTATCAAATTCAAAAAAGAATTGCGTTGTGGCAAAGGTTGCTCCTAACCGCTCTTTTCTTAACAGAACTTCAATATCATTTTCAAGATCAAAATTAGAGGCCGGATGTCCATCTGGAAAAGCTGCGACCCCTACCTCTAATCCACCCAAACTAATTGCTAGCTCAACAAGTTGATCGGCATGATCAAGCCCATCTGCTATAGATTTCCACGCCGCTTTAGGACCACCTTGTGGGTCTCCCCTTAATGCCAAAATACTTTTTATCCCAGATTTTTTATACTGATTTAAAATCTCAGTCAGTTCATGCTTGGTGGAACCTACGCAGGTTAAGTGAGCTACTGTGGCGATGCCGGTTTGAGCGGTTATTTCGGAGGTAACGCGAATTGTTCGATCACGGGAGGTACCGCCGGCACCATAGGTAACTGAGACAAAATCTGGTTTCAGGGGTTGCAGTTGCTGCAACGCCTGCCACAATCGCTCCTCTCCTGCTGGATCCTTTGGTGGAAAGAACTCGAGTGAGAAGGAGGCAGCTCTCAGGTTATCTCTCATAGAAGGCAGGGTACCGTTGCGCCGTGAGTTTTTCTGTGATGAGCGATATTGATGGGCTACGCACCGAGGTAAATCACGCACTTTCTGAGTTTGTATCTACTCAAGGTAGGTATCTGATCAGTATTGGTGAGGAGTTAGAACCGGTAGCGATTACCTTAGAAAAATTCTTATTGGAAAGTGGAAAAAGATTACGACCGCTCTTTGCCTATGTCGGCATGGT
This sequence comes from Actinomycetota bacterium, assembly GCA_016870455.1. Lineage (GTDB taxonomy): Bacteria > Actinomycetota > Actinomycetes > Nanopelagicales > Nanopelagicaceae > Nanopelagicus. The sequence continues at coordinate 32,509 of VGBN01000007.1, read as the reverse complement.
AGGTGCTGGGGTAAAGCCATCCAAAGATTTGATTTCAGCTGCGGCAAGTCTTGAATTACTCCATGTTTGTGCCTTGATCCATGATGATGTTATGGATGCATCTGATACTCGCCGGGGTGCACCAAGTATTCATAAAACCTTTGAAAAAATGCATCTTGATAAAAAAATGGTGGGCAATAGTTCACAATTTGGTATTGCATCCGCAATACTCATTGGAGATTTGGCACTTATTTGGTCGGCACAGATGCTCCATAACTCAACAATTCCAACTGAAAAATTGATTTCAGCACTTGGTGTATATGACGAAATGAGAGTTGAACTCATGTCCGGTCAATACCTTGATGTTTATGAGCAATCATTAGGCACAGAAAGTATTAATAGATCTATGAAGGTAGCCCGTTATAAATCTGGTAAGTACACAATTGAACGTCCTCTACATTTTGGGGCTGCACTTGCTCAAGCACCAAATGATTTATTCAAAACCTATACAGAGTATGGAATCCCACTTGGTGAAGCCTTTCAGCTTAGGGATGATCTTTTGGGAGTATTTGGAGATCCAACTCAAACTGGTAAGCCTGCCGGAGATGATTTACGGGAAGGAAAGCGGACCGCATTAATTGCAATCGCTTTAAAAAAAGCGAGCGATTCACAGAGAAAACTAATTAAAGACAAACTTGGAGACCCAAATCTGACATCAAGCATGATTTCAGATCTTCAACAAGCGATCACTGATAGTGGTGCTACGAATCACATTGAAACAATGATCGAGAAGTTGACCAATACATCGCTATCGGCGTTAAATCATGATGGAATAAGCGCAGATGGAAAGCGCTATCTAACTGAACTTGCAGTCCTTGCTACTAACAGAAAGATATAACTGTGCCAGCTCGAGTTAAAGGTCCAACTGACAATGTTGTTGTGGTTGGAGCTGGATTAGCAGGATTAAGCGCAGCACTTCGGTTGGCCGGTGCAGGTCGACGCGTAACTGTTGTTGAGCGCGAGGCAGTGCCAGGCGGTAGAAATGGTTTACTTAACAAGTCTGGATTTGCATTTGATACTGGTCCTTCAGTTTTGACCATGCCAGATTTAATTGCGGATGCTTTGGCATGTGTTGGAGAAGATTTAAAGGATTGGCTTGATTTGCTACCACTTAAACCACTTTATCGAGCCTTTTATCATGACGGCTCACAGTTAGATGTTCATGCAGATACAAACCAAATGCAGGCTGAGATAGCAAAAAGCATAAGTCCGACAGAGGCAGTTGGATATGGAAAATATGTTGATTTTGTAACCAAGTTATATAAATATGAAATGAATGACTTTATCGATAGAAATATTGATTCACCACTTAATTTACTGACCCCAAATTTAGCGAGATTAATCGCATTAGGTGGTTTTAGAAGATTAGCACCTAAGGTTAATCAATTCCTGAAAGATCCAAGAACACAGAAGGTTTACTCATTTCAAGCCATGTACGCAGGTGTCAGTCCCCAACAAGCGTTAGCTATATATGCAGTGATTGCATATATGGACTCGGTCAATGGTGTTTTCTTTCCAAAGGGAGGAATGCACGCCGTGCCTAGAGCACTTGCTGCGGCAGCCCAAAAGCATGGAGTCACTTTTAAATACAACTCAACGGTTACCAAAATCGAACGTAGTAATGGTAGAGCTACTGCGGTAGTAACTGAATCTGGTGAGCGAATCACCTGTGATGTACTGGTATTAAATCCTGATCTACCAGTTGCTTGGCAGAGCTTGCTGGGAGGTCAACCAAGATCTGTTAAAAGACTTAAGTACTCACCCTCTTGTGTAACTCTATTGATCGGCTCTAACAAAAGTTATGACCACTTGGCTCATCACAACATACATTTTGGTAACTCTTGGGATGGGGTATTTGATGAGTTAATTAAGAAAAAAACTTTAATGAGTGATCCTAGTATTTTGGTGACAGTTCCATCCAAGGATGATCCAGAGTTAGCACCTGCTGGAAAGTCCTCATATTACGTGCTATTTCCAACGCCAAATTTAACAGCCAAACTTGATTGGAAAAAAATCGGCCCACAGTACCGTGATGAGATGATCCAAGCTTTAGAACAGCGTGGTTATAAAGATTTTGGTAAGGGTATTGAGGTGGAGCAAATGACTACTCCCCTAGATTGGCAAAGCCAAGGTATGGAGCAAGGAGCACCCTTTGCCAGCGCGCACACATTCTTTCAAACCGGCCCATTCCGTCCTAGAAACCTTGCAAAGGGATTTGAAAACATTGTTTTTGCAGGTTCTGGTACTCAACCAGGTGTAGGCGTGCCCATGGTTTTAATATCTGGCAGATTAGCGGCTGAGCGAATAGTTGGACCAGTGAAGTAATAAATGGATGAACTAACCGCTGCAGGAATTCTTGATCCTAATCTGAGAACCTCATATCTAAAGTGTAAAAGTTTAAACTCAAAACATGGAAAAACTTATTACTTAGCCACCCTGCTCCTGCCTAAAGATAAACGGCCACATGTGCACGCACTTTACGGTTTTGCAAGATACGCAGATGAAATTGTCGATGATTTATCCTCGACTTTAAGCGATCGTGAAAAAGCAGCGACTCTAAATAACTGGGGTGAACAAGTTTTATCCGATTTAAAATTAGGAAGAAGTCAAGATTCTATTGCAGCGGCACTTGTTCACACAGCAACTCAATTTGAAATTCCAATCTCGTATTTTGAGGCATTTTTACACTCAATGACTATGGATTTATCCATAACTCAATATGAAAGTTATCAAGATCTATATGAGTATGTTTATGGCTCGGCAGCTGTAATTGGATTACAGATGGTTTGTATTTTAGGTACGCAATCTAAGTCAGATTTCGAGGCGGCCAAAATCGCTGCCGAAAAACTAGGTATTGCATTTCAATTAGCAAATTTTATTAGGGATGTGGGCGAAGACTTGGATCGTGGAAGAGTTTATCTACCCATGAGTGAGTTGCAGTCTCATGGAGTAACTCGCCAAATGCTAGAGGCTAAAATTTTAACTCCTCAGATTAAGAGTGCTTTAAAAGAGCAGATTTCTAGAGTACGCACTTTGCAAAGGGAATCTAACCCAGGAATTGAGTTGTTGAGCGCTAATACTCGACAGTGTATTAAGGCTGCTAGTGAGCTCTACTGTGGAATAGTAGATGAGGTTGAAAAGATTCAATTTGAAGTATTTGCCAAGAGAGCGAAAACCTCTGCCTTTCGCCGAGCCAAAGTTGCACTACCGGCATACTTAAAAAGTAAACTTGCTAAATAACTACTTTTTTTGCACTCCTTTTTTACCCCAATAAATCCACAAACTCATTACAGATAAAACTAGAGCAAAACCGAAAAACAAATCTTCTACTGGCGCTGAAGCAATCCGGAGACCAATAATGGCATCTGGGTCATACATAACTATCTCTCTTGAGGTGAGCCACCAGTTAGTAATCAACTGAAAAAAAATAATAATTGCGTAACTTGTCCAGTAAACCGCTCGAGTTAACAATCTACTCTTGGTGATAAATAGGTCAAGCAAGATTGATAATAAAAATGCAGTAATTGCAATCTCGGTGTAACTCACTACTCATCCCCTACTATCCAGTGCCTTTTAACAGTTCTTACCGCCTCAATAGTCATGATTGCTGCCACAGGAACAAAAATAAAAAATAGGTACTCTTCAAGTGGAATACTAAAGGGACCGATAATTCCCAGTATTTGTTTATCATCAAAAAACCAATGACCCTGAGATATTGCATAGGCGTCCCAAATAACAAAAAAAGTAGATATAGGTAAGATACTAAGTGCTACTCTTTTCAACCTTCGTAGTACTCCGATTTTTAAGACAACCTCAAGCCAAAAAGATCCAGCAATGGTGAATAGGATCATAGCTAAATACCCATATTTCAACACGAGATAACTATAGACAATATACAAGTGCGCTAAGATTGCTAACACGGGAGCTAAGTCATTTAGCTGAGAGGGCTTGAAATTCAAGCCGACCGATCGACCAGTTCGGTAATGCGAATTGGAAGGGAGTTTGTTTTGTCTATTTTGGAAATTGTTGCATTTACTACCGCTCTAATCGGAGTAATTTTAGGAGCCTTTGGTAATCGAATCACTTGGCCTTGGTGGATAACAGGCAGTCTGCTTTACTCCTATTTATTTTTTCAATCGGAGTACTTTGCTAGCGCAGCACTTCAATTCATATTTATAGCGGGTGGAGTTTGGGGATGGATTGGTTGGGGACCGCAAGGAGCTAAACCTAGACGGTGCTCGGTAAGGGAACGGTCAGTTTTGATAGTTACGTTATCACTCTCCTCGATAGCGCTTTGGCCGATCTTGGTAGGTGTTGGTGCATCTTCAACGGTAATAGAATCATTTGGCTTTGTTGGTAGCGTTATGGCGCAGTTGTTGATGATTTGGCAAAGATTTGAAGCCTGGCCACTGTGGGTGGCAGTTAATATCGCATATACATATCAATATTTTATGGGAGAGCTTTATCTGACAAGCATCCTTTATGCCATATTTTTATTCGTGGCTATTTTTGGGTGGATTAGATGGCAAAGAGAATCTAAAAATTTCCAAATTAATTAATTACACTTATTTAAAGGATGAGTTACTCACCTTTAACTTAAACCAGAAGACAGTAATAGCCATCGATGGTGTTGCGGGGGCAGGTAAGACAACCTTGGCTAACAGGTTGAAAGCTGACTTGAATAGCTGCCAGGTAGTGCATATGGATGATGTATATGATGGATGGATAAATTCACTTTCAAATGAACTAAGTGAGCGAGTAATAAATCAAATTTTATTACCATTCACAAATAACCAGCCCACCAAATACAATAAATACAATTGGTACCTTGAAACATTTGATTTGGAATCCTCTATACCAGAGTGTGATCTCCTAATACTTGAAGGTGTTGGAGCAGGGCAAACTGCCTTTAGAAAATTTCTGGCTAAATTAATTTGGGTCGAGCTAGATCCAAACATGGGTTTTGAGCGGGTAATAGCCAGAGATGGTGAGGGGGTAAAAAAACAGATGGTTAATTTCTTAACAGATCAAGGCAACCATTTTGCATCGGAATTAACCCAGAATGCTGCGGATTACACCATTTCTGGCGTGCCATAAACTAATATTTTTAAACTCCTCTCTAAACTTTAGTTGTGTCTGATTTAACTGGCGAGCTAATCGATGATCGGTATCTGCTTAAACGGCAAATAGCTTCAGGCGGGATGGCAACAATTTATGCTGGGATCGATACTCGTTTAGATCGTTCAGTTGCTGTCAAGATCATGCATGCACATCTAGCAAATGATGAAGCATTTGTCTCCAGATTTATAAAAGAAGCCAAAGCTACAGCGGCGCTTTCTCATCCAAATATTGTTTCAATCCAGGATCAGGGTTGGAATGAAGGTGGACCACCAGCAGTCTTCTTGGTAATGGAACTAGTAGAGGGTTCAACTTTAAGAGATTTGCTACATCAATCTGGTTCTTTCTCAACCGATCAGGCGATGCGATTCATTACACCAATTTTGAGTGCATTAGCTGCTGCACATCAACTTGGAATCATACATAGAGATATAAAACCTGAAAATATCCTGATCTCTAATGATGGTCGAATCAAAGTCGCAGATTTTGGGTTGGCAAGAAACACATCATTGGCGCAAACAATGACCGCCGAATCCAGTGTTGTGCTTGGAAGTGTTTCATACCTATCCCCTGAACAGGTACAGCGAGGAATTGCTGATGCTAGAAGCGATGTATATGCAATTGGAATTCTGCTGTTTGAGATGTTGCTCGGCCGAAAACCATATGATGGCGAAACTCCAATTCAAATTGCCTATCGCCATGTAAATGACCGAATTCCCAATGTAAAAGAGTTTAAACCAGAGATTCCAGATGAGATTGCAGATCTTATCTTCCAGGCCACAGCACCTAATCCAGATCAAAGACCAAAGGATGCTGAGCTGCTGTTAAACCAGATTCGCGACATCCAAGCAAAGCTAGATCCTAAGCGTAGACAGATGAGTTTAGAACTTGATCTGCCACCAGTTACACCTAAGGTGAGTAAAAAACCAAAAGTGTCAATTGGCTCAGCCTTTGGCGGATTAAAGGAAAAAACAAATCAATTAATCTCATCTAACTCGACAAATCTTGCAAAACAAGAGGATTCTGTGAGAACTAAGAAACGAAAAGTATCTAAGCGAGTTAAGAGAAATCGAATTATTGCCCTGCTCATTTTGTTAACAATGATTTTTGGTGGCTATCAATTGTTAGGTGTTGGCAAGATTTCAGTTCCTTCGCTAGTAGGTATGAATCAAGCAGAGGCGACAGAGGTACTTTCAGAACTGGGGTTAACAGCTGAGGTTGCGGAAGAAATCTTTAGTGAGGATATTGCTAAAGGAAAGATTATCTCCACCTCACCTGGTGGAGGCGGAAGAGTATCCCCGGCTGGAAAAGTTGCACTAGTCATCTCCAAGGGTCAAGAAAGAATTGAGATCCCTTCAGTAACCAACTTGACACCAGATCTAGCTACTCAAAAAATAGCAGAATTAGGATTAACAATTGGGGATGTAAATGAGGCCTTCGATATGAAAATCCCAGCAGGTTTTGCTATCGGCACCGACCCAAAAAGTGGTGACAAGGTCAAGCGCAATTCAGTTGTAAACATTGTGGTCAGTAAAGGTGTTGAACAGGTTTCATTAATATCCTATGTGGGTAAGGGAGGAGATGAGGCTCTCTCTGAACTTACTAATAAAGGTTTTGATGTCAATGTGGTTTACAAGTTCAGTGACAGAGTCTTTAAGGGCTTGGTGATTTCCCAAACCCCTGAGATTTCTGATTTGATAGGGCTTGGCTCAAAGGTTGAATTGGTTTTATCAAAAGGACCTGAGTTTGTTTTTGTGCCAAATGTTTTAGGTAAAAGCAAAAATGATGCAAGCCTTGACCTTGAAAATTTAGGTCTAAAAGTTGTTACAAAAGGCAGTGGAAAAGTCAACAACATCTCACCAGCTATTGGTACCAAAGTTAAACAAGGCGCAGTAATCACGCTCACCCTTAGGTAGTTTGTTAGAGCGATCTCTCAGGTAGGCTCCACTGATGGCCAAGGTTAAGTCGCTACCAAAAATTGGGGCTCATGTTCCAACCTCAGGTGGAATGGCAACTAGATCGATTGAATACGCTTTAACAATCAAGGCGGAGGCGATTCAGGTATTTGCATCAAGTCCAAGAACCTGGGCCACCTCAGCCCCTAATCCAGCTATGGATGATGCATTCAAAGCCAAAACTGCCGAGCACAATATCGAAGCCTATGTACATGCTTCATTTCTGATAAATCTAGGATCACCTACTCGATCTACCTATGAGAACTCTTTAGCAGCAACTGCCTACTCCCTAAAACGAGCAAAAGAAATCGGTGCACAAGGTGTTGTAGTACATACTGGTTCAGCAGTTGATGAATCAAATGTGGCACAAGCTTGGAAGCAAATACATGAAGGTGTTATGCCAATTTTGAACAAACTTGATGATGAAGACCCTTGGTTATTACTGGAGCCAACAGCTGGTCAAGGACAGTCTCTAGTTAAAAAATTGGATGATTTAACTAAGTATTTTGAGGCACTCGAATGGCACCCAAAGGTAGGAGTATGTCTTGACACCTGTCATGTATTTGCTGCCGGGCATGACATTAAAAAACCTGGCGGAATGAAAGAGACTATGGATTTACTTGTTGAGATTGCTGGAATCGAGAGAATTCAGTTGATTCACGCAAATGACTCGATGGATGTTTGCGGCAATCTAAAGGATCGCCACCAAAATATTGGTAAAGGTGAAATAGGAAGTAAGCCGTTTATTGAGCTTTTAGCCCATCCAGCTGTTAGGAATGCACCGTTAATTTTAGAGACACCGGGAGCTGAGCCAGAGCATGGCAGTGAAGTAGCCTTACTTAAGAAAATGCGGGATAAGTAATTGAAAATCAAAGCACTTCTGTACATCGGTCTATTAGCAACTACCGCTGTCTGGGGTGGCGCCTTCTTGGTTATGAAGGACTCCTTGGAACGACAGGATGTTTACTCCTTCTTAGCATCTCGATTCATACTAGCCGCACTTTTCATGTTTTTGTATAAACCGCGCTGCCTGCAAGGTTTGAGCAAGGTTTTTATTAAACGAGCCGTACTGGCCGGAGTGCTCTTAGGTAGTGGCTTTATTTTCCAGACATTTGGCTTAACCAAGACCACCGTTTCAAACACTGGTTTTATTACTGGACTTTACCTAGTCTTTACGCCACTAATTGCCTGGCTGTTGCTCAAGCGCGAAATCGTAAAGATGCAATGGAGTGCAGTCTTTGTTGCGACGATCGGGTTATACCTCATCTCATTTACTGGAATCTCGATCGGATTTGGCGAGGCACTAGTCTTGATTTCTGCAATTTTATTTGCTGGCCAAATTGTGGCACTTGGTGAATGGAGCGACGGCAAGAATACCTATGCCTTAACTTTGATTCAGATATTGGTTTCATCAGTCATATTTTTAACTCTCTCTCTGATAGAGGGTTATCAACTTCCACCCGATGGTGGAGTATGGTCGGCAGTGCTATTCACCGCCTTCTTTGCCACTTTTATTGGTTTTCTGATTCAAACGAAAGCCCAGTCAGTAATGAGCGCTACGGCCGCTGGGGTGTTGCTCGCCATGGAGGTTCCATTTGCCTTATTTTTCGGACTTTACTTTGATAATGACCCAGTAACTTTTAGAATAATTTCTGGTGGTTCCCTAGTAATGATTGCTATGGCCCTAGTAATTTGGTCAGATTCAAGAGATACAAAATCGGAGGCAAAGTAAAATGCCGAACAAGATTGTAGATTTAAGATCGGATACGCTTACCAAACCCTCAGAAGGTATGCGTCAGGCTATGCATGAAGCCGTAGTTGGTGATGATGTCTATGGGGAAGATCCTACTGTTAACTCACTTGAAGAGCGAGTTGCTGAATTATTTGGCCATCAAGCAGCCTTATTTTGCCCAACTGGTTCATTAGCAAATCAATTAGCCATAAGAATGTTGGTTTCACCCGGCGAAGAGTTGATCACTGAGACTAATTCACACATAGTTCGAGCTGAACTTGGAGCTGGCGCTGCATTTAGCGGAATTACAACAAGAACTTGGCTTTCACCTCGTGGTGAGTTAAGGGCAAATGATCCACTTAACATCGCCAGGCCCGATTCAGGTCCTTACTTAGTTTCAACTAAAGCGATCGCTATTGAAAATACCCATAACTTTGGTGGCGGTACTGTGCAATCAATTTCTGAGATTTCAAAACTTCGCCACGAATGTCAGGCACTTGGAATTAATACACATTTGGATGGCGCAAGAATTTGGAATGCCCATGTGGCCACTGGAGTGCCGCTAAAAGAGTACGGGCAAAACTTTGACACTTTAAGTGTGTGCCTTTCAAAGGGGTTAGGCGCTCCGATTGGATCTTTGATGATTTCTACCGCAGATCGAATAAACACAGCTCGGCAGTGGCGTAAACGATATGGCGCTGGGATGCGTCAGGTAGGGGTAATTGCAGCTGCTGGACATTATGCACTTGATCACAACATTGATTTGCTAATAAAAGATCATCAACGGGCCAAACAAATAGCCGAGGCGGCAGCGGTAGCTGCACCATCAGTAATTGATCCCAAGAGTGTTGAGACAAACATTGTAGGTTTGGATCTATCCTCATTAAGAGTTACAGCTGCAGAGTTATCTGCTCAACTTAAAGAACATGGAATCCTTACTGGACCCTTAGGTTCTAAATACTTGCGATTAGTTACTCATTTTGATTTAGATGATTCAGATATAAATTTGGTTAAACAAGTGCTTCCAGAATTATTAAAGCGCGCCTTCGTGGCTTAGTAACCATTCTTTAACTTTTACGCCATATTCGTAATTCCCAATAGCACCACTACTTTTAATAATGCGATGGCAAGGAACAATGGGAGCGATTAGGTTGTTTCCACAAGCTGTCCCTGCTGCTCTGATCGCATCGGCTGAACCCGCCCGTTTAGCAAGTTGGGCATATGAAAGCACCTTACCGGCCGGGATTTTCCGCATCACTTTCCACACCTCTTGCGAGAATTTTGCTCCGGCTTGGCGGACCTTAATAGCGTTAATTGCATTTAAATCTCCGGCAAAATAATCATTGATTAAATCTGAAATTACTGGAATTTTGCTAACGTGCTTAATCTCTTTTTCAATATCCTCAGCTGAGATTCGATCAATTAAAGATTTGATTGAGTTAAAGCCCGCAGCCAACACGATATCTTCCTTTGCAACTAAATTTAACTCACCAACTGGGGTTGCAAATGAGGTAGTTTGGAGCACCTGCTGACTTTAACTAATTAACCGCACAAAATAAACAGCTATTTTTTCCGGTCCCGCAGCATTTCTGCGACCAAAAAGGCCAATTCTAATGATTGAGTGTGATTTAACCGTGGGTCGCAAGCGGTTTCATACCGTGAAGAAAGATCTTCATAGCCTATTGCCTCACCACCGCCCACACACTCTGTGACATCATCGCCGGTAAGCTCTATATGAATACCACCAGGATGTGTTCCCATTTTCTTATGTACTTCAAAAAAGCCTTTAACTTCATCAATAACATCTTCAAATCTTCTTGTCTTGTACCCACTTGGCGCTTCATGAGTATTTCCATGCATCGGGTCACAGACCCATAAAATGACTGCCTCGGATTTAGTAACAGCTTCAATCAGTGGTGGCAGTTTCTCTCTGACTAAACCTGCACCCATGCGGGTAATAAAAGTTAATCTACCTGGCTCATTAGTTGGGTTTAATTTTTTAACAATTGCAAGAACCTCTTCAGGTTTTGATTTTGGACCTAGTTTTACACCGATTGGGTTATGAATTTTTTCTGCAAAGTCCATATGTGCACCATCTAACTGACGAGTGCGCTCACCTATCCAAACAAAATGGGCTGAAACATCATATGGATTGTTAGTTCTTGAATCTATTCTTGTTAATGCTTTTTCATACTCCAGAATCAAGGCTTCATGGCTCGAGTAAAAGTCAACTGATTTGAAAGACTCTGGGTCAACACCGGCGGATTGCATAAATTGAATTGCTCGACCAATCTCATTTGCCATTTCCTCATAGCGAGCGCTAAATCTGGCATCAGCTGTAAAGCCCTTATTCCAACTATGTACCTGACGTAAATCGGCAAAACCACCTTGGGTAAATGCTCTAACTAAATTCAAAGTAGCTGATGAGGTGTTATAAACCCGAACTAATCTTTTTGGATCTGGTGTTCTAGCTTGTTTTGTGAATTCTAAATCATTTACTGCATCTCCCCGATAAGCTGGCAGCGTTACTCCTTCCCGGGTCTCAGTCTCGTTACTTCTAGGTTTTGCAAACTGCCCAGCCATTCTGCCCACTTTTAATACTGGCAGGGATGAAAAATATTGCAAAACTGCTGCCATTTGAAGAATGGTTTTAATTCGATTTCTAATTGAATCTGCCGTTGCGGCTGCAAATGTCTCTGCACAATCACCACCTTGTAACCAAAAAGCGTTACCAAGTGCTGCCTGGCCAATTCGCTTCTTTAAATTGTCACACTCGCCAGCAAAGACCAATGGCGGGAAACTCTCTAACTCCCTCACCGCTGCTTTTAATTCATCTGCATTGGGCCAGGTGGGTTGTTGGGCGGCCACTAGCCCTGGCGTAAAAATCGAGTTGGCGTTCATTGGATAATGGTAGGCAATCTTGTTTAATCGATGTGGCTAATTTAGCCCTAATCAATTAACCGAAGAAAATCTCCGCCTCTTTGTACAGCTCAGGATCAACCGTCTTTAACTTCTCAGTTGCTGATGCAAGTGGCACTCTTTCAATCTTGGTGCCGTGTAAGGCAACCATCTTGCCCCAGGCTCCCTCGTGTACGGCGGTTATGGCATGTAAACCAAATCTAGTTGCCAAAACTCGATCAAAGGCGGTTGGAGAGCCACCTCGTTGAATATGGCCAAGCACAGATGTACGGGCCTCGTTCCCAGTTCTTTCCTCAATCTGCTTTGCAAGCCACTCACCTATTCCAGAAAGTTTTACATGACCAAATGCATCAAGAGATTTATCCTTAGTAACTAGATCACCATCTTTTGGAATCGCACCCTCTGCTATCACAATTATTGGTGCATAACTTTGCTCAAATCTTGACTCCACCCACCTGCAAACTTGATCTAAGGAAAACTTCACCTCTGGAATCAAAATACATGAAGCTCCGCCAGCAAGTCCTGAGTGAAGTGCAATCCAACCAGCATGTCGTCCCATTACCTCCACAATTAATGCCCGATGGTGTGACTCGGCGGTAGTGTGTAATCGATCTATGGCTTCAACAGCGATATTTACAGCTGTATCGAAACCGAATGTGTAATCTGTATTGTTTAAATCATTATCGATAGTTTTTGGCACACCAATTACCTTTACACCAAGAGAATCTAATTTGGTTGCAACGCCTAAGGTATCCTCACCGCCAATTGCAATTAATGCATCAACTTTCATCTTGGATAGATTTTCTTTAATTCTTTCAACACCGTTTTCAATCTTAAATGGATTTGTCCTAGATGAACCCAAGATGGTTCCACCCCTTGGCAAAATTCCTCTCGTAGCCGCTATATCCAACTTCATGGTTAAACCCTCGAGCGGACCGCGCCAACCATCTTTGAAGCCAATAAACTCATAGCCATACTCTTTTACGCCTTTGCGGACCACTGCGCGAATAACTGCATTAAGCCCTGGGCAATCTCCGCCACCTGTTAAGACACCAATACGCATACTTTGTAAAACTCCAGCCTTGAAATTATGAGAATAATTGGTCTACGTTGACGGCTAAGTCTACTCTGCCGCAATGGGATTAAAACCCGAGATATCAGCCTATTTACAGGATCGAGCAGCACTTGGCTTGCCACAGGTCTGGCAAGCACCATTGGCGCAGATTAGAGAAAACACCAAACTTCATGTGGCTTTACAACAGAGCCTCGATGAAATCTATTCTTGCGAACATAAAATCATTCAAGGTCCAACATCAAAATTGCCAATCAGAATTTATCGACCAAGTAATCTGCAAAACCTACCAGTGCTACTTTTCTTTCATGGTGGGGGTTGGGTATTAAATTTTTTAGATATATATGAACCAGCCCTTAGAAAACTTTCAAATTTAGGCAACTTTGTTATCGTGGCCCTTGAGTATCAAAAAGCACCAGAGCACCCCTATCCGGCCGCCTTCAATGATTGCTACGCCACACTTGAGTGGCTAATCGATAATGCTAAACAACTAGATATTGACCTCACAAGTGTTGGCGTGGGTGGAGATAGTGCAGGGGGTAATCTGGCCTCAGCAGTGGCGCTTAAGGCGGTAAATGAGAACTTAATCTCGCTAGCTTTTCAACTACTAATTTATCCTTGTAATGATGTGAAAATGGAGTACCCATCTGCAGTAAAAAATGCTGAGGGATTTGGACTTACAACGAAGGCAATGAAATGGTTCTGGCAGCAGTATCTGTCAAATGAATCTAATAAAAAAGATCCTTATGCAGTACCAATAACAGCAAAATCCTTAAAGGGAGTTGCTCCTGCAATTTTGATCTCAGCAGAGTTTGATCCTCTAGCTGATGATGTAAGAAATTACTACAATAAATTGCAACAGGATTTAGTTCCTGCCGTTTATAAAGAGTACGCTGGGCAAATACATGGGTTTTTCAATCTAAGTGGCATAACCACTGATGCCGAGTCCCTATACTTAGATATTGCAACTGAGATTAATGCAATTTTAGGAAGGCACTAAATAATTTGACCAGAGTTGGATGGGGCAGATTTGCCCTGGTGGGTTTCCTTTGGGGTACACCTTACCTATTTATAAAAGTTGCTGTGGAGGAGATCTCTCCTGCCACAATTATTTTCTTCCGAGTATTAATCGGAGTCATGGTGCTGCTGCCACTTGCCTTGATGCAGAAAAAGATAAGAATCCCCAGAAGGTATTGGCATATTGTTTTGATATATACAGTTGCTGAGTTGATTGGTCCTTGGTATTTAATTACCCATGCTGAACAAAAAATTTCATCGGGATTAACTGGATTGTTAGTGGCAACGGTACCTATCTGGGCAGCAATTTTTGCCTCAATGACTGGCGACCACACAGTTTGGCATAAATCGAGATTGTTTGGGCTGATTATCGGATTCATTGGAGTTGTAGCGGTCGTGGGCATTGAATCGTTAAGTGGGCGCCAGGATTTAATATCAATTGGAATGGTTATCCTGGCTGCAATCGGTTACGCATATGCGGTTAATATGATCAATCGAAAAATCCCCCATGTACCAGCTATCGCATTAAATTCTTGGGCAATGATAATTACATCTCTTTTTTACTTACCTTTTGCAATCAGCAGCTGGCCAACTAATACTCCATCCACTCAAGCAATTGCATCAGTAGCATCTTTAGGAATCTTTTGCACAGCTATTGCTTTTATCCAATTCTTTAAATTACTGGCAGAGGTAGGACCTCCTAGAGCTTCTTTGATCACCTACCTAAACACTGCAGTTGCTGTAATGCTTGGTGTTATTTTGTTATCAGAACCAATTACCTTAGGAATTTTGCTTGGCCTTCCGTTGGTATTAATTGGCTCTTACTTTGCTAGTCGGAAAGTACCTCAGTAAAACCTAATCTTGCCAGCAATTTCGGATCCTTTTGCCACTCTTTAGAAACCTTGACATGAATCTGTAGGAAAACTTGCATTCCAATAAATTGCTCAATTGATTTCCTGGCCCGGCTTCCAATCTCCTTTAACTTAACTCCTTGTGGGCCAATAATGATGCCTTTTTGGCTATCTCGCTCCACATGTAATACAGCTGTAATATCAAAAATCTTTCCACCTAAACGCTCGCCCATTTCTTCGATGGTGACCATAACTGAATGAGGTAACTCTTCATACAGCTGCTCAATTGCTGCCTCCCGAATAAGATCAGCAACCATTAACTCTTGAGCTTGATCAGTATTAATATCGGTTGGATAAAGTGCAGACGACTCTGGTAATGCCTTAGAGATCAAATCTAGCAGCAAATCTGTTTGGTCAAGATTTTTTGCCGAGACTGGGACAATTTCAGCTTTAGCAAGATTTAGCTTATTGGCGAAGTTATTAACCTGAGTTAACTTTTTAGCTAATTGAGATTTTGAAACAGTATCTATTTTTGTAACTACCAGAAAGTGCAACTGATTACCCTTGATTTGCTTGGCAATATACTCATCCCCTGCCCCAATCTCCTCATCGGCGGGCAAGCAAAGCAAAACTAAATCGGTAGAGTCGATGTTTTCATTAACCATTGAATTTAATCTATTACCCAAGGCAGTCTTGGGCTTGTGCATTCCTGGTGTATCAACCACGATTACTTGATAATTGTCGCGATTGATTATTCCCCGAATTGGATTTCGAGTGGTGTTTGGGTGGTGAGAGGTAATAACAATTTTAGAGCCAACTAATGCATTGACTAGGGAAGATTTTCCAGTATTAGGCCGCCCCACAATTGCCACAAAGCCAGCTTTGAAGTTTCCCATTGGCTGTATTCTCTCACTCTTTCAACCCCGCTTTGGCAAGGGTGTGATTATTTGCAAAATTTCCTCAAATGAAGTTGCAATATCAGCAACACGATCAGCAATTAATCGGTGGCAACCGGCGCTGGTAGAAGAAGTTATCTGGCCAGGAATGGCAAAAACCGGTCTAAAAATCTCTGCTGCATCTCGAGCAGTTCGAATTGATCCACTCACAAACTCAGCCTCAACTACAACTGTTACCTTTGTTAGCGCTGCAATTAATCGGTTTCTAATGAGAAATCTTGCTGGCTGACTAAACACATTCGGCATTACCTCTGAGATTAGTAATCCTTTTTTCATAATATGTAAAAAAAGATCTTTGTTTTCAGGTGGATAAAAATGATTAAAACCTCCGGCCAGCACTGCAATACTGCTTCCGCCAGCATCGACTGCCCCCTGATGGGCCGAAGTATCTATTCCATAAGCTCCACCGCTGACGACCACCATTTTTGATTTAGATGAATCGATAGCTAGATTAGTTGAAATACTCAAACCATATTTTGTTGGATTTCTACTTCCAACAATTGCGATAGATCTATCCAACTTTGCCAAAGTTTTTCGATCACCTTTTATTACTAATCCAATCGGAGGTGCGCTTAAATCCATAAGCTGGGATGGCCAATCTGAGTCATTCGGTGAGACAAATTCAGAGTTTGATTTGGCGAGTAAGGCCATTAGCTTGGATATATCTGAAGTAGTGACCCTTGCTTTTATCTCAGGGTAATCTGAAATTCTTTCATAACTTCCACCTTTTAAAATCCTCTGGTGAACTACAGCTGCGCCTAGATTTGCAATTTGGTTAGCCCAGAAAATACTGCCGGGTTCAATCACAGAAAACAAAGCAACTCTGGCCTCAGCCTCACTTATCACTCAATCAAGATATCAAAATGATTTAAGCACTACTCGTTTAAAACTAAATCTGTTGATTATCGATTATCCATTAAATCTGCAATGTTTGAGAAGGATTTACGATGGATTGGAAGCACTCCATATTTTTTTATTGATTCTGTGTGTAATGGCGTTATATACCCTTTGTGACTAGCAAATCCATAATTTGGATACTGTTTATCTATCTCAATCATAATTCGATCTCGAAAAACCTTTGCCAAAATCGATGCAGCACTTATTGAAAGTGCGACTTGATCGCCTTTCCAAACAGATAGATTTGAAGCGGTTAATCCTGGAATCACATATCCATCTGTCAACACATACTCTGGTGTAACTGCCAGCCCTTGAACCGCTCTTCGCATCCCCTCAATATTGCACTTATGCACCCCATATTGATCAATCTCTTCGACTGGCACTTCAATAATTGAGTGAGAGATTGCATTCTTCAGTACCACCTCATATAAATCTTCGCGTTTTGATTGGGTAAGCTCCTTTGAATCCTTTACCTGCGAAAGCGCTGGTGAAAAAGGGTTTTCTAAAATAACCGCTGCAACTATCAGTGGGCCGGCACATGGCCCTCGTCCGGCCTCATCAACACCAGCAATTTTTGTAATTCCAGATCTAATTAGTGCTTGTTCAATCATAAATCAGGATTTAGATTTAACTGGTATCTCTTTTAAATCTTTACCTTTTTCAATTACTCCCAAATTTTGGATTGGCCATACAATGAAAACAGCCCGCCCCACTACCTTGCTAAGAGGAACCATTCCATTATTGGCACTATCTGGTTGATATCTTGAATCTGCGCTAGCCGCCCTGTGATCACCCATTACCCAAATAAACCCCTCGGGTATATCAACGTTAAATTTAGTCTCACTTGGTTGATCTCCGCTATAAATATACGGTTCATCAACTGAAATACCATTTACTTGCAATTTGTTATTTGCATCGCAGCAGGTGACATTGTCGCCACCAACGCCAATTACTCGTTTTATCAGATACTGCTTTGCTGGATCGGGCAAAACTCCAACTGTGATCAATCCAGATTTAATCAAGGCAATAAGTTTTGGGTCATCAGATGATTGCGATTGACCAAGCCAGTTATCAGGATCGCCAAAAACAACTACTTCACCGCGTTTTACTTCACTAAACAGTGCCCCAAACTTATTAACGGCAATTCGATCACCTATTTGTAAAGTGTTTTCCATAGAACCTGATGGAATGTAAAAAAAGTGCAGCAGAAACGTCTTTACAACAATTGAAACGATTAAAGCCGAAACAACAATAATAGGTAGTTCCCGAAGGAACGAACCCTTCTTAGGCATCAGAATTACTTAACTTAGGCTTGTGGGGTTTCTTCTGCTGGTGATTGTTCAACCGCCTCGGTTTGTGCTGCAACCTCAGCTTCTTGAACAACTGGCTCACTTGCAGTTTGTTCAACAACTGCCGATTCTTCAGTTGCTGGAGTTTGCGTTGTTGGTGCACTCTCCTCAACAACTGGAGCATTCTTAGCAGCTAACCTCTCAGCAGCCTTTTTCTTCAATGTTGTTGCACCATCTGCCGGTTCATTCATAGCCTCTTTAACAGCTGCCTCATAAGCCACTCTTTTATCAATTTTTACTGGTTGTGGCTTGAGTGTTCCTTCACTGCCTGACATTCCATTTGCCTTTTGGTAATCACCGGTAATTTTTAGAAGTGCAGTAACCGCTTCCGTAGGTTGAGCTCCAACACCTAGCCAATATTGAACCCGCTCTGAATTAACTTCAATTAAAGATGGTTCAGCCGCTGGTGAGTAACGGCCAATCTCTTCAATTGCCTTTGAGTTTCTAGCAGATCGAGAATCTGCAATAACAATACGGAAATGAGGTGTACGAATCTTTCCAAGTCGCATTAACTTAATCTTTACTGACACAAAACTCCCTAAACAAAATAATTCGGTTGATTCTTAAGTAAACAGCGGGGGCGTTTACATTCAGAGCTAACCTTGCCGACACGAATTGCTATGGGTTAGAGGGTCCCGCTAGCAGATGGCTAATCTTGCCAGCAGGTGGTGGGAATCCCAAATTAGGCTATGAGCCCTGCTCCAATGCCCGCTTGGCCGGGTTACCAGATCGTGATTTTTTCTTTTGAATGGTTTTTGGCGGTGGTACTTGAGGTAGAGCTCCTAAGTTGGCCATCCCGGCTGGCAAATTACCACCACGCATTTGTTTCATCATTTTTTGCGCTTGAGAAAATCTTTCTACCAATGAATTTATCTCAGAAACGGCTCGACCGCTGCCTCTAGCAATTCTTGATCTTCGAGAACCATTTAATATCTTTGGTTCATTTCGTTCTTGTGGAGTCATAGATTGAATAATTGCTCGAGTTCGAATCAGCTCAGATTCATCAAAGTTATTTATTTGCTTTTTCATCGCAGCAGAACCTGGCAGTAGGCCGAGCAGCTTTCCCATACTTCCCATGTTTTTCATTGCCTCAAGCTGTGATAAAAAATCTTCAAGCGTAAACTCTTCACCCTTTGTAAACTTATCTTCAAGCTTTTTTGAGGTGGCCTCTGGCATGGCTCGCTTTGCCTGTTCGGCAAGTGAGGCGACATCTCCCATTCCAAGTATTCTTGATGCCATCCGCTCGGGATAGAAGAGATCAAAATCTGCAAGCTTTTCACCTGTGGATGCAAAAATGATTGGTTTTCCAGAGACACCAACAATTGATAATGCCGCTCCTCCTCTGGCATCCCCATCTAATTTCGTTAGCACGACCGCATCAAATCCAACACCCTCAGCAAAAGCTTTCGCACTTACAGCAGCATCTTGCCCAGTCATCGAGTCAACCACGAAAAAGATTTCATCTGGCACTACAGCATCTCGAACATTAACTATCTGATTCATCAGCTCTTGATCCACACCAGTACGCCCTGCAGTATCTATAATCGCAAAATTGTGCAATTTCTCGCGAGCAAATTGAATACCTGCTTTTGCAACTGAGATTGGGTCTCCAACTCCATTGCCAGGTTCTGGGGCAAAAATTGGTACCTTCGCGGCTTGTCCAACAACTTGAAGTTGATCAACCGCATTAGGTCGTTGTAAATCTGCTGCCACAAGCAAGGGGGTGTTACCTTCATTTTTCAGGTAGTAGGCCAATTTTCCAGCCAGGGTGGTTTTACCAGCACCTTGCAAACCTGTTAACAAAATGATCGTGGGAGCAACTTTTGCATATCGAACCCGACGAGCTGACCCACCTAAAACTTCAACTAATTGTTGATTAACTATTTCAAAGACTTTTTGCGCAGGATTTGTACTTCGATCAATCTCATCAGCGTATTGAGAAAATCTTTCTCGAACATTTTTAGAAAAACTTTCAGCAACACCTAGCGCAACATCTGACTCTAAAAGAGCATTCCTAACATCGAGTGCAAATTCATCTAATTGCGATTTAGAAACTTTGCCACCTAGGCCAGAAAAAAGTGCTGAAAATCTCTGGCCTAAGGCGTCAAACATAGGTGCATCCTACATTTTCTTAGATTGCTGCTTCACCACTTTCACCGGTGCGAACCCGGGTGATTGAATCTATTGTGGTGGCCCAAACTTTTCCATCACCTATGCTTCCAGTTCTGGCCGCATCTGAAATTATCTTAATTGCTTTATCAGCCATGGATGAGCTGACTAAAACTTCTAATCTAATTTTTGGTAATAGGTCGACTTTGTATTGGGCTCCGCGGTAAACCTCCGTTAGTCCAAGTTGGCGACCAAAACCCTTCGCCTCAGATACCGTCATTCCAGTTATGCCAGCTGAAACTAGGGCTTCTTTAACTGCATCCAACTTTTGCGGCTTGATAATTGCTGTGATCAATTTCATGAGCTATATCCTCCCCTTGAACTACTAGTTAATTCATATCCAGTTTCTGCATGTTGATCGTAATCAATTCCAGAAATCTCTGCTTCCTCCTTAACTCTTAATCCAATTGTTTTATCAATCGCATAACCAATTATTAAGGTGACGATAAAGGAGTAAGCCAGCACGAAAAATGCACCAAATGCTTGCTTGCCAAGTAGTGCAGTGCCGCCACCATAGAAGATTCCATTAAGTCCTACGCTATTGACAGCGCTAGAGCCAAAGAAACCAATTGCTAAACAACCCCATAACCCACCAACTAAGTGAACGCCAACCACATCTAGCGAATCGTCAAAGTTAAGTAGATACTTCAGGCCAACTGCCAGGGCACATAAAACTCCAGCAATTAAACCAATTACTACTGCAGCCCAAGGTGCAACAAATGCACAAGCTGGCGTAATTGAAACCAGGCCTGAGATCGCGCCACTTGCAACTCCTAATGAGGTTGGATGACCATCTCGAATTTTTTCTACCAACAGCCAACCTAATGCTGCAGCCGCAGTTGCAACTTGTGTGTTGAGAATTGCTAATGCTGCTACTCCATTTGCTCCCAAAGCAGAGCCAGCATTAAATCCAAACCAACCAAACCAAAGTAAACCAGCACCGATAAGAACCAGTGGAAGGGAGTGTGGACGCATTGATTCCCGGCGCCAACCAAATCGTCGACCAAGAATAATCGCCATGGCCAATCCAGCAGCACCTGCATTTATATGCACCGCTGTGCCACCGGCAAAATCTTGAACTCCTCGCCCAGCCAAAAAGCCTGCCCCCGTGATGGTGTCACCAACTTTATTTCCAAAGGCAAACACCCAGTGAGCCACTGGGAAATAAACCAATGTCACCCAGATTGCGACGAATACTGCCCAAGATGTGAATTTAGTTCGATCTGCAATAGCACCAGAGATTAGCGCCGGTGTAATGATCGCAAACATAAGTTGAAATGCAGCAAAAGCAAGTAAAGGTACTGGGTAAACCCCACCATTGTTTGTTAACTCGTTAACAGCACTTCCTAAACCCGACAATGATATTTCACCAAACCACTGTGAGTTTGCTTCATATCCAAATGCCAATTTGAAACCATAAATCACCCAAAGCACGCTAACGATGCCGATGGTCACCATCGACATTAACATCATATTTAAAACACTTTTGGCTCTAACCATGCCACCATAGAAAAGTGCCAATCCAGGTGTCATTAGAAGCACCAGTGCTGTGCTGGCTAAAACCCAGGCGGTATCACCAGTATTAAGAACTACTTCAGCCATTAAATCTCCAATTGCCAAATACCACTTGCGTGATATTGATAAAACCTCGCCATTGAGATGAGGGATTTTGGCAAGAAGGGGTTAAATCAAGTGACTTTTAAGGTTTCAACCAAATGACAGTTTGGCCGGAAATGTTAAAAGTATGTTTCCTAACTAAACAAACTCTCTAGATACAGCTCTGGGTTAAAGGGTGATAAATCTGAGATTTTCTCCCCCTGGCCGATGAACTTGATCGGCAGACCAAACTCTTTTTCTATAGCCAGACCTATCCCGCCCTTAGCACCACCATCTACTTTGGTAAGAATCAGTCCGGTGATATTGGCAGATTCAATAAAGCTTCTTGCCTGATTGATCCCATTTTGGCCAGTTGTGGCATCTAATACCAACAAAATTTCACTAACCGGTGAGTGCTTTTCAATAACCCTGACTATCTTTGAAAGCTCTGCCATTAAATTATCTTTTGTATGTAATCTGCCAGCGGTATCTACAATCAAAATCTCATACTTTTCATTTTTGGCTTTACTTACCGCAGAAAAGGCAACAGATGCTGGATCGCCATTTGCAACTCCACTTACTACCTCAACATCAACTTGCCTTGCCCAGGTTTGCAATTGATCTACTGCCGCGGCGCGAAAGGTGTCGGCTGCCGCCAGTATTACACTCTTACCTTCGTGCTTAAGTAAATTTGCAAGTTTTGCTGTGGTAGTTGTTTTGCCCGTGCCATTTACTCCAACAATTAAAATTGTGCTTAGAGTGGTTGAAGAAAGATTTAGTGTACGGCTATTGCTACTTAGCCATTGCATTAGCTGCTCTTTTATAACCTGCTGAGCTTCCCCTGGTCGAGCAGATTTTGCCTGAGTTATTACCTGATCAGTTAAATTAACCCCTAGATCTGCCGTAATTAAATTACTTCGAATCTCATCCCATTCACTTTGAGATACTGAACCGGCTCTAACCGTATTTATTAATCGCTTAAACAAACTCATCTTAACTGCTATGAAACAGCGTCAACTTCACGAATTCGCTGCGATATCACTTCACTAACACCATCTCCTCGCATAGTGACTCCATATAAGGCATCTGCAATCTCCATGGTGCGCTTTTGGTGAGTAATAATTATCAATTGAGATTTTTCACGCATCTCCTCAAAAACTCCAAGCAATCTACCTAAGTTGGTGTCATCCAAAGCTGCTTCAACCTCATCCATTACATAAAATGGAGATGGCCTTGCCTTAAATATTGCGATTAACAGAGCAACCGCCACCAAACTTCGCTCACCGCCTGATAGCAAGGACAACCTCTTAACTCGCTTTCCTGGTGGTCGAGCCTCAACATCCACACCAGAGGTCAACATGTCAGATGGGTTTGTGAGAATTAATTTTCCATCTCCACCGGGAAAGAGTCGAGCAAAGACAATCTCAAACTCCCGGGCGGTATCCTCAAAGGCCTGAGTAAATATCTGTTGCACCCGATCATCCACCTCTTTGATGATATCCAACAGATCTTTCTTGGTCTTCTTTAAATCCTCTAATTGTTCAGCCAAATAGCGCAAACGCTCCTCTAGTGATGAGTACTCCTCTAAAGCTAGCGGATTTATTTTGCCTAGTAATGTCAATGATCGCTCAGCCTGAGCCAACCGTTTTTCTTGCTGATCCCTGCGATATGGAATCAAATCCCCCGGTACAAATTCTCCCTGTTCATTTTCATAAAAAGTTGGTACATCATTACTTGGTCCATATTCACCTAGCAAGGTTGTGACATCAATACCTAGCTCCTCAACCGCTTTATTCTCCAACTGTTCAATTCTTAATCTCTGTTCAGCTCTAGCAATCTCATCTTTATGAACACTAGAAGTTAAACGTTCCAATTCAATTGCAAGTTCTCGACCGATGGTTCGCAAACTCAATATCTCACCTTCGCGTTCAGATCTTGATATCTCTAGTCTTTCGCGTTCTGCTCCTGCTTTTGAGATTGATGATTCGATCTGAATTAAAGCCTCATAAGCAGTATCTGCTATTTCTTGTGCGGTAATTGCAGCTTGTGCTCGATTCTCTCGTCGGGAGATAGATTTTGAAGCAGCATCTCGCTCGGCTTTTGCTTGATTTTCTAGAGTAAGTGCTCGTTGGGATACTGCATCTTTACGTTCTTCAATAGTACGCAGACTCAGGCGGGCTTCCACCTCTTTTGAACGTGCGGTAGAGACTTGAGATCTTAAATCCTCTAAGTGGGTTAAATCTGGCTCTAGTGGTGCCTGGTGCGATTCAAATTGGGCAATTGCTGCCGCTAAATCTCGCTCATCAAAGGTGCGCTGGTCATTAGCCAAACTTAATGCAGAGTTTAAACGATCCAACTCTTCACTAGTGTTTTTAACATTTTGACCTGCAACTGCTAACTGTTCTGCCAAACCAGTCATAGCAGCATCAGAATCATTTAGCTTAGAAAGAGCAAGCTCATACTCGCGACTTACACCATCAAAACGGGCTTGCGAAGAGGCTAAATCAAATTTAACTCGATCACAATCTGCTGAAACTTTACTCACTTCTGCCTCTGAATTTGAGGTCAGAATTGAAATCTTTTCGATCAATTCTCTATCTTGTGAGGTAGCTACTAAATCAGAAATCTCCTTGAAAGCAGATAATCGACCTAACGAGCCGGCCTTAAGTTTTTCCGATGATTGTAATTTTTCAGTTAATCCCTGTAACTCACTTTCTGCTTTCTTCAAATCAAGTTTCAAAGAATTAAAATGATTATCTAATCCAGGTTCTGAGGCTGTTAAAGATGAGATTTGGGTTTCAATTAAGGCAAAACTTTCTCTATATCCCTTTAATCGTAACTCTGCTGATTGAGTAGCACTGGTTAATCTAGTTATCTCACCAGTTGTGGCATCTATTCTTGATCTAAGTCCATTTATATGACCTTCTTGCCGAGCAGTACCCTCACGTTGATCAGCAATTGCTCGCAATGATGCCGAGACACGATTTTCTTCCAGGGCCAGTTGAGCCTCAATTGCTTTAAGAGAGTTTGAATCAACTTGTAGTTGCTCCTGAGAGATTTTAACCTGCGCAAGCAAAGCTGATTCTTCTTTTCTTAACAGCAAAGCTTCATCATCTAAAGCTTTTGGATCTCGACCAATTGCTTTTGCTTCTTCAGCCTCCTCTGCTAAAAATCTTGCTCGCTCAGATGAGAGATTTTGCACACCTTTGATTTGCTCACGTTGTGCAGTAAGGCGATAGAAATTTTCTTGAGCGGCAATTAGTTGGGGGTTTTCGCTGGCAGCAATTGCATCTAACTCGACCTCACGCGCCCTAGAGCTGTTTAACTCTCGCTCAACCTGCTCCTTACGCTCACGCAATACATTCTCATCAGCTACCTCAACCTCCATCTCACTGCGCATTCGAGTTAGATCATCAGCTAATAATCTCAATTTTGCATCCCGGACATCTGATTGAATTACCGATGCTTTTCTAGCGACCTCTGCCTGCTTGCCAAGTGGACGTAATTGCCTTCGCAATTCAACGGTTAAATCCTGAATTCTTGCAAGATTTGTTTGCATCGAGTCGAGTTTACGGATTGCTTTTTCTTTGCGCTTACGATGTTTAAGAACACCTGCTGCTTCTTCAATAAAGGCTCTTCGCTCCTCTGGATTTGCAAGCAAAATGGCATCCAACTGTCCTTGGCCAACAACCACATGCATCTCACGTCCGATGCCACTATCACTTAGTAACTCTTGAATATCTAGCAATCTTGTCGTTTCACCATTTAATAAATACTCAGAGGATCCATTTCGAAACAAAACTCTGGTAATTGTTACCTCAGAAAAATCTATTGGCAATACCCCATCTGCGTTGTCAATTGTTACTGAGACCTCAGCTCGACCCAATGGTGCTCGACCAGATGTGCCAGCAAAAATCACATCCTCCATTTTCCCACCACGTAAAGATTTAGCACCCTGCTCACCCATCACCCAAGAGAGTGCATCTACTACATTTGATTTGCCTGATCCATTTGGCCCAACTACACAGGTGATGCCCTGTTCGAAGTTAAGGGTGGTTGAGGATGCAAAGGATTTGAACCCTTTTAGGTTCATACTCTTTAGATACATAGCTTCGCCCTCATGGGTGCAAACCTATCTAAAAAATGTGCAAAATCCCGTCTACCTACCGCTGGCAACACGGACAAAAGTGAGATGAGCGATTAGCAAAGGCAATTCTGTGGATAGCTCCACCACACCTTGCGCACCTTTGCCCCTCGCGGCCATAGACCTTAAGTGATCGGGAGAAATATCCGCTCTCGCCATTTACATTTTTATACTGCTCATCAAATGAGGTTCCGCCAGATTTTATTGCCGATTTCATTACACGCTTTGCCGAAGTAATTATATTTTTGATCTCGACTTCACTTAAATCTTCGCAAATTATTTCAGGATGAACTCTTGCTCGCCAGAGCGCTTCATCAGCATATATATTGC
This sequence comes from Actinomycetota bacterium, assembly GCA_016870455.1. GTDB lineage: Bacteria > Actinomycetota > Actinomycetes > Nanopelagicales > Nanopelagicaceae > Nanopelagicus. Next base: position 6,365 of record VGBN01000007.1, on the reverse strand, counting down.
CAATACCACTCAGTATTTCCTGATTTAATATCGCAGTTTTAATGGCACACTTCTTTGATTTTATTTTATTGACCACTTTTTTTATATCAAAATTGGCTTCAAATGGATCTACCGCAATATGTCTTACGCTTGTGGGGACATCACCTGCATACTCTTCAATAGAAAGCCAACCAAAGGTTCGTTGATCGATAAATCTAATTTGATCTGATTGCTTACTAGCAAAACCACCTGCTAGATCTAATTTTGCCCTTAGATGGCTTTGCTGTGGCGCGGATGCAGGCTGAACTAATAATTGCCCGCTCATTCCAAGGTGGGCAACTAACGCATATTCACGATCTAGCCTTAGCCACAAAAATTTTCCACGCCGATTTACTGCTTGGATTTTTGCTCCTATCACGGCTTGCAATGGTGCGATTGAACCAGGTTTTATCGCCCTTGGATGATAACTTTCAGCACCAATTATTTTTTTACCAACCGTATATTGGTTTAACCCACCTCTAACTGTTTCAACCTCAGGTAGTTCTGGCATAGCTTTTAGTGGTTACTTATTTTTACTTCGATTATTTAATACCTCATAAGCTAATTTAGCAGCAGCTTGCTCTGCTTCGCGCTTGCTCTTGCCATCTCCGCTTGGAAACTTTTCGCCACCAACAATGGCTACTGCGATAAAACTTTTATCATGATCTGGTCCGGATTCATTAATCTCATACTCAGGTGAGGGTAAATTTAGAGTTGATGCCATCTCTTGCAATGCGGTTTTTCCATCCAAAGCCGCCCCAAGCGTTGAGACTGAATCAAGGGCTGGCGTAATCCATTTCAGAACAATCTCTGCAGTTTTTGGGTAGTTGTGTTGCAAATAAATTGCTCCAACTAAAGCTTCAAGTGAATCTGCCAAAATAGAATTTTTATCACGTCCATTTGTTGCCTCTTCACCTTTTCCAATTCTCAAATATTCACCTAGCTTTAAATCTCGAGCAATTTGAGCCAATGCTCGCATGTTGACCACTCCAGATCTGAGTGGACTTAATCTGCTCTCATCTAAGTCAGGAAATCTTTTATATAGCTCATCAGTAACAACTAATCCCAAGACTGAGTCGCCAAGAAATTCCAATCTTTCATTGGTTGGAATACCACCTGCTTCATAAGAAAATGAACGGTGAGTTAATGCAAGTTCAAGCAACTCTTCCTTAACCGATATCCCGAGTTGCTCGGTTAGGCCAGAGTACAGATCAGACCTCTAAAACCTGTCGACGGTTGTAAGTGCCACAAGTTAGACATGCGGTGTGTTGCAACTTTGGCTGTTGGCATTGCTCACAAGTTGCAAGATTTGCAGGAGTTGTTTTCCACATGCTGCGGCGAGAGCGAGTGCGTGCTCGCGACATTTTTCGCTTTGGTACTGGCATGATCCTTCACTCCTTAATTATTTAAAATTGTGCAAGGTGAGAATTATCTATGAAAACTTGAAACTTGTAAAAACGATTAGTTTTTAAGCGGGAAATCCTTCAGCCCAGCCCACCTTTCATCGATTGGGGTTTGGTCTTGGTCTGCTGAAAGATACTGCCAATTTTCACCCTGCTTTTGCGCAACTCCTGGACAATCCTCGTTACATAAAGGATTAACCGCAAGATTCAATATCACCGCATCTCGAATGGCAGGTTCTAGATCTATATCATCGCCAACCATAAAACTTAGATCATCTTCATCTAAATCAAGATCAGCATCCTTATCGATTTTTGATTTTGCCCCTCGCTTATTTGTTGATCTACTACTCGAAAGCTCGTAGTAGTAAAGCTCGGTAAAGTTCTCATCGATTGGCCAACTTATTGGAGCAAGACATCTAGTGCACTCACCAGTTGCAGTGGCAACTACACGTCCAGTTGCAAGCACTCCTTCATCAACTGACTGCACCCGCAGATCCACCTCAATAATTTCATCACGCTTTACTGAGAGCAACTCCACCCCAACCGCCTCTGGCACCCTAAGATCTAATTGATACTCACGCATTTCACCTGCACGATGTGGTAAGTCATGGGTATTAAACAGGTAAATTGAACGTGCCATAAAGTTACTTATTTAGATCAGAGAGTGCGTGCTTAGTTTCAACTCCACCTAATTGATCTCTACCCTTGCTGATTACATCCAAGGTTTTATTTAAAATAACCTCAAGAGTGGCAAGTCTGGCATCCACATACTCATCTATTTCCGCCTGATTTTTCTTACCCTCAGCATTTGCCTCAGTAAGAATTCGATTTGCCTCTTTTCTAGCATTGGACACAATGGTGGTTTGTTCTACCAACCTTGCAACCTCATCTCTTGCCTGAGCAATTATTGAATCAGCCTGTTTATGAGCATCCTCGATAATTCCATCCTTATCCCGCAAAATTGAAATTGCTTTGGCTAAATCACTTGGAAAGGAGGCCTTGATCTGATCAAGTAGTTGTAACATCTCACTTCTATTTAGTACACATGATGCAGAAAGTGGCACCGAACGTGCCTCTTCAACAATGGCGATAGCTGCCTCTAAATTCTCAACTGCATCCATTATATTTCCTTCCGCTTTACTCTTGATTTCAACTTATCCACAATCGCTGCTGGTATATAGGCAGAGACATCACCACCATAGCTAGCAATCTCTTTTACCAATGAGGATGACAAGAAGGAGTGTGCTGGAGCTGTCGACATAAATAAGGTTTCAACCCCTTGCAACTGTAGATTTACCTGACTCATTTGCAATTCATAGTCAAAATCGCTCACTGCACGAAGTCCTTTTACAATAGTTGGAATCTTATTCGCACGGCAGTAATCAACTAACAAACCACTCCAAGAATCAACCTTGATATTGCTAAATCTACTTGTGACCTCTTTAATCATCTGAATTCTCTCATCAACAGTAAAGAGTGAGCTCTTGGTTTGATTGACCAACACAGCAATAACAACCTCATCAAACAAACTGCAAGCTCGAGCAACAATATCTAGGTGCCCGTTTGTAATCGGATCAAATGACCCCGGACATACAACACGTCTCATGAGTAAAACGCTAGCAAGTAATTGCTGAGTAAGCCATTTTTACTCTAATTGGGCTCACCTAATGCGCCGTAGTGAATAGCACCTGCGCCATAGGAGCGAACTTTGACTTCCGATAAACCCACCGGCCAGGCAAATGGCCTCACCTTTGCATCACGTTCAATTGCTACTACTCCAAATTTACTTAGCAATCCCTGAGCGAGAATTTTCTTTAGGATTTTTTCAACTTCAGTATTTGAGACCTCATAAGGCGGATCAATATAAATAATCTCATAAGGAGATTTTGCACTGTGATTTAAAAACTCAAAAACAGTTTCTTCATGTACCTTAAAGCTTCCAACGCCATCTATGCCAGCAATCATTGCAAAATTTTTCTCGCACACCTTGGCAGTATTTGGATTGCTTTCTACTGCATCAACTAGACCAGCACCCCGGGATAAGGCTTCAACACCTACAGCGCCAGATCCAGCAAATAAATCAAGAAAATTTAAATCATCTAAACTGCCAAATGTTGATATCAAAGAAGAGAATAAACCCTCACGAGCACGATCGGATGTCGGTCTAGTAATGGAAGGTGGTGAGTGCAGTTTTCGTCCCTTTCCAATACCTGCAATTATTCGCATACTCATGATTTATCCATAAATCTTGCTGATTCATCCTCTTTAAGTTTTTCAACCTCTTGCTTAAGCGCTGGCAGGTTGTTTAGAGCTGGGTCATTTTTTAAGAGCTGGTTTGAGACCGTTCGCGCTTTATCAATCAACGCTTCATCTCTTAACACTCTTAGTAATCTTAAGTGGGAACGTCCTCCGGATTGGGATCTACCTAAGACATCTCCTTCTTTTCGCTGCTCTAGATCAATCCTTGCTAACTCAAAGCCATCTAATGTAGTCGCCACCGCAGCCAAGCGCTGCATACTTGGTGAATCCTCAGCCGCACCACTTACTAGTAAACATAATCCAGGAGCACTGCCTCGACCAACTCGACCACGTAATTGATGAAGTTGTGATACTCCAAATCTGTCAGCATCCATAATCACCATCATTGATGCGTTAGGTACATCCACACCAACCTCAATTACTGTTGTAGCAACTAATACTTGAATCTCTCCCTTTGCAAAGGCACTCATAGTTTGATCTTTAACCTCACTACTTTGCTTGCCATGCAACACTGCAATCTTTAACCCAGCAAGTGCGCCACTTGCTAACTGTGGTGCTAACTCCAGTACTGCAACCATTTCTTCATTATCCAAAAACTCTTCGCCAAGTAGTTGAGCAGCCAAAATTTCTCGCTCAGTTAACTTTTTATGTGGATTTTCAATTCTAGGCGCAACTATGTAGACCTGAAAGCCTTTCATTACCTCCTCTTTGACTCGCTGCCATGCTCGCTCAAGGTAATGAGGTTTTTCTAGCACTGGAATTACATGTGTAGTGATGGTTGATCTACCACTAGGCAACTCTTTTAAAGTTGAGATATCTAAGTCCCCAAAAACTGTCATTGCTACCGTTCTAGGAATTGGCGTTGCAGTCATAACTAAAAGATGTGGTGGTTGTTTTGCTTTCATCCTAAGGGCATCACGCTGCTCAACCCCAAACCTATGTTGTTCATCAACGACAACTAATCCAAGATCATTAAACTCAACCCCATCGGAGATTAGGGCGTGAGTTCCAATCACAATTCCAGTCTGACCACTAGCTAGTCTGGAATGAATTAATCTTTTTTCAGCAGATGATAAAGAACCTGTTAATAATTCAACTGAGGTTGCGATCGCATCTGCATGTAAAGTTCCGCCGAGTGCTAGATCTCCTAACAATTTAGTAATTGTCCGATAATGCTGCTGTGCTAATACCTCAGTTGGCGCAAGCAGTGCTGCTTGTCCACCTGAGTCAACCACCGAAAGCATCGCACGTAATGCAACTACAGTCTTTCCAGACCCCACCTCACCTTGTAATAGACGATGCATTGGAAATTTATTTGATAAATCATTTTCAATCTGATTATTGACCTCTACCTGACCGGCGGTAAATTCAAAAGGTAGTAGCTTTTCAAAGGCCGATACCAATCTTGGTGTATTCGGGGTTCTGGACTTTGTACTTAATTCACCGATTTGAATCCGTCGTTGGCCAAGGAGTAGTTGTAACAAAAGCGCCTCATCAAAGGTTAAACGCAGGCGAGCATTTTCTGCTCTCTCCAAATCAGCTGGTTGGTGAATATCAAAGAAGGCCTCTTTTAAGGATGGAAATTTAAACTCTTCGATAATTTCCCTAGGAAGGTAATCAGGTAAATCCTGCTGTGCATCAAGTGCTAATCGCATGCATTGCATGATCTTCCAGGAAGGTAGTTTTGCCGTAGCTGGATATACCGGAAGATACTTGCCAGCAAACTCAGCAACTGCTGCATCAACATCCTCACCATCTGGAATCAAGTGATAATCTGGATGTGAAAGTTGTCGCTTACCCTTAAATACTCCAACTTTTCCGGCAAACAAACCAACTCTTCCTGCCTTTAAATCCTTTTCCCGCCAGGCTTGATTAAAAAAAGTCAATGAGAGGTTTGCACTACCATCAGTAACTACTACCTCAAGTATGTTTTTCCCATTTGCGCGTCGAAGTTTGACCGCCTCTATTTGAGCCAAAATTGTTACCTCATCCTCTGCAACCAAAGTTGAGATATCTGTTAACTCACCGCGCACCACATACCGACGTGGATAATGCCTGAGTAGCTCATTAATTGTTGTGATACCAAAAGATTTCTCTAAAACTTGCGCAGTTCGATCGCCCACGATCTTTGTTAACCGGGTTGAAAGATTGGCCATAGTGGAAGTATCTAATGAGTAGTGCGAATCTGTGCGTAACTACCCACCCGATTAGCCAATTAATGGCCAGCAAGGTAATCTTTCGCCTCTAGTAAGGGATTAAATCAATTATTTAAGGAGTGGGAACAGTGTCATCAGTCTGCGATATATGTGGCAAAGCCCCAAGCTTTGGCAATAACGTCTCTCACTCAAAACGAGCCACCCGTCGACGTTGGAATCCAAATATTCAAAAGATTCGCACCTTCACAAACGGTCAGAGCAAGCGTAAGAATGTCTGCGCATCCTGCCTTAAAGCTGGCCGGGTTTATCGTTAATTAAAAGTGCTGGTACCCAGTTTTTTTAACCTCGGCACCATCTAGCAACACCTCTCCTGAACCTTTTTCCACCCTACCAACTTGGATTCCAAGTGTTTCATTGGCATTGCTGGCAGATACTGTGGCAATGAAAAAATGATCTTCACCGCCAGTTAAAATCCAATCATATACATCCTCGCCCAACTCGAGTGCTAACTCTGCTAAATCTTTATAGT